>NZ_VIVK01000001.1:5832963-6177284 GCF_007828865.1 Kribbella amoyensis
CTTCAGCTGTGGTTGATCTCTCCAGTCGCCCCTCTTCGTGCGGGCTTGCGGGTTCATATCCCGTGGACCGGGTGGGGGTCGGGTGCTTGAATCTTTTGTATGGGGTTGATCTGGGCTGGGGAGCGGGTTCGGTTGCGCGGGATCGAGGCTGAGGACTGGAGTGATTTCCAGCGGTTCGATCAGGACAGTGAGGTGCAGCGGGACGCCGACATGATTCATCCGCCGCGGTCCGCCGCTGCTTCGCTGGCTTGGGCCGAGGAGCAGTCGACCCGGCAGATCGAGCAGGATCGGATGCAGCTCGCGATCGAGGCGCTCGAGACCGACACGCTGGTCGGCGCGCTGTCCACCGGGGAGACGGATCTGCGCGCCGGGCGGTTCAGTTACGGGGTCGCGATCGGGCGGGACTACCACCGGCGCGGGTACGCCACCGACGCGGTGAAGATCCTGCTCCGGTACATGTTCAACGAGCGCCGGTACCACAAGGCCGAGGCCGGCGTTTACGCGTACAACAAGGCTTCCCTGGCGCTGCACGAGCGGCTCGGGTTCCAGCAGGAAGGGTGCCTGCGCGACCACGAGTTCCTCGACGGTGCGTACCAGGACCTGATCGTCTTCGGGATGACCGCCGACGAGTTCGCGCAGCTTCACATGCGCAAGTGAGACCCACCGTTGAAGTCCAGCACCGTCCCCGTCGCGAACTCCGCCTGCGCCGACGCCAGATAGACGATCGCGGCCGCCACCTCATCGGGCGAGGCCACCCGTTCCAACGGGCTCTCCATCCGCCGGCGCTCGTACCCGTCCCCCGCCAACGCGCCGGCCGCCATGTCCGTCGTCGTCCAGCCCGGCGCGATCGCCGTCACCGCGATCCCTTCCGGACCCAGCGACCGCGCGAGTGACTGGGTCAACGACACCAGGCCGGCCTTGCTCGCGCCGTACGCGGGCTGGTTCGGCTCCCCGCGGAACGCGCCGCGCGAGGACACGTTCACGATGCGGCCGCCACGGCCCATGTGGCGTACCGTCCACCAGGTGACGTTCGCGGCGCCGACCAGGTTCACCCCGAGCGTCGTGGCCCACGCCCGCTGCCATTCCTCGTACGACGAAGCGCGGATCGGGTGCGGCTCGTACACGGCCGCGTTGTTCACCAGGACGTCGATCCGCCCGAGCTCCGCGGCGGCCTCGTCGACCATCCGCTCGACGGCGGCCGGGTCGCCGAGATCCGCGTGGACCAAGGCGTGGCCATCACCCGGCAACTCCTTCAGCACCGCGGTCGCTGCCTCGCGGGAACTGCCGTAGTGCACGGCGACGCGATCCCCCACGGCCGCGAACGCCTTCGCCGTAGCCGCACCGATCCCCCGCGATGCCCCGGTCACCAATACCCGACGATCCATGCCGGAAGTCTTTCATTCAGGCACAGCACCACCGGGCCCGGACCGGCGGGTCTACGGTCGCGGCTTGATGTCGCGGCGGTACTCCTTGGTCTGGCGGACCCACTGCTTCCTCGCCTCGACGCGGAGCCGTGCATCCGACCGCCGAGCCATGAACGCGGCCTCGCGTTGCAACCGCTGCCAGCTCTCGTACCGGCGGATCGGCAGCGTGCCGTCCTCGAGCGCGGCCTGCACCGCGCAACCTGGTTCGGTGACGTGCACGCAGTCCTTGAACTTGCACTGCTCGGCCAGCGAGGCGATGTCCGGGAACGCGGCATCCACGCCCTCCCCGAACTCCTGCAGGCCCACGCCCCGCAGTCCCGGGGTGTCGATGACGACCCCGCCCTGCGGCAGCTGGATGAGCTCGCGGCGTACCGAGGTGTGCCGGCCCTTGCCGTCGTCGCGGATGGACCGGACGTCGAGCAGCTCGACTCCGGCGAGCGCGTTCACCAGGGACGACTTGCCGGCGCCACTGACGCCGAGCAGAGCCATCGTGGCGTCGCCGGCGAGGAGGGCCCGGACTTCCTCCAGCCCCTCCCCCGTGGTCGCGCTGCAGACCAGCACATCGGCCCCGGGAGCGGCCGTGGCGACGTCCTCGGCGACGGCGTCCGCGTCCCCGACGAGGTCGGCCTTGGTGAGGACGACGACCGGCCGGGCGCCGCTCTCCCAGGCGAGGGCGAGGAAGCGCTCGATCCGGCCGATGTTGGGCTCGGGTTCGAGGCCGACGACGATCGCGATCACGTCGACGTTCGCGGCGAGCACCTGGCCGCGGGACGAGCCGCCGACCTCGGCACGGACGATCGCGGACTTCCTCGGCGCGACCGCCTCGAGGGTGATCCGGTCGTCCGGCCACCAGCGCAACGCGACCCAGTCGCCGGTACAGGGCATCGCCTGCACGTCGGCGGCGATCGCGGACAGGATGGTGCCGGACCAAGTGGCCCGGACCGGACCGTCCTCGGTGAGGACGGTGCAGACGCCCTTGTCGACGCGGCTGACGCGGCCGGGGACCAGTTCGGCGGACCCCGGCAGGGTGGTGAGGAACTCGGTCGTGGACTCGTCGAGACCGAGGGCCTGAAGATTTGCTGACATCGTGCCACGAACCTTTCGGGAGGTCCGGCCGCGAGATCAGCTCAGCGGACGGACGGTACGGGAGTTGGCGGCCCTGGTGGCCTGGTCGAAGCTCATGGCTGGCTCAACTCCCTTCTGTTGTCCTGCCGTCGGTGGGACGGACTGTCGCGATGGGTTCAGCGTAGGTTCTCACCGTCGGTGGGCGCACCGGGTTTTCCGGCCGACGCCCCGCTGCGGTCCGTGGCCCGCTTCCGCTCCGGCCGCTCGCCGTCCCGCTCCGGCATCGGTGTGAGGGTCGACGGCCGCGGGCGCGTGCTGTCCGGGGCCGGGCGCTCCGGCGGTGCGTTCTTCGGATGCTTGACCTTCTCCGGCGCGTTCTCCACCGCTTCCTTGTCCGCCGCAGCCTTCTCCGCCGGGGCCTTCTCGACCGGAGCCGGCTCAGCCGGGGCGGTCTCGGCGGACGCGTCCGGCGGCGATTCGGCCGAAGGAGCGACCGGCCGTACGCCGAGGCCCTCGACGACGCGGGCGACCTGGATCTCGGGACGCTGCTCGCCCGGCTTGATCACCTGGTCCTGGTGGTGGTCGGACTCGGCCTTCATCACCGGCTCGGCCGCGGCCTCGTCGCGGTCCGGCCGGGACTTGTGCGGCCACAGCCGGTCGACGACCGCGTTCAGGGCCGCGCCGATCAGGACCGCGATCGCGGTCATGTAGAGCCACATCAGGACCGCGATCGGCGCCGCCAGCGGACCGTAGATCGACGTCCCGCCGACCGTGCTCTGCAGGATCCAGCGCAGCACGAAGCTGCCCAGGATCCAGATCGAGAGCGCGAGGAACGAGCCGGGCAGGTCGGAGACCCAGGGCGTCCGCACCGGGACCGACAGGTGGTACAGGGTGTTCAGGAAGCCCGCCGACAGGATCGTGACCACCGGCCAGTACAGCTGGTTCAGGAAGTCGACCCGTTGCGGGAGCACGGCGTCGACCGCGTCCGGGCCGGCCAGCACCAGCGGGAGCACGATGACGCCGATCACCAGGGCCGCGCAGTACAGGCTGAAGGACAAGGCGCGGGTGCGGACGATGCCGCGCTTGCCGCCCATCCCGTACATGATCGTGATGGTGTCGACGAAGACGTTCAGCGCGCGGCTGCCGGACCACAGCGCCAGCACGAAACCGATCGAGATGACGTCCGGCCGGCCACCGTCGAGGACCTGGTTCAGGGTCGGCACGATCACGCCCTGGACCGACTCGTCGGTCAGCGCGCGAGCGGCCAGCTCGGCGATCTGCTGTTTGATGTCGCCGATCGTCTCGACCTCGAAGAACCGGCTGGCGATGTAACCGATCGAGCCGGCCAGCCCGAAGATCAGCGGCGGCAGCGAGAGGATCGCGAAGAACGCGGCCTCGGCGGCCAGGCCGGTGACGCGGTAGCGCAGACAGGTACCGACGGTCTGGGTGATCAGCTTCCAGGTCGTCGCGGGGATCTTGCGGGCCCACGCGAAGGAGACCGACGTCCCTCCGTCGTGCGCTGACCCAGAGCGTGCCATACCGCTTACCGTACTGACATGGCGGACCCTTTCGCGGTAACGAATCAGGCTCCCCCACTCCGGGGAGTGAACTTCTTCACGCAGGACACGGCACTCGGTGACGCTCTGCGCCCGTTCGCCGACCTGACCGCCGACCCCGGCCTGACCGCGATCGGGGCGCTGGCGGGATCACCGGAGGCCCTCGCGCACGCGCTGCCCGCGAACCAGAACCCGCCTGTCCTGAAGACCCACGACCGCTACGGCCGGCGGATCGACGAGGTGGAGTTCCACCCGTCCTGGCACTGGCTGATGGAGCGAGCCGTCGGCTTCGGCCTGCAGGCGGCCCCCTGGACGAGTACCGCGGCGTCGCCCCACCTCACCCGCGCCGCCGGCTTCTACCTGTGGTCCCAGGTCGAGCCCGGCCACGGCTGCCCGATCTCGATGACGTACGCCGCGGTCCCGGCCCTGCGCGCCTCCGAACACCTCGCCGCCGAGTGGATCCCCGGCCTCGCCGCCACCGCGTACGACGTGCGCCGGCTGCCCGCCGCGGAGAAGGCCGGCGTGCTCGCGGGGATGGGGATGACCGAGAAACAAGGCGGATCCGACGTCCGGGCCAACCTCACCACGGCGACGCCGTCGGGCAACGGCGACGAGTACCTGCTGAACGGGCACAAGTGGTTCTGCTCGGCCCCCCAGGTGGACGTGTTCCTCGTACTCGCCCAGGCGCCGGAGGGACTCAGCTGCTTCGTCGTCCCCCGGGTCCTTGCTGACGGCAACCGGAATACGTTTGCCCTGCAACGGCTCAAGGACAAGCTCGGCAACCGGTCGAACGCGTCCAGCGAGGTCGAGTTCCACAACACGCTCGGCTACCGGCTCGGCGACGAGGGCGCCGGCGTCCGGACGATCATCGAGATGGTCGCCGCGACCCGGCTGGACTGTGTCCTCGGCTCGGCGGCGTTGATGCGTCGCGCCCTGGTCGAGGCGACCTGGCACACGTCGTACCGGAGCGCGTTCGGCGGGTTGCTGCGCGACAAGCCGGCGATGCGGAACGTCCTGGCCGACCTCGCGATCGAGAGCGAGGCGGCGACCGCACTCGCGATCCGGCTCGCGGCCGCGGTCGACGCCGCACTGGCCGGGGACGAACAGGCCGCGGCGTTCCGGCGGATCGCGTTGCCGCTGGCGAAGTTCTGGGTCTGCAAGCGCACCCCGATGACGGTCGCGGAGGCGCTGGAGTGCCTCGGTGGCAACGGGTACGTCGAGGAGTCGGGGCTGCCGTTGCTGTACCGGGAGTCGCCGCTGAACTCGATCTGGGAAGGCTCCGGCACGGTCAACGCCCTCGACGTACTCCGCGCGCTCCGCCGGCCGGAGTCGCTGGAGGCCTGGCTGACCGAGGTCGGTGCGGCCAGTGGAGCCGACCATCGCCTGGACGCCGCGGTGACCGACGTCCTGGAGTCGCTCGCCGACGTTTCCGAGGCCGAAGCGGGCGCTCGCCGGCTGGCCGCGCGGATGGCCGCGTGCCTGCAGGCGTCACTGCTCGTCCGCCACTCGACACCCGACGTCGCCGACGCTTTCGTGGCGTCCCGGCTCGCGGGTGACTGGGGTGGCGTGTTCGGGACGCTGCCGCGGACCACGCGGTTCTCGACCGTCGTCGACCGGGTGATCTGAGACGCGCTAGGGTTACCGCGTCGCGACTGGCGCGTGAGGTGGAGAACCACCGGGGAGCGAGAAGACGCGGGCACCGTGCGCCTGGGTGCCGGCGACCCACGGGATGACCCAGTGCAAACCTCAGGAGAGACAACGATGACTCAACCCTTCGACGCCGCGGCCGCGTCGGCGGCGTACCGCAGCGCCCTCGAGGTGATCGGCGCGGTGGAGCCCACCATCGCGGGCGCCATCCGGTCCGAGCTGGAGGACCAGCGGTCCTCGCTCAAACTGATCGCGAGTGAGAACTACGCCTCCCCCGCGACCCTGCTGACGATGGGCAACTGGCTGTCCGACAAGTACGCCGAGGGCACCATCGGGCACCGCTTCTACGCCGGCTGCCAGAACGTCGACATCGTCGAGCAGACCGCCGCGGACCACGCGAAGGCGCTGTTCGGCGCCCCGCACGCCTACGTCCAGCCGCACTCCGGGATCGACGCCAACCTGGTCGCGTTCTGGGCGATCCTGGCCCAGCGGATCGAGGCCCCGGCACTGGCCGAGGCGAGTGCCAAGCATGTCAACGACCTGACCGAACAAGACTGGACCAAGCTCCGCAAGGCGCTCGGCGACCAGCGGATGCTCGGCATGTCGCTCGACGCCGGCGGCCACCTCACCCACGGCTTCCGGCCGAACATCTCCGGCAAGATGTTCCACCAGAGCTCGTACGGCACCGACCCGGAGACCGGCCTGCTGGACTACGACGAGGTCGCCCGGACGGCCCGTGAGTTCAAGCCGCTGGTCCTGATCGCCGGGTACTCCGCGTACCCGCGCAAGGTGAACTTCGCCAAGATGCGCGAGATCGCGGACGAGGTCGGCGCGACCCTGATGGTCGACATGGCGCACTTCGCCGGGCTCGTCGCCGGCAAGGTGTTCACCGGCGACTTCGACCCGATCCCGCACGCGCACGTCACCACGACCACCACGCACAAGTCGCTCCGCGGCCCGCGCGGCGGCATGGTGCTCTGCCAGCCCGAGTACGCCGACTCGGTGGACCGTGGCTGCCCGATGGTGCTCGGTGGTCCGCTCAGCCACGTGATGGCGGCCAAGGCCGTCGCTTTGGCCGAGGCGCGGCAGCCGTCCTTCCAGACCTACGCGCAGGCCGTCGCCGACAACGCGGTCAGCCTGGCCGAGGGCCTGATGAAGCGTGGCGTCAAGCTGGTCACCGACGGTACCGAGAACCACCTGGTGCTGCTGGACGTCTCGTCGTACGGCATCACCGGCCGGCAGGCCGAGTCGGCGCTGCTGGACGCGGGCATCGTCACCAACCGGAACGCGATCCCGCGCGATCCGAACGGCGCCTGGTACACCTCGGGCGTCCGGATCGGTACGCCGGCGCTGACCACGCGCGGGTTCGGCGCCGACGAGTTCGACCGGGTGGCCGAGCTGATCACCGACGTGCTGTCCAGCGTCACCCCGACCACCACGTCGGCCGGCGCGCCGTCGAAGGCGAAGTACGAGCTGGCCGCCGGCGTGGCCGACAAGACCCGCGCCGCCTCGGCCGAGATGCTCGACAAGCACCCGCTGTACCCGGGCCTCGAGCTCAGCTGATCTACGGACCACCGCGGTCGCCTCCCGATGCCGGGAGGCGACCGCTGTCAGCCCTTCAGGCGGGCGGCGGACCACAGCATCAGGACCGCGAACGCCGTACCCAGTGCCGCGCAGGCGAAGGTGACGTCGGTCAGGGAGATCAGGGCGCCGAAGCCGGTCATCGCCAGTGGCATCAGGGCCTCGTCGGACAGGCTGACGATGCTCGACGTCCGGCCGAGGAACGCCGGCTCGATCGTTTGCTGGAACGCGCCGGACAACTGCGCGGAAGCCAGGCCGGCCGTCATCCCGATCATCGCCATCGCCACGAACACGACGACCCGCGGGACGGCTCCAATCATGACGCACCCGGCCGCCTGCGGGATCAGCAGCAGCAACCCCGTCCGGGCCGGGCGGCGTGGTTTCCAGCGCAGCGCGATCACGGCGCCGAGCGCGGCCGAGATCCCGGAGCACGCCTGGAACCAGCCGAGTGCACCGGCACCCCAGCCGTCGACGTGGGTCCGTTGCACCAGGCCGACCGCGATGACCGGGCCGACACACAGGTTCAACCCGAAGAAGGCGATCACCAAGGTCCGGGCCGAGACGTCGCGGCGCAGGTACCCGAAGCCGTCGCGCAGGTCAGCGCGGATCGACGCGCCGCTCGACGACGGTTGCGGCAACCGGGGACGGACCACCCAGGCCAGCGCGACCGCGATCACGGCGAACGACAGCGCGTCCACCAGCATCACCGCGGCCAGCCCGCCGTGCGCAACGAGCAGGCCGCCCAGGGGTGCGCCGACGAAGACGGCCAGCCGATTCGCGAGCTGGGTCCCGGCGGCGAGTTTCACCAGGTCCTCGCCGCGGACCATCCGGCGTGGAATCGTCCCCGCGGCCGGCGTGTAGATCGCGTCCATCACGCCGAAGAGAACCGCGACGGTCAGCAGAAGCGGCAGCGTGACGCCGCTCGTCAGCACGATCGCGCCCGCGGTGGCCAGGACGACGATCCGGCCGAGGTTGGCGAGGATCATCGTCCGCCGGGCGTCGAGCCGGTCGGCCAGCGCTCCGCCCCACAGGAGCACCAAGGCCCGGGGCAACGCGCCGATCCCCATCACCAGGCCCGCGCCGGCCGGCGTGGTCACCTGGGCCGCGCTCCACGCCAGCCCGACGTACCAGGCGACATCCCCGATCTGCGACACCGCCGCCGAGAAGATCCACCCTTGCACCCGGCGGTCCCGGCCCAACGGCGGGAACGCGACCTCGGCGTACTCGTCGGTGGTCGTCACGGCCGGGCCGGGACGCCGTGCGCGAACACGAAGACGGTCTCCACCTCGTCGCCGGAGTCGGGCGCGTCGACGTACTCCTGGATGATCGCGCCGATGCGGTCGCCGAGCTCGGTGAGCCGTTCGGGGGTCAGTGTGACCCAACTCTCGGTCGAGAACGCGGCCCGGATCCAGGCGTCGTCGTAGGCGTGCCGGCGCTCGAACCACTGCCGCACCTTGGTGGCGTGATGGCCCAGGTTCGCCTCCTCGGCGGTGGCCGCCACCAGCTCGCCGGCCGGGTCCCCGCCGGCGTCCGCGATCGACCACGAGTACGACACCTTGGCCGTCCGCCACCAGCGTTCCCGGCGATTCCTGGCCAGCTCCGGCGCCTCCTCGATCACGCCGGCCGCGGCCAGCACTTTCAAGTGGTGGCTGACGTTTCCGACCAGTTCGCCGGTCGCGCCGGCCAGCCGGGACGCGGTCGACGGGCCGTTCACGCCGAGGTGGTCGATCAGCCGGCGGCGGAGCGGATGATGGATCGCGGCGATCACGGAGGCGTCCGCGGAACGCCGGTTCGCAGGGCTCATGCCGGGCAGCCTAGCTATAACAAGACTTCTTGAACAAGAGTTCTTGTCGGTTGCGGATTGAGCGCGAAACAATCCCGACCAGACTGGTAGACATATCCGTATCCTGAGATCTCATCTCACAGAGCAGGATTGGGAGTTGATTTGTCAGGCGTCGGCGCTGATCGTTGGGGACATGCTCGCTGCCCTGACCACCCACCTCGTAGGTCGCATCCACGTCGACCTCGGGCGGATGCGCAGCGCCATCTGTTGTCCTTCGACGTTCTGACAGCCACCCCGCCGGGCCCGCTGACGGCCCCCTGATCACCTGATCACCGCTGGGTGCGCACCGCGCAGAACGGGTCGAACCGACGACGTTTCGGACCCTCCCCCGCGGACGCACCTGTCTCCAGTAGACAAGGACACGTTCGAGATGACTGGCGTCACCTCTGCTCCCCGCAAGCCTGCCCGCCCGCGTAAAGGCAAGGGCGAGGGCCAGTGGGCGCTCGGCTACCGCGAGCCGTTGAACAAGAACGAAGAGAACAAGAAGAACGACGACGGCCTGAACGTCCGGGCCCGGATCGAGAACGTGTACGCGCACGGCGGCTTCGACTCGATCGACCCGGCCGACCTGCGCGGCCGGTTCCGCTGGTGGGGTCTGTACACCCAGCGCAAGCCCGGCATCGACGGCGGCAAGACCGCGACGCTGGAGCCGGAGGAGCTGGACGACAAGTACTTCATGCTCCGGGTCCGGATCGAGGGCGGCCAGCTCAGCACCGAGCAGCTGCGGGTGATCGCGGAGGTGTCCAGCACGTACGCGCGCGACACCGCCGACATCACCGACCGGCAGAACATCCAGCTGCACTGGATCCGGGTCGAGGACGTGCCGGCGATCTGGCAGAAGCTCGAGGCGGTCGGTCTCTACACCACCGAGGCGTGCGGTGACGTCCCGCGCGTCGTGATCGCCAGCCCGGTCGCCGGGATCGCGGCCGACGAGATCATCGACCCGTCGCCGGCGATCGACGAGATCGTCGAGAAGTACATCGGCTCGACCGAGTTCTCCAACCTGCCGCGCAAGTTCAAGACCGCGATCACCGGCCACCCGTCGCACGACGTGGTGCCGGAGGTGAACGACATCGCGTTCGTCGGCGTGGAGCACCCCGAGCACGGCCCCGGGTTCGACCTGTGGGTCGGCGGCGGCCTGTCCACCAACCCGATGCTCGCCCAGCGGCTCGGGACCTGGATCCCGCTCGACGAGGTGCACGAGGCCTGGTGGGGCGTGACCAGCATCTTCCGCGACTACGGCTACCGCCGGCTGCGGAACCGGGCCCGGCTGAAGTTCCTGGTCGCCGACTGGGGCGTGGAGAAGTTCCGTGAGGTTCTCGAATCCAAGTACCTGAAGCGCAAGCTGATCGACGGACCGGCGCCGGAGATCCCGGCGGTCCAGGGCGACCACGTCGGCGTCTACCGGCAGAAGGACGGCCGGTTCTACGTGGGCGTCGCGCCCGTCGTCGGCCGGGTGTCCGGCAGCTCGCTGGCCAAGGTGGCCGACGTGGTCGCGGCGCACGGGTCGGACCGGATCCGGACCACCGCGCAGCAGAAGCTGATCGTGCTCGACGTCGAGGAGTCGAAGGTCGAGTCGCTGGTCCAGCAGCTCGGCGAGCTCGGGTACCAGGCGCGGCCGTCGGCGTGGCGGCGGAACACGATGGCCTGCACCGGGATCGAGTTCTGCAAGCTGGCGATCGTCGAGACCAAGGCCCGCGCGGCCGAGCTGATCGACGAGCTGGAGCAGCGGATCCCCGAGCTGGACGTGCCGATCACGGTGAACGTGAACGGCTGCCCGAACTCCTGCGCCCGGATCCAGGTCGCCGACATCGGCCTGAAGGGCCAGCTGGTCCGCGATGCCGACGGCAACCAGGTCCCCGGGTACCAGGTCCACCTCGGCGGCGGGCTCGGCCTGGACGCCGGGTTCGGCCGCAAGCTGCGCGGTCACAAGGTCACCTCGGCCGAGCTGGCCGACTACGTCGAGCGAGTCACCCAGAACTACCTGAAGGAACGGTCCGAGGGCGAGCGGTTCGCTCAGTGGGTCGTCCGTGCGGATGAGGAGGCACTGCAATGAGTGAACGCGCTGCACCGCTGTACTGCCCCTACTGCGGAGACGAGGATCTCCGTCCTTCCGAGGAAGGGCACGGCACCTGGGAGTGCCGGCCGTGCGCACGGGTGTTCCAGCTGAAGATGATCGGACTGCGGGTGACGGTGGAATGAGCACAGACTTGAAGACGCTCGCCGAGGAGGCGAACGAACGACTGGCCGACGCCTCGGCGCAGGAGTTGCTGGCGTGGGCGCGGGAGACCTTCGGGGACGACCTGGTGGTGACCGCTTCGATGGCGGACGGTGCGCTCCCCCACCTGGCGGCCGAGGCGGCTCCCGGAGTGGACGTGCTGTTCCTCGACACCGGTTACCACTTCGCCGAGACGATCGGGACCCGGGACGCGGTCGCCGCGACGCTGCCGATCAACCTGATCAACGCGACCCCGAAGCAGACCGTCGCCGAGCAGGACGCCGAGTACGGCAAGGACCTGTTCGCGACCAACCCCGACCAGTGCTGCGCGCTCCGCAAGGTCGAGCCGCTGAACCGGGTGCTGTCCGGCTACAAGGCCTGGGTGACCGGGGTACGCCGGGAGGAGGCGCCGACGCGGGCCAACACCCAGGTGATCGAGTACGACGCCAAGCGCGACATGGTGAAGCTGAACCCGATCGCGCCGTGGACCCAGGAGGACCTGGACGGGTACATCGCCGACAACGGCGTCCTGGTCAACCTGCTGCAGTACGACGGCTACCCGTCGATCGGCTGCCAGCCGTGCACCCGGCAGGTCGCGCCCGGCGAGGACCCGCGCAGTGGCCGCTGGTCCGGCCAGGGCAAGGTCGAATGCGGGTTGCACACGTGACCGCCACGATCGGGACGGAGCCGGCCATCACGACCGTCAGCAACCTGGACGCGCTGGAGAGCGAGTCCATCTTCGTCTTCCGCGAGGTGGCGGCCGAGTTCGAGCGGCCGGTGATCCTGTTCTCCGGTGGCAAGGACTCGATCGTGATGCTGCACCTGGCCCGGAAGGCGTTCGCGCCGGCGGGTGTGCCGTTCACGTTGCTGCACGTCGACACCGGGCACAACTTCCCCGAGGTACTGGCCTACCGCGACGAGACCGTGGCCGCGCTCGGGCTGCGGCTCGAGGTGGCGTCGGTGGAGGACTACCTCGCCGACGGCCGGTTGCGGGAGCGCTCCGACGGCACCCGGAACCCGCTGCAGACGGTGCCGTTGCTGGACGCGATCAACGGGCACAAGTTCGACGCGGTGTTCGGCGGCGGTCGCCGGGACGAGGAGCGGGCCCGGGCCAAGGAACGGATCTTCAGCCTGCGCGACGAGTTCGGCCAGTGGGACCCGCGGAACCAGCGGCCGGAGCTGTGGTCGCTGTACAACGGCAAGCACCGGCCGGGCGAGCACGTCCGGGTCTTCCCGCTGTCGAACTGGACCGAGCTCGACGTGTGGAACTACATCTCCCGCGAGGAGATCCCGCTGCCGAGCATCTACTACGCGCACGAGCGGGACGTGTTCGAGCGCGACGGCATGTTGCTTGCCGTCGGCCCGTACTCCCAGCCACGGGACGGCGAGGAGGTCGGCCGGCGGGTGGTCCGGTACCGGACCGTGGGCGACATGTCCTGCACCGGCGCGGTCGCGTCGACCGCGGCGTCCCCGGCGGAGGTCGTGGTCGAGGTGGCGGCGAGCGAGCTGACCGAACGGGGCGCGACCCGGGCCGACGACCGGGTCAGCGAGGCCGCGATGGAAGACCGCAAGCGGGAGGGCTACTTCTGATGAGCACACTGCTGCGACTCGCCACCGCGGGTTCGGTGGACGACGGCAAGTCGACCCTGGTCGGTCGGCTGCTGCACGACTGCAAGGCGATCCTCGCCGACCAGATCGCGCACGTGAAGACGGTCTCCGAGGCCCGCGGCGGCGACTTCGACTTCGCGC
This sequence comes from Kribbella amoyensis, assembly GCF_007828865.1. Taxonomy (NCBI): domain Bacteria; kingdom Bacillati; phylum Actinomycetota; class Actinomycetes; order Propionibacteriales; family Kribbellaceae; genus Kribbella; species Kribbella amoyensis. The sequence goes on from NZ_VIVK01000001.1 coordinate 5,846,047, forward strand.
TGCTGACCGACGGCCTGCGGGCCGAGCGGGAGCAGGGCATCACGATCGACGTCGCCTACCGGTACTTCGCCACCGACAAGCGGTCGTTCATCCTGGCCGACTGCCCGGGCCACGTGCAGTACACCCGGAACACGGTCACCGGCGCGTCCACCGCGGACGTGGTGATCATCCTGGTCGACGCCCGGCACGGGGTCCTCGAGCAGACCCGGCGGCATCTCGCCGTGGCCGGCCTGCTCCGGGTCCCGCACGTCGTGCTGGCGGTGAACAAGATCGACCTGGTCGGCTACGACGAGGCGGTCTTCAAGGGCATCGCCAAGGACGTCGCGCAGCTCGCCGACCAGCTCGGCATCGCCGATGTCCAGGCCGTCCCGGTCTCGGCGCTGGTCGGGGACAACGTGGTGGAGCGCTCCGCGGCGACCTCCTGGTACGACGGCCCGACCCTGCTGGAGTACCTGGAGAACGCCTCCGGGCGGACGGACGTGTCCGGGCAGCCGCTGCGCTTCCCGGTCCAGTACGTGATCCGGCCGCAGACCGACGACGAGTACCGCGACTACCGCGGCTACACCGGCACCGTTGCCTCCGGCACCGTTTCGGTGGGCGACCAGGTGGTCGTGCTGCCGGCCGGCCGGCGGACCTCGATCGCCGGGATCGACCGGCCCGTGGTCGGCGCGACCGCGACCGCCGTCGCCGAGCGCCCGTCCGCGGTCGCCGGTGAGGCCGTCACGGTCCGGCTGGCCGACGACATCGACGTCGCCCGCGGCTCGGTGATCGTCGCTGCCGACGCCTCCCCCGGCACCCGCCGGGAACTGTCCGCCACCGTGTGCTGGCTGTCCGACCGCCCACTGACCGTGGGCGCCCGGCTGCTGATCAAGCACACCACCACCACGGCCCAGGCCATCGTCACCCGGATCGACGGGGCGCTGGACCTGGACACGCTCGGAGTCATCGACGCCGCCGGGCTCGACCTGAACGACATCGGCAAGGTGCAACTCAAGATCGCCGCACCGCTGGCCGCCGATCCGTACGCCCGCAACACCATCACCGGATCGTTCCTGCTGATCGACGCCCACGACGGGTGGACGCTCGCGGCCGGCATGATCGACGAAGCAGAAGGGGAACCGCTGTGACCGCTCCAGCACTCGTGATCCTCGCCCACGGCAGCCGCGACCCGCGCTCGGCCGCCACCGTCCACTCGCTCGTGAAGTGCCTGCGCGAGCTGCGCGACGACCTGCGGATCGAAGCCTCCTTCCTCGACCACTGCCCGCCGGCGCCGTACCAGGTGATCGACAAGCTCGCCGCCGAAGGTGTCGAGGAGATCGTGATCCAGCCGCTGCTGCTGTCCGGCGCGTTCCACGCCAAGGTCGACGTCCCGGCGGTCGTGGACGAGTCGCGGGCCCGCTTCCCCGACCTGCGGATCATCTCGGCCGACGTGCTCGGCTACGACGACTCCTTGCTCGACGTGCTCGACCGGCGGATGCGGGCCGAGCTGAAGGACGGCCGGGTCCGGGAGCTGGACGCGCTGGTGCTGGCTTGCGCCGGTTCGAGCGACCCGCAGGCGAACGCGGCCGTCTCCCGGCTCGCGCGGCTGTGGGGCCAGCGGCACAAACTCCCGGTGACGGCCGCCTTCACGACCGCGGCGTCGCCGAGCCCGGCCGAAGCCGTCCTGCAGTGGCGACTGGAAGGACGCCGTCACGTTGCCGTGGGCGCCTTCTTCCTGGCGCCGGGCATCCTGCCCGACCGGGCCGAGTCGACGGCTCGCAAGGCCGGCGCTGTCGCGGTCTCCCGTCCACTGGGCGTGAGCCTCGAGGTCGCCCGCCTCGTCCTGCTGCGCTACGGCGTGGCCGGCCTGGACCTGCTGACGCTTGCTGCCCCGGCCCCGCGCCCGCAGCTGGTACGCACCGCCTGATCCCTACCAGTCGCGAGAACGGCACAGAGATCATCGTGATCTCTGTGCCGTTCTTCTTTGTCAGAAGCGGTCAGGGTCGAGGAAGCCGGTCTCGCAGTACGGGGTCTCGCCGACGGTCAGCTGGGCGAGGAGTTCGCCGAGACCGCCGCAGTGCTTGAACCCGTGTCCGCTGTCGCCACCCGCGACCACGAGTCGCGGGTGACCGCCCGGCCGTCCGACCAGGAACTGTCCGTCGGGCGAGTCGGTCACCATGCACGGCAGGACCTTGTCCGGCCGCGGGTCGATTCCCGGGAACGCCCGCTCGACCGCCGAGGCCAGCAGCTCGATGTCCTCCCGGAGATGGATGTACCGGTCGAGCTCGTCCGGGTCGACCTGCACCTGGCCGACCTCGGTGGTGTGGTGGTCGATGCCGATCTTGATCCCGAACCCGTCACCGGACCCGTGACCCCACAACCCGTCGCCGTTCGGGAGCTCCCAGATGAACGACGGGAACCGCTCAAGCCGATACTCCGTGGACGCCTGATCCCGCGGCTGGAACCAGTACAACGGCACCCGCCTCGGCGCCAGCGGCAACCCGGGCACCAGCTTGCCCAGCCACGCCCCGGCCTGGAGGAGCTGGACTTCGCGGAGCAGTCCCTCTACGACGAGCTCACAGTCCGCTGGGGCGTCACCCTCGGCCTGGTCTCCGCGTCCATCATCGCGGCGCCCCCGGACACTCCCGAAGACGCGGCTCTGCTGGCCATCGACCCGACCACGCCCTGCCTCGTCATCACGTCGGCTCCTCGGACCGCCTCCAACGAGGTGTTGCTGCATGCGATGTCGTGAGGGCTTTGTGGTTCTCTCCGATACTCATGCCAGGGAACGTACATCATCCCCGTGTTGCCAGATCCCTTATCCACAAGGGAATCTGTGGATAGTCGATTTGCTTTCCTGCCGGTTGGTTGATCTATAGTCGATCATATGTTCGATAGCGATGTAGCGGAGCTCGACGCGACCGGGGTGCTGACCTCGGCTGCGGCGCATCGCGCTGAGATCGATCGGCTCGAGGCCCGGCTGTTGGTGCACGCGCAGGTGTTCGCCGATCTGCACAGTGCCGATGGATTGCCTACTGCGGGTGGGGAGGGACGGCCCGGGTGGGAGCGCGGCGTGGTCTACGGCGGCGCGGGATGTCCCGCGATCGCCGAGTTCGCTCCGGCGGAGTTCGGGGCGATGATCGGCACGTCGGCCGGTAGCGCTGCGGCCTACATCGGGCAGGCGTTGGCGTTACGGCACCGGCTCCCGCGGATCTGGGCGACAGTGTTGAACGGTGAGGCGACACCGTGGAAGGCGTGCAAGGTCGCCACCGCCTGCCTGGACCTGTCCGAAGAAGCCGCCGCGATCGTCGACGAACAAGTCGCCGGTCTCGTCGACACCGTCACCCCGATCCGCCTGGGCAAGATCGTCACCGCCGCCCGCTACCGCGCCGACCAAGACGCCGCCCGCACCGCCGCCGAACAGAAAGCCCGCGAGCGAGGCGTGTACGTCGGCCGCGCCGACGACCACGGCACAAAATCGGTATGGATCCTGGCCGCCACCGGCGACGTCCTGCGCTTCGACGCCACCATCGACGCCCTCGCCGAGGCATTGAAGACCCTCGGCGACCCGGATCCACTGCGGCTGCGGCGCGCCCGTGCGCTCGGCATCCTCGCCGACCCGGCCCACGCCCAAGCCATCCTCACCGCCGGCCGCACCGGCATCGTCGCCCAAGCGGCGGCCACCGCTTCCGTGACGGTCTCCGCCGACAGCGTGACGGCCGCTCAGCCAGGATCCAGAGAGCAGGAGAACGCGCCGCGGCCTGAGCCTCCTCACCTCGAACCGGTCCCACCTGAGACTCCACCGCAGCAGGCGGCATCAGGCCCCACCGTCGGGACACCGGCTGCGGCCACCCCGGTCGATGCGGACGTGGAGCCGTGGGACACCCATGCCGCCACCGAGCAGACACCGGTCGACGACGGCCTGCCCACACGCCAGATGGTCAACGCCGACCTGGCAAACCTCGACGGCATCACCGGCTCCCGCACCAGCCGCACCACCATCTACGTCCACCTCACCGACCACACCCTCGCCACCGGCCACGGCGTCGCCCGGGTCGAAGGTGCAGGCCCGCTCCTCGCCTCCCAGTTGACCGAGTTGATCGGCCACCGCCCGTACTCGGTCCGGCCGGTGATCGACCTCAACGACACCATCAGCGTCGACGCCTACGAAATCCCCCGCCGGCTACGTGAACAACTCAAACTCATCCACCCCGTCGAGCAGTTCCCCTACGGGACCGCGGAGACCACGCTCGCCACCGACCTCGACCACATCCAGCCCTACGACCCGCACGGGCCACCGGGGCAGACCAGCACCACGAAACTCGTCCCGCTGCGGCGCTTCAGCCACCGGGTCAAGACCCACGGCCGATGGAAGGTCAGCCGCGTGACCGACGGTGCCCTGGAATGGACCAGCCCCCACGGCTTCACCTTCGACGTCGACCACACCGGCACCCACCGGACCGACTCGCATCAGCAACGGATGTGAGCGGCCGCGCAGCCTGGCGTCGGACTCGATCGCGGTCACCAGCGTGTGCGCGTACACATCGGCCCCACGCTCCTGCGCCGCCGCGACCTGGTCCTCGGCGAGTACGCCGTACTGCGGCTGCCGTTCCCGCAACCCGTCCCGATCCAGTTCGATCACCGGTCAAGCGATCGGGAACAACCGCGTCGCCCCGTGCGAAGGACCGAGCTGATGCCCGATCCCCTGCCGCTCGATCCCCGCCACATCGACCGCACGCTCCGCAAGTCGCGACAAAGCACCCGACCCGAAAGCCCCGAGCCCCACCACCACGACGTCCTTGCCGATCGTCTCCACCCCGCCGCACGATACGCGTCGACCCAATAACCAGGTGAGCGCTCGAGGTCTCGCCCCTAGACTCTCGTCCCAGTGAACCGTTCCTGAACGACATGCGTGACCACGGCCGCCGCGCCGTGGCACTGCCGCATGTCGCGCCTCGATCTCAATCCATCGAAGCGACCTCAGGAGCCACGGAATGTATCCGCTGTCCCTTTCCCGTTCTGTTGACGACCACCTGATCCTGCGCACCGCCGGCGGCGCGGTCGACCTGCTGGCCGAAGAGTTCGAAACCCACGATCTCCGTACCCGCCACCTGGCGGCGCTCGGCCTGCGTCTGTGCGGCGACGAACTCGCCGCCGTCCACGCCTGCCGGCTGTACTGGTCCGCCGCGATCCCGCTCGCCGGGACGCCGGATCACGAGCACTTCCTCACCCCGCTGCGCCACTCGGAGGACCACGGCGTCCTGGCCGCGTTGACCGGCAAACCGATCACGTTCCGCGTCGGGACCGCCGTACCGTCGCTCCGTCAGCTTCTGGTGGCAGGGATCGAGCGCGACCTGGGGTGGCGGAACGATCCTCGCGCTTGTCCGTGAACCTGACGTCGACCGCCGACGGCTGGCAGGCCGAGATCGGCGCGTTGCACTGGACCCGGCGTTTCGGCCGGCTCGAACGACTCCCCTGGTCCACGAATCCCGTCGTCGCGGAGGTGCTCGTCCGGCTCGCCAAGCTCCGCCCGGGTGACCACGTACTCGACCCGTTCTGCGGAGCGGGCACCGTCCTCGCAGCGGTGCGGACGCGAGGTACGAGACGCTACGGCTCCGACCACGACCCCCGGGCGATCGACCTGGCACGCCGGAACCTCGGTGAAGTCCAGCTCCGCCTCGGCTCGGCGCGACAGCTGGCTCACGCCGATCGAACCGTCCATCGCGTGATCGCCAATCTCCCTTTCGGCAAGCGGGTCGGCAGGCACGCCGACAACCTCACCTTGTACCCGGCCGCGCTGCACGAGGTCGCACGCGTACTCACTCCCGACGGCCGGGCGGTCCTGCTGACCGAGGACAAGCGCCTGCTCCGCGATGCGGTTGCCCGGACCGGCGGGCTGAAGATCGTGCGCGAGCGCGTCCTGCGCTTCAACGGCGCCACCCCGACGGCGTTCGTGCTCACCCCGACGAAGCGCCGTCAGCGGTGAGGGTTCAGATCAGGGTGGTGGCGAGGTGGTCGAGCTGGGTCGTCTTGGCCGGGAGGGCTTGGAGGCAGTCGGTGACTTGTTGCTCGATGGTCCGGCGGTCTGGCATCCAGCGGGCGGGTGGGGTTTCGCCGAGGGAGACGCGGAGGCGTTCGGTCAGCGTTTGGAGGTCGTTTCTGAGGACGCTGAGGAAGAGGTTCTCGGCGGACCAGGTGAGGTCACCGCCTGCGCTGGTGTAGGCGGTGAGGATGCGGCTGATCGGTTCGGGGTCGCCGGCGCCGAAGAGGTAGGCGACGCGGCCGGCCTCGAGGGCAGCGCTGTCCACGCGGACGCTGTCCCAGTCGACCAGGATCGGGCCTTCGTCGGTCATCAGCAGGTTGTGGGTCTTGAAGTCGCCGTGCGTCCGGACCGGGTCGGGTGCCGTCGCGCAGAGTTCCTCGATCCGGGCCGTGATGGCGAGGATGAGCGGCAGACGATCGCGGGCCGGCGCTGCCCACGACCGGCCGAGACGGTTGCCGTCGGCAACCCATTGGCGCCAGGTGGACCCGGAGTGGATCGAACCACGCCACCACTCCGGCAGGCCGACTTCGCCCGTCGGCTCCAGGCGGTGGACCATCGCCATCGTCCGGCCGAGCCACTCGGCGATGTCCTCGCCGTCCCGCAGGGCGCGATGCTCGATCCACCGATTCACCCGGAAGTACCGGCCCTCGAGCTCGGCCACCCAACCCAGCGACGGCTCCACCGGCGCGACCGGACGCGGCATGTCCACGCCTGCCGCGAGCGCCAGTTCCTCGTACCGCATCGCGACCGTCAGCTGATCACGCAACTCCCCCGCCACGAACTGGCCGCCGGTACTCATCCAGTACCCCTTCACGAAGTACCGGCCGTCCACCCCGTCGAATCGCCAGGTGTCGGTGTCACCGCGCCGCACCAGCACCAACTCCCCAGCCGGCGTGCCGAGCTCGAACGCCCGCGCGATCACCTCCGCTGTCGGCACGTACAGCCCGTCCTCACTCACCCGCGGACCCCGCCTCGGTAACGCACCGGAGCACGAGGAAGACGGGATACCGAGCCATCGCCGCCCGAGGCGAGTCCGGCTCCACCTTCGGCCTCGGTTCGGCGACCTCGTCCAGGCGGAAGCCGTGCCGCTGCAAGGTGTTGAGGTAGGTGGCCAGCATCCGGTGGTTGGCGCCGACCTGCTGGCGCAGTGTGGAGAGAGTGCCGTCGGCCTGCCACCAGCGTTCGTCGTAGTAGTCGGTCTCGGTCGGCCAGGCTCCGGAGACGCCGTCGATCCCGGCGAAACACGGATGCAGGATGCAGAGGGCGAACACCCCACCCGGCCGCAGCAGCCGCTTGATGTTGACCAGAGCACCGTTCAGGTCGTCGATGTCGGACAGGCCGAAGCTGCACACCGCGACGTCGAAGATCTCACCTTCCAGCAGACCCGGCGCGGACACGTCGGCCTGGAGGTACTCGATGCCGAGCGGCTCGTGGCGTTCGGCTTCCGCGGCCTTCGCCAGCATCGCCGCCGAGAGGTCCACACCGACGACCGACGCGCCGCGCTTCGCGAGACCCCGGCTGACCCGGCCGTGGCCGCACGCGACCTCCAGGACCCGGCGGCCGTCGACCGCACCCGCGAGCTCCAGCAGGGAGACGGTGACCGGATCCCGGAGGTCGTCGGTCCAGCCTGAGGCGTACATGTCCGCCACCGTGTCGTACCGCGCGAGCTTCGTCATGGCCCGACCGTAGCCGCGCGCTTCCGCGAGATCACGGGGTCGGAGTCTGCGCTTGGCGTAACCCGCACGGGAACTATTCCGAGGCGGTCAATCGTCGATGCCGTGGGCGATCGCGCCGCCGGTGGTCCAGTCGAGGTCCTTGACGATGCGGTCGACGGACTGGTCCAGCGTGCTGGTCTCGTCGATCACCTGCTCCCCTGGTACGCCGAGGAGGTCGCACGGTTGGTACCAGCCGCGCATCCGCTCGACGGCGACCACGTCGGCGAGCGGCCTGGTCGCGTGCCGGCGGACCGTCTCCCCGAACGGGAGCTGGAAGTAGTACACCCCGGTCACGCCGGCGTGGTCCGCGATCAGCTCGCGCAGCATCGTGCCGTAGGTGGGGTTGTAGAAGATGCCTTCCAGGACGACGTGGTACCCGTGGGCGAGGGCGTATCGGGTGGTTCGGTCGATCAGGCCGATGTTCGGCGCGCTCGGCCGATCGTGCTCCCGGAGCAGGATGCGGCGCAGGTAGTCCTGTTCGACCCAGGCGACTCCTCTCCCGATGCGCTGCCGCAGTTCCTTGGCGGTCGTGCTCTTCCCGGATCCGGAGTTCCCCCGCAGAACCACGAGACGCGACGTCGGATCCCCAAGACTCGGCATCCCGCGACCCTAGACCACAGGAAGCAGTAAGAGGGTCAGGTTTTCGCTCGTTGGGTGATCGCGATGCAGAGCAGGACCACGGCGGCGGTGATCGGGGCGGCGACGGGCAGGTGTTCGTTCATCAGGAGGACGGACCAGACCAGGGTGAGGAGCGGCTGGGCGAGCTGGAGCTGGCTCGCCTTGGCGACACCGATGATGCCCATCCCGCGGTACCAGACGACGAAACCGCCCAACTGCGAGATCGCGGCGATGTACGCGAGGCCGCCCAGCGACGTCGGCGAGAGGTCGACCGGCTCGGTGCGGACGGCGACGAGCGTGATCGCGAGACTGACCGGCAGCGCGAGGACCACGGCCCAGGCGATCACCTGCCAGCCCGGCAACCGCCGAGCGAGGCGCCCACCCTCGGCGTACCCGAGTGCGCACACCAGCAGCGCCGCCAGCAGGTACAGATCGGCGAGCGTGACGGCTCCACGGTTCTGGCTCACCGCGAACACGACGACCGCAGCCGCACCGACCAAGGCCGCGGCCCAGAAGACGAACGGGAGGCGGCGTCTGGTCAGCAGAGCCGAGGCGGAAGCAGTCGCGAGGGGAAGCAACCCGATGACGACGGCCGAATGCGCGGTTGTCGAGGTCTGCAGAGCCAGCGTGGTGAGGAGCGGGAAGCCGATGACGCAGCCGCCCGCCACGATCAGCAGGCCCGCGAGATCCTCGCGACGCGGCAGCCGGACCCGGAGCCCGGCCAGCAGTGCGATCGCGAGCAGCCCGGCCAGCAGACCGCGAGCTCCGGTCGCCGTCCACGGACCCATTCCGCTGGTCGCCCACACGGTCGCCGGGAAGGTCAGCGAGAACGAGGCGACGCCCAGCAGCGCCGCGAGCGTCCCCGCGCGAAGGGGTGCGGCGGTGGATACCGCTTCTGCCGGTGACTCGATAGCGCTATTCTCACTCGTCATGAATGACGATAGCAGTCTGGCTGTCGTCGTCGGCCGGCTGCGGACCGTGGCAGCCTCCTGCGGGCCCGGCGGCCGACTGCCTTCCAGTCGCATCCTCGTCCAGCGATGGGGCATCAGCCCGGTCACGCTCTCGCGCGCGGTGACGGTGCTGATGGCCGAAGGCATGGTGATCTCGCGTCCGGGCGCCGGGGTCTTCGTCACCGATCGGACGCCTCGCCCACCCGTCGCCGCGGCCGACCTGTCCTGGCAGGAGGACGCCTTCGCAGGGAGCAACCGGCTGCGTCCCGGGACCAGAACGGACACCGCGGCGATGCTGCGGATGCTGTGGACACCACCCGACGGCGTCATCGATCTGTCCGTCGGCTACCTGCACGAGACCCTTCAACCGACCAAGGCGCTCGCCGACGCGATGGGACGAGCGGGACGGCGGCCTGGTACCTGGACGCGCTCCCCGGCCGAAGGCATCCCCGAACTGCGTGCGTGGTTCGCCGACGACATCGGCGGCCGCGACGGCCCGATCAGCGCCAACGACGTGCTGATCAGCTCGGGTGGTCAGACCGCGCTCGTCACGGCACTCCGGGCGCTGACCGAACCCGGCCAGTCGGTCCTCGTGGAGTCACCGACGTACCCGGGCACGCTCGCCGCTGCCGCCGCGGCCGGACTGCGCAGCGTCCCGGTCCCGCTCGATGCGGACGGCCTCCGGGTGGAGCTGCTCGCAGAGAGTTTCGCGAACTCCGGTGCGCGCGTCCTGGTCTGCCAACCGCTCTTCCACAACCCCACCGGCACGGTCCTCGCCCCGGATCGGCGAGCGCGGCTGATGGACGCCGTTCGCGCCGCGAGGGCCTTCGTGATCGAGGACGACTTCACCCGCCGACTCGTCCACGACGACGCACCCGACCTGCCACAGCCACTGGCTGCCGACGACCCGTACGGCCAGGTCGTCCACATCCGCTCGCTCACCAAACCGACCTCGCCCAGTCTCCGGGTCACGGCGATCACGGCCCGCGGCCCGGCGTACGAGCGGCTCCGCGACGCCCACGTCATCAACAGCTTCTTCGTCCCACGACCCCTGCAGGAGACCGCGCTGGAGCTGATGACCTCACCCGCGTACGCCACCCACCTGCGCCGCCTCTCCACGGCGCTGCGAGTCCGCCGGGAAACGACCGTGCAGGCGGTGGCGAATCGCTGCCCGCACCTCACCCTCCACGCCGCCCGCCCCGGCGGGTACCACCTGTGGGCGTCCCTTCCCGAGGACCTCACCGACGACCAGGTCGTGGCCGAGAGCCTCCACCAGGGCGTTGCGATCAGCGCGGGCAGCACCTACTACCCACCCGGCGGACCGACCCGCCACCTCCGCCTCAGCTACGTCTCCCCCGCCTCCACCGAAGAGATTGCCCAAGGCCTCGACCGCCTCGACCAGGCACTAAGGCTTGTCGGCGGCGCCTGTTAGACACGGGGAATGGCACAGAGACTCGCGGTGACCCACGGTCAGGCCGTCCGCTATCGGTTGGCTGTGAACCATCTCGCCCGCCGCCTCCCACCCGGGACGTACGCCGAGGCCGCGTACGCCGGGCTGCAGGACACCGCGCCCCGTGATGCGTTGATAGGTCTGCACGCTCGGGTCGCCGACTGCGAACCCTCTGCCTGGGAGCACGCCGACCCGAATCTCCGGGGTGCCTGCGCGAGCGGACGGATCGCGCTGCGCTGGACGACCAGCGCGCTGTACGTCCGCGAGGTCCCGCGCCCGGACATCGACTTCCTCGAGGCCCACAAGGAACTCTGCCGACGCCACGTCCACGCGTTCGGACCGACGACGCCCGAGGTCTTCGCGTGGTGGTCAGGGTTGGCACGCGACGACGCGGACGAGGTCTGGCGGCTACTCGCGGACGAGCTGCTCCTGGTCGAGCTCGAAGGACGACCGGCCTGGATCCTCGCGACCGACGAGCCGGCTCTCCGCGATTCCCCGGTAGCGGCCGGGCCGCGGTACCTGGTCGCGTCGGATCTGCGGTTGGTCGGCCAGGACCGGTACAGGTTGTTCGTCGGACCAGGGCAGAAGCGACGACACCACCTGTACGACACGTTCCATCCCCACGGGCTGCTCCTGGACGGCCGACTCGCCGGTACCTGGGGCCGCCGGGGCGGTCAGGTCGATCTGCGGGTGGACGGTTCGTTGTCCGACGAGGACCGCGCCGCTGTCGAGGCCGAGGCGCTCTCGGTACCGATCCCCGGGGCGACCATGTCGATCGCGATCACGGAGTACGCCGTGGTCAGGTGAGGCCGGACTCGGCGGCGTGGTCGAAGTCGTCGTTGATCAGGACGACTTGGTGGCCTTCGCGATCGAGGAGGGAGGCCGCGATCGACGCGCGGTACCCCGATCCGCAGTACACCCACAACTCGCCTTCGGGGATTTCGTCCAGCCGGTCAGCGAGTTCGTGCAGCGGGACGTGCTGGGAGCCGGTCACGTGGCTCTGGGCGTGCTCGTCGTTGCGGCGGGTGTCGAGCACGTGGATCGCGCGTTCCTTGCGGGCCGCGGCCAGGGCGGCGAAGTCGGCGACCGGGTACGAGCGGAGGGGCCGCCCGTCGGCGAGGACGGCGAGCTCGCCGGTCGCGGCACCGGCGAGGTCGTCGATGCCGATCCGGACGAGTTCACGTCGTGCTTCGGCGACCTGGTCCTCGCTCTCGCCGATCAGGGTGAGCGGGGTGCCGTACTGGTAGAGCCAGCCGAGGTACGTGACGAAGTTGGTGGAGAGCTCGAACGCCAGCGAACCGGCCAGGTGACCCGCGGCGAACGCGGTCCGGTCCCGGAGATCGACGACCCACTCCCCTTGGCGGATCCGGCGCCGCAGTTCGCCTGGATCGACGGGCCGCGGTGGCGAGAGGTCCACGGGCGCCGGACCGCGGGTGTTGATCACGCCCATGTGCGCGTAGTACGCGGGGTACGCCTCCAAGCCGGCGAGCAACGTGTCGACGTACTCCTGCTCGGCCAGCGTGAGCGCCGGGTTGCCGGTCTTCTGCTGCTCGACGGTCGAGGCGTGCCCACTCGTCGGAGTCGCCGAGCAGAAGCTCCCGAATCCGTGGGTCGGCAGGACCTCAGCGCTCCCGGGCAACTCCGCCGCGATCCGCCGCACCGAGTGGTACTGCGCGTGCGTCAGCGCATCCGTGTGCTCCGGCCCGAGCAGGTCCGTCCGCCCCGTCGAGCCGAACAGCATCGAGCCCCCGGTGAACACGGCCCGGACGTCACCGGTCGTCGCGTCCTGCAGGGTGTACGAGACGTGGTGATGGGTGTGGCCGGGCGTCTCCAGGACCCGCAACGACAGACCACCGGTCCGTAGCTCGTCGCCGTCGCGGACCGCCAGCCGCTCGAATCCGACCTCGTCCCCCGCGCCGACCACGTACGCCGCTCCGGTCACTCGCGACAGCTCCAGACCACCGGACACATAGTCGTTGTGCAGGTGGGTCTCGACCACGTGCGTGATCCGGACCCCGCGATCGGCGGCCAGGGCCAGGATCCGGTCGATGTCGCGCTGCGGATCGACCACGACCGCGACCTGCCCGTCCGAGGCCAGGTAGCTGCGGTCGCCCAGCGACGACGTCTCGATCACCTCGACGGCGATGTCCATCTCACACCCCCGGGCGGTCAGGCCAACGCGAGGAAGAGCTTCTCCAGCTCCGCCTCGGTCAGCGGCGGCTCCTCACCACGCTCACGCTGCGCGTGGCAGTGCCGCATCCCGGTCGAGATGATTTTGAACCCGGCCCGGTCGAGCGCACTCGAGACCGCGGCCAGTTGGGTGAGGACCCGTTCGCAGTCGTCGCCGTTCTCGATCATCGCGATCACCGCGCCCAACTGACCCTGCGCCCGCTTCAGCCGGGTCAGCGGGTCCTTCATCAGGTCACTGTCCATCTTCATCGCCACCACCTCCACACCGGTACGAGTCGATCACCGGCCGAACAGCCGGGCCAGCAGACCGCCGCCTTCACCCTTCGGATGGCCGGCACACCATTGCTCGGCCGGCACCGTCTGCTTGACCTGGGCGACGTGCTGGCCGCAGCCCGCCCAGGTGGTCTTCCCGCACTGGCGGCACTTCACTGCGCGGCACATCTGGCAACTCCTCGGTTCTCGGCGATCGGCCCCAATGTACCCCCGGGGGTATCCGCGCTCAAACCCCGGCCGGTGGCGCCGTAAACTCCGGGGATGCTGCCACCGGGACTCTCGATGCTGTGGGAATCGACCGACGCGCCGAGCGCCTTGCGGGACCGGTTCGGGTTCGGCGACTTCGACGAGGCGGCCCAGTGGCTGACCAAGATCCTGGCCGAGGTCTGGGCCGTCAACGCGGACGGCTGCGAGCGGATCGTCATCAGCGACCGCAACGCGATCGCCTGGGTGTCCACGGACCACGGCGACCTGATCGCCAAGTGGTCCTGCGCGCGGGAGCAGTTCGCCAAGTTCGACGCGACGGCCGACCTGATCCACGCCATGCACGAGCAGGGCCTACCGGTCGCGGATCCGCTGGCCTCCGTCGACGGTCGGCGGCGCGTCGTCCTCGGTCCGTTGTCGGTCACCCTGCAGCCCACGATCGTGGGTGAGCCGCTGGACATCACGGACGCGGCCGCCGTACGGACGGCGGGCGCCTGGCTGGCCAAGCTGCACGGCGCGCTCGCGCGGTACGAGGACGCCGTACTGGCCGATACGGTGCGGCGGCCGGAGCTGGATCTTCGGGCCAGGGTGACGCAGTGGCTGGACCACGATCCAAGGAAGGTGCCGGCGGCCTCGGATCGGTTGCGGGCGCTGGTCGAGACGTTGCCGCCGGTCGACGCCGGGGCGCAGCTCATCCACAGCGACTACCGGTCGTCGAACCTGCTCACCGCCGCCTCGGACCTGGTCGCGGTGCTGGACTTCGACGAACTCGCGTGGGACTACGGCATCGGCGACCTGGCGAACTCGTTCGTCCGGCTCGGCACCCTGTTCAGGAATTGGGCACCGACGCCGGCCCCGGTCCGTGAGACGTTCCTCGCCGGGTACGAGTCGGTCCGGCCGCTCACCGACCTCGAACGTGACTGGCTCGATACCCTCGCCCTCTGGCAGGGCCTGGCCGCGATCCCACCCGGCGACGACCCGACCGGCTGGGCCGCCGCCGTCTGAACCCGCGCCGCCTGAGCCTCGGCGCGAGCTGCGATGGTCCGGCGGTGATCGAGCCCGCGCGCCTTCCCGGCCTGGTGGATCGATAGAATGCGGTGATCCCGCCCGCCTCGGTCCACCCCGACGCGGGCGCCTCGGACCGACGTCGGCGCAACGATGCGCCGTACCGGACCGGGGTCGCCGCCCTCCCTCGCCTGGAGTCCCGCATGAGCTCGCTGACGCCTGAGTCAGCCACGCCCGGTTCCGCCCGTCCCCAGCCGGCCGACGACCTCACCTCGGTCCTCGCCGCGCTCCGGTCGCCCCGCCGGCTGCGGACGGAGGTCCTCGGCGGACTCGTCGTCGCGCTCGCGCTGATCCCCGAGGCGATCAGCTTCTCGATCATCGCCGGCGTCGATCCCCGGGTCGGGCTGTTCGCGTCGTTCACGATGGCGGTGTCGATCGCGTTCCTCGGCGGCCGGCCGGCGATGATCTCGGCCGCGACCGGCGCGGTGGCGCTGGTGATGCGGGAGCACGGGTTCGACTACCTGATCGCGACCGTACTGCTGGCCGGGGTACTGCAGATCGTGCTCGGCCTGCTCGGCGTCGCCCGGCTGATGCGGTTCATCCCGCGGTCGGTGATGGTCGGCTTCGTCAACGCACTCGCGATCCTCATCTTCCTGGCCCAGCTCCCGCACCTGATCGGCGTCCCGTGGGCGGTCTATCCGCTGGTCGCGGTGGGAATCGCGGCCATCGTCCTGCTGCCGAAGCTGACCAGAGCAGTACCGGCTCCGCTGATCGCGATCCTCGGCGTGACCGTGATCGTCGTCGCGACCTCGATCTCCGTGCCGACAGTGAGCGACGAGGGCCGGCTCCCGGACAGCCTGCCCGCGCTCTTCCGGCCCGACGTCCCGCTGAGCCTGGAGACGCTGCGCATCATCGCCCCGTACGCCGTGGGGATGGCGCTGGTCGGCCTGCTCGAATCGTTGATGACCGCCAAGCTCGTCGACGACGTGACCGACACCCCGTCGGCCAAGACCCGGGAAGCCTGGGGCCAGGGCGCGTCGAACGTGATCACCGGCCTGTTCGGCGGGATGGGCGGCTGCGCGATGATCGGCCAGACCATGATCAACGTGAAGGCGTCGGGATCACGGACCCGGATCTCCACCTTCCTGGCCGGGCTGTTCCTGCTGGTCCTGGTGGTCGGTCTCGGCGACCTGGTCGGCGAGATCCCGATGGCGGCACTGGTCGCCGTGATGGTGATGGTGTCGGTCGGGACGTTCGACTGGCACAGCATCCGGCCGCGGACCCTGCGCCGGATGCCGCGCAGCGAGACCGTGGTGATGCTGTCGACCGTCGTCGTGGTCGTCATCACGCACAACCTCGCGATCGGCGTGGTCGTCGGCGTCCTGGTCGCGTCGGTGCTGTTCGCCCGCCGGGTCGCCCACTTCACCACCGTCACCGAGGTCGCCCATCCCGACGAGGACACCAAGGTGTACGCGGTGACCGGCGCGCTGTTCTTTGCCTCCAGCAATGACCTGGTGCATCAGTTCGACTATCGCGGCGACCCGGCCAAGGTGGTCATCGACCTCAGCGGCTCGCACATCTGGGACGCCTCCACGGTCGCGACCCTGGACGCGATCACCACCAAGTACGAGCGCTACGGCAAACAGGCCACCATCATCGGCCTCAACCAAGCCAGCGCCGAACGCCACGAACGCCTCGCCGGCACCCTCAACCAGAACCACTAGCCAAGTGCTCAGCCCCAGGTGAGGGGGTCGAGGAGGAGGTAGAAGGCGAGCTTGGCGGGGTCGGCGTCGGGATGGCCGTACGCCTTGAGGAACGGGGCCGGGTCGGCGTTCCACTCGTCGCGGAGCTGGGTCGTGACGAGGGCGAGGTCGGTGTACCGGTCGGCGGTGCCCAGGCGGCCGAGGTCGATGAGGCCGGTCGGGGCCAGGGTCTCGGGGTCGACGAAGAGGTTCGGCAGGCAGGCGTCGCCGTGGCAGACGACGAGGTCCGCGGACTCGCGCATCCGCGGTAGGTCCGCCTGGATCCGGGCCAGCAGGTCCTCGGGGCGTTCCGCGCGCCACTCGTCGTTGAGGAAGTCGGGGTTCACGGCGCCCCGGCGTACGACGTCCTCGGCCTGACGGACCACGTCGGTCAGCGGGCGGGTGAACGGGCAGTCCGCGGGATCCAGATCGTGCAGGGCCCGGAGTACGCCGGCCAGCTGCTCGGTCGCGCGATCGTACGCGGAGGCCGGCAGGTCGGCGGCGGCAACGCCCGGCACCGCGGTCGTCACGAGACACGCGCCCGCGTCGGTCTCGATCCAGTCCGCGACCGTTGCGCCCGGCAACCCGGTTCCGGCCAGCCAGACGATCCGGTCGCGCTCGTCCCTCAGCTCACCGACTCCGGCAAGGTCGGCACATTTCGCGTATTCGGCACCGTCCGCGCGCCGGTACACGTCCGCGTCGGACTCGCCGATCTCCACCGGCTCCCACTCACCACTCGGCAGCATCCCAGCGTTCGTCACCGGGCCCATTGAAGCAGGCCGGATCCCTGGGCCCCATTGAGATAGCGTGATATCGTGCTATCCATGGCCAAGGAAGCGACGAAGAACATCCTGCTGCGCCTGGATCCGGCGCTCGCCGAGCGGTTGCAGACCATCGCGGAGGTGGAGGGCCGGTCGGTGTCGGACGTCGCCCGCGAGGCGATCGCGGCCCTGGTCGAGCAGCGCCGGACCGACCATCGGTTCCGCCACCTGCTCGACGAGAACCTCGCCCGGCACGAGCGGACGCTGCGCCGGCTCCGCGAGGACGACTGATGCACCACCTCGACCTGTACGACGTCCTCGGGATCGCCGCGACCGTGCTCCAGGTCGAGACGGAGGCCGTCATCGCCGGCACCGATCTGGACGCCGTCGGCCGCATCCTCGACTCCGCTCGCGCGGCCGGTGACGACTCGGCGGAGCTCCAGCCGGGCGACTACCTGCGGCCGATCGAGCAGGTCTGCGTCGCCGGAGCCGTGGTGTGGACGGGGCTGGTACGCGACCAGCCCTTTGCCGCGAGCAACCGACGGGTCGCGGTCACGGTGCTGCTGCACCTGGCCGCGCTCAACGACTTCGACCTCGAGCTCGAACCGGTGACCGAGCTCGACGAACTGATGGACGGCATCCGTTCCGGCGCGGCCGGCGTACCGCACGTCGCCGCGGTGCTGCGGGATCGGATCCGGGAGCGCTCGGCGGCTCGGCCGGAGTCCGCCGGGACCGGACAGGGGGAAAAGATGTTCGAGAGGTTCAGCGAGTCCGCGCGGAAGGCGATCGTGCTCGCCCAGGAGGAGGCCCGCAGCCTCGCGCACAGCTACATCGGGACCGAGCACCTGCTGCTCGGGCTGATCGTGGAAGGCACGAACTCAGCGGCGCGGGCACTCGCGGCCGAGGGGATCTCCGCGACCGCGGCCCGCACCGTCGTGCTCCAGGTCGTCGGCCGGGGCACGGGCGAACTCAGCGGCCACATCCCCTTCACCCCACGGGCGAAACGGGTCCTCGACCTGACCCAGGTGGAGGCGCACAAGCTCGGCAGCGACGAGTTCCGGCCGGAGCACCTCCTGCTCGGCCTGCTCGCCGACGGCGAGGGCGTCGCCTATCAGACCCTGGTGAAACTCGGCGCCGCACCCTTGGTACTCCGGCGCCGTATCACGGCGGACGCGGTCGTCCAGAGCTTCGCCACCGAGCAGGTCGAGCAGGCGAGCACGGGGCCGTGGACCACGCGGTCACGCGGGCGCCATCTGCTCGCCGAGCTCAAATCCCTGCTCGCCGAGAACGACGAACTCCACGCGAGGATCGACCGGCTCCACGCCGAGAACAACCGCCTGCGCCGGCTACTCCAATCCCACGACATCGATCCCGACGCCTGATAAGCAGTGCCGCCCCGCCGACGTCAGAGCGCCGCAGCTAGGCGGGCCTTCTCGGCCTCGACTTCGAAGTCGGCCTTCGGCCACTGCGGGTCGAGCTCGCGAAGCGTCTCCAGCAGCAGCGTCGTGACGGCCCAGTTCCGGTACCACTTCCGGTCGCTCGGGATCACGTGCCACGGCGCCGCGTCGGTGTTGCAGCGCTCCAGGACCGCCTCGTACGCCTCGGCGTACGCCGGCCAGAGCTCGCGCTCGTCGATGTCGGCCGGGTTGTACTTCCAGTGCTTGGTCGGGTCGTCGAGCCGGGCCGCGAGCCGGACCTTCTGCTCCTGCGCGGAGACGTGCAGGAAACACTTCAGGACATGGACGCCGTTCTCGGCGAGCTCCTGCTCGAAGTCGTTGATCATGCCGTAGCGCCGGTTCCACACCGGCGGCGCGACCAGCTCCCGCACTCGGGCGATCAGGACGTCCTCGTAGTGCGACCGGTCGAAGATGCCGATTATGCCGCCACCCGGCAACGCCTGCTTGATCCGCCAGAGGAAGCCGCGCCGCTTCTCCGCGGCCGTCGGCGCCTTGAACGACGTGATCCGCAACCCCTGCGGATCCATCAGCCCCGCGCCGTGCCGGATGACGCCGCCCTTGCCGGACGTGTCCATCCCTTGCAGCACGAGCAGCACGGACCGCGTACCCCCCGAGCGCCCCTCGGCGAACAGCCGCTCCTGCCAGTCGGAGACCTCGTCCCCCAACCCGGCCAGCGCGACCTTGCCGGCCTCCTTGTCCCCCTCGAAGCCGGTCGTGGCGCGCGGATCGAAAGTACTCAGATCCACCGCGCCGAACGGCACCCGCAATGCCTCGAGCAACCGACCGGACGAGCCTCCCGCAGCCTTCTTCTTCGCCATTGAGCCATCCTGCCCCATCCCCCGGCAATCCGGCGGAACAGGGCAGGACGCGTTTTACGTCAGGACTTGCGAACCGCGATCAGCGCGTGGTGACCGCGCTGGCGAGGTCCCAGCTGATCGAGGTCGAGTACAGCGCGAACCGGTAGTCCCGGGTCTTGCTGTACCGGTAGGCCATCGAGACCTCACCCTTGCTGTTCGTCCACACCCCGGCCTTCAGCGTCTTCCACTGGGTCGTGCCGCGCTCCCGGAACTGGAAGACGCCGGCGGCGGACCGCTTGAAGTAGGTGTTGTTCGAGACCGAGTACAGCAGCGAAGTGCCCTTCAGGGTCACCACGTCACCGGTCCGCGCGGACGAGATCCACGCACCGGCGGCGAGCTTGACGGTCACCGGCACGCTGTTCTGGGTGTTCTCGGTGTCGTCCGGGTTGATGCTGCCGACGCCGGCGAAGGTCATGTTGCCGATCGCGTGGTTGGCCGGCACGTACCAGCTGCCGTCCCCGAAATCGGGGTCGGTCCGGTCGAACAGGATCCCGTTCACGTCACCCTTGCTCGGGTGCCGCAGCAACCAGCCCGACACCGAGTCGGGGTTGGTGCAGGTGCCGGTGAGCTTGCCCTGCAGGTACAGCTCCGGGCGGCCGATCGCCACCCGGGTCGGCACCGACAGGTTGCAGGTGCCGGCCGCCTGCCTCGCGGAGGCCTCGCCCTTCAGGCTCGGCGGCATGACCGGACCGGGCCGGGCCGCCGAGGCGGACAGCGGTGCGACGGCCGCGAGGCCGATCACGGCAACCGCCGCCGTCAGAGTACGTCGAATCATTGGTCGTAGTGCTCCTTACAGTGTCTTGCGCGACGGCACTGGGACCCCCCTCAGCACCACAGGTCGCGCGATCTTATCTGGACCTGGGGTCGCTTCAGCGCGTGGTGGTCGCGCTGCCGAGATCCCAGCTGATCGGGGTGGAGTACAGGGCGAAGCGGTAGTCCCGGGTCTTGCTGTACCGGTAGCTCATCGAGACGGTGCCGGCCGAGCTGGTGCGGACGGACTTGAGGTTCTTCCAGGTGGTCGTACCGCGCTCGCGGTACTGGAAGACGCCGGCCGCGGACCGCTTGAAGTACGACTGCGACGTCGGCGAGTAGAGCAGCGAGGTACCGGTCAGGGTGACGACGTCAGCCTTGCGGGACGACGCGATCCACGCACCGGCAGCTAGGCGAACGTCCGAGACGACCGTGTTCTGCGACTGCGAGTTGAAGGCACCGTCGTAGGCGCCGCTAGGGCGCCACGTGTGCTGGCCGATCGTGTGGAAGTCGTACACGTCCCACATGTCGCTGGACGTGTTGTCGAAGAACGCGGTGTCCTGCAGGCCACGGCTCGGGTGGTACAGGTCCCACGCGGCCCAGCCGCCGGCCGTGCAGGGGCCGCTCATGGTCAGCCGCAGGCCGATGTACGGGCGGCCGATGGCGACGCGGGTGGGGGCGTGCAGGACGCAGGTTCCGGTGGTCTGGGCCTGGGCTGCCGGGAGCGGGGCGACCGTCAGGCAGCCGGCGGCGGCCAGCAGCAGGATCGCGACGCGGCGAAGCATTTCGGGAGGTTCCTCTCGGAGGTGTGGCCGCGGGGTGGTCACCCTGCGCAGCGGAAGACGAGAGAAAACTACTCAGCGTGTTCGGGACCGGGGTAGGGACTTTGGACCCTAATCGATCCCGATGTTGTCCATACCAGTTCGGGACAGCGCGATCAGGCGGGACAGGGCGCGGAGGTACTTCTTCCGGTAGCCGCCCTTGAGCATCGCCGGCGAGAACATCCGGTCGAGCGGGACGCCGCTGGTGAGGACCGGGATGTCCCGGTCGTACATCCGGTCGGCCAGGACGACCAGCCGGAGCGCGATGTTCTCGTCGGTGAGCTCGCGGACGTCGGTGATGCCGACCGTCTCGACGCCGTCGAGGAAGGCGCCGTACTTGCTCGGATGCAGCTCGCCCAGGTGCCGGTACAGGTCGACGAAGTGGTCGCAGGAGGCGTTCGGACGGTTGCCCGCGGCCAGTTCCACCTGGTCGTCGGTCCACGGCTCGGGGGCGACCGGGACGCCACGGTGCCGGTAGTCGGGGCCGTCGATCCGGCGGACCTCGAAGTGCCCGGCCAGGCCCTGGATCTCGCGGAGGAAGTCGACCGCCTGGAAGCGGCCCTCGCCGAGCTTGTCGGGCAGCGTGTTCGAGGTCGCCGCGAGCTGGACACCGGCTTCGACCAGCTGGTTCAGCAGCCGGGAGATGAGGACCGTGTCCCCCGGGTCGTCCAGCTCGAACTCGTCCACGCAGATCACCCGGTATCGCGCCAGCGCCTCGACGGCCGCGCGCATCCCGAGGGCGCCGACCAGGTTGGTCAGCTCGACGAACGTGCAGTACATCTTCGGGCCGGACGCGACGTGCCAGAGCGAGGCGAGCAGATGGGTCTTGCCGACGCCGAAGCCGCCGTCCAGGTAGATCCCGGGCAGCCCGGCCGGTACGGACTTGCGGCGCCACCAGGACTTCTGCGGGCGGGGCTTCGCGAGCTCCTCGCCTCGGGCGACGAGGGCGGCGAGCGCCTCGGTCTGACTCGGCTCGGCGGGATCCGGGCGGTACGTCTCGAACCGCACCGGGGCGAACCGCGGCGGCGGGACACACTCCGAGAGCAACCGGTCCGGCCCGACCTCCGGCCACCGCTCAGTCAGACGGATCGGCATGGCCCAACCCTACGACGCCGGCTCGTACTCCCAGTCACCCCGTCCTGCGCCGTCCACCGCCATCCGGACGGCTTCGGCTTCGCGACGCGGTCCGGGAGATGATCGAGGGCGTGAACCGGATAACCCCTGCAAGTCCCGACTGGGTCCGCCCCCTCGGGACCACCGGCCTGACCGTTTCCGCCGTCTGCGCGGGCGGCGCCATCCTCGCCGGCATGCCGGCCCTCTTCGGGTACGACGTGACCCGGGCCGAGGCGGGTGCCGTGATCGACCGGGTGCTGGACGGCCCGCTGCGCTGGATCGACACCTCGAACGGGTACGGCGACGGCGAGAGCGAGCTGCGGATCGGCCAGACGATTGCGGCCCGTGGTGGCCTGCCCGACGGCTTCCTGGTCGCCACCAAGGTGGACCCGAAGGGCCGCGACTACTCCGGCGCCCGGGTCCGGGCGAGTGTTGCCGAGAGCAAGGAACGCCTCGGGCTCGACCAGTTGCCGCTGGTCTACCTGCACGACCCGGAGCCGCACGACTTCGACTCCATGCGGGACGCCGTGGACACGCTGATGCGGCTGCGCGACGAGGGCGAGATCGGCCACGTCGGGCTGGCCGGCGGCAAGGTGCGGGAGCTCGCGCGGTACCTCGACCTCGGCGGTTTCGAGGTGCTGCTCGTCCACAACCGGTGGACCCTCGTCGACCACAGTGCGGAGGCGCTGATCGAGAAAGCGCTCGCCTCCGACATCGCGGTGATCAACGCGGCGATCTACGGCGGCGGCATCCTGGCGAACCCGACCGGCTCGGCCAAGTACGGGTACCGCGACGCCCCGGCCGCGACGCTGGAGGCGGTGGCCGCGATGGACAAGGCGTGCCAGGAGTACGGCATCGACCTCGCTACGGCGGCGCTGCAGCACTCGGTGAACGACCCGCGGATCACCGGCACCGTGATCGGATTCAGCAAGCCCGGCCGGGTGGACCAGCTGGTCGCGTCGCTGGAGACCGAGATCCCCGAGGATCTGCTCGACCGGCTCGCCGAGCTGATGCCGGACCGCCGGTACTGGCTGGAGGGCGACAAGTGAGCACGTTTCCCGACGACTTCGTCTGGGGCGCGGCGACCGCGTCGTACCAGGTGGAGGGCGCCGTGGCCGAGGACGGGCGCGGGCCGAGTATCTGGGACACGTTCGCGCACACGCCCGGGCGGATCCTGGACGGCACCAACGGGGATGTTGCCGACGACCACTACCACCGGTACGCCGACGACATCAGACTGCTCGCGGACCTCGGGCTGAAGGCGTACCGGTTCTCGATCGCGTGGCCGCGGGTCGTCCCGACCGGCAGCGGGCCCGCGAACCAGGCCGGGCTCGACTTCTACCGGCGGCTCGCGGAGACCTGCCTCGAGCACGGAGTGACGCCGTACGCGACCTTGTACCACTGGGATCTGCCGCAGCCGTTGGAGGACGCGGGCGGCTGGCTGGTCCGGGACACCGCGGAACGGTTCCGGGACTACGCCGCGCTCACCCAGACCGCGCTCTCGGACGTGATCTCGCACTGGATGACGCTGAACGAACCGTGGTGTTCCGCGTTCCTCGGCTACGGCAACGGCGAGCACGCACCGGGCCGGACGGAAGGCGCGGACGCGTTGAAGGCGGTCCACCACCTGCTGCTCGGCCACGGTCTCGCGCTCCAGGAGATCAAGACGACCGGCAACTCCGTCGGCATCGCGCTGAACCCGGCACCGGTCCACCCGGCCTCGACCTCCGACGCGGACCGCGACGCCGCCCGCCGGATCGACGGGCTGCGGAATCGGATCTTCCTCGAACCGCTGCTGCTCGGGAAGTACCCGCAGGACGTGCTCGAGGACACCGGGACGACCCAGTGGTTCGAGCAGTTCGACGCGGATCTGCCGGTGATCTCGGGGCCGCTCGACTTCCTCGGCGTGAACTACTACTGCCCGTCGACCGTCGCGGCTCCCGAGGGGCCGATCTCCGCACCGGGCCGGCCGACGACCCAGCCGGGCAGCGAGAACGTCGTTGCCGTCGACACCGGTCTCGCGAAGACCCAGATGGGCTGGCCGATCCAGCCGAGCGGGCTGCGCGACATCCTCCAGGCGATCAACGACCTCGCCCCCGAGCTGCCGTTGTACGTGACGGAGAACGGCTCGGCGTACCCGGACGAGCTGACCGCGGACGGCACGGTCGAGGACGTCGAGCGGCAGCAGTACCTGGAGCAGCACGTCGCGATCTCCGCCGAGGTGGTCGCGGCCGGGCTGCCTTTGAAGGGGTACTTCGCCTGGACGCTGCTCGACAACTTCGAGTGGGCCTGGGGGTACAGCCGGCGCTTCGGCCTGGTGCACGTCGACTACGCCACGCAGGAGCGGACGGTGAAGCACAGCGCGCTCTGGCTGAAGGGCTTCCTGGCCCGCTAAGCGTCAGGGCGTGAGGGCGCGGTTCGACGTCTGGAAAGCACAGCGGCTTGACCTCAACTGCGCTTCAGGTCTTAGCGTCCTCGGCATGATTGCGACAGAGGAGCGGTGATGCGGGCGATCAGACTGCACGAGTTCGGGCCGGCCGAGCTGCTGAGCTACGAGGACGTACCGGATCCGGTCCCGGGCGCGGACCAGGTGCTCGTCACGGTCGAGGCAGCCGGGGTGCACCTGATGGACACGGTGCTCCGAGCCGGTACGGCCGGTGGCGGGCCGGTTCCGCTGCCGGAATTGCCCACGATCCCCGGGCGTGAGGTGGCCGGCCGCGTGGAGGGGGTCGGCCCGGGCGTGGACGCCGCGTGGATCGGCCGGCGGGTCGTGGTCCATCTCGGCCCGGTCCCCGGTGGGTACGCCGAGAAGGCGGTGGCGAAGGTGGGCTCGTTGCACGAGATCCCCGATCACCTGGACGGAGCGACAGCGGTCGCGACCATCGGTACCGGCCGGACCGCCATCGGCATCCTCGAGCAGGCGGCGCTGACCTCGGACGACGTCGTCCTGATCACCGCGGCCGCCGGTGGGATGGGCAGCCTGTTCGTCCAGTACGCGCGGAACGCCGGCGCCACGGTCGTCGGTCTGGCCGGCAGCCCGGACAAGGTGCGCCAGATCCGCGAACTCGGCGCGCAGTACGCGATCGACTACAGCGACTACGACTGGGCCGAGCAGGTGAAGGCGCAGGTCGCCGAGGTGAGCGTCGTGTTGGACGGGGTCGGCGGGGAGAGCGGGCAACAGGCGTTCGAGCTGCTGGGGATCGGTGGGCGGATCCTGATGTTCGGCTGGTCCGGCGGCGGGCCGGTGCGGCTCGGTACCGACGACCTGATGAACCGCGGGCTGACCGCGACCTGGGCGATCGGGCCTAAGCTGATGGGCCGGCTGCGCGAGCTGGAGACGAAGGCGCTGGCCGAGTCGGTCGAGGGCCGGTGGGTGCCGCTCACCACGACGTTCCCGCTGGCGAAGGCGGCCGACGCGCACCGCGCGCTGGAGAACCGCGAGACCGTCGGCAAGGTCGTCCTGCTGCCCTGAGACGAGTCTCCCCGGACCGCCTGGTGGACGGTCCGGGGAAGCTTGGTCAGTCCTGGTAGGCAGATCGGTTCACGGGTCTGTTCCTTCCTGGTGGGGACGCCACGAGATTGGCATCTGCGAGTTGTGGCTGTGATATCCCAGCAGGGCATAACCTCCCCGCTATGGAGCTGGAACTGCGTCACCTTCGCGTCGTCTGCCGGCTCGCCGACAGCGGCAGTGTGTCCAAGGCCGCCGCCGCGCTCGGGGTGTCGCAGCCGTCGCTCACCGCCCAGCTCCACCGGATCGAGGACGCGATCGGCGGACCGCTGTTCGAACGCGGTCCACAGGGCGTCGCCCCGACCCCACTGGGCAAGCACGTCCTCGGCCGGGCCCGGTCCATGCTCGCCGACATGGACGAGCTCGTCGGATCCAGCCGCCGCTACACCGCGGGGCCTGGTCCGTTGCGGATCGGCTCTGTCCGCACGGTGATGTTCGGTGCGTGGCTGTCCCGGTTGGAGGAGCTGCTGCCCGACCGCGAGCTCAGTACGCAGGTGGACACGTCGTTCGCCGTACTGACCGAGCTGCTCGCCGCGGGTGTCGTCGACGTGGTCATGCTCGGCCGCTGCGACGACGCGCACGCACCGCCGTGTCCACCAGGCATCGTCGAGCGGACGATGGTGTACCCGGAACCGTTCGCCATCGCGTTGCCGGCCAACCATCGGCTTGCCTCCAGCACCGAGATCCGGTTGGAGCAACTGGCCGAGGACACCTGGATCTGTCCGCCCGCGGGCAAGGAGGACGGCGACCTCGCGGCGTTGCGGGACAGCTGCGAGGCCGTCGGATTCACCCCGCGGTTCCGCTACTCGAACCTGGACAGCAGCGAGATCGAGCAGCTCATCGGCGAGGGACGCGGGGTCTCACCCTGCGCGCCGACCGTCCGCCGGATCCCGAGCGCCGTCATCCGGCCGCTCGTGGGTCGGCCGCTGCTCTGGCGCCGTGCCCTTCGCTGGCGGCCGGAAGCGATCACGGAGACCGACGTGAACCGGATCCACCAGGCGTTCGTCGACACGTACCGCAGCACGCTCGCCGAGACCGCGGCTCTGCACGGCTGGTGGGCCGAGCAGCCGGGCGCGCACCCGACGATCCACGATCCCGAGGACTGATGAGGGCCTCGCGGTCTGCGGAAGGTCCCGCGGTCCGAGGGCAGAGCTAGCGTGGATCGGTCCAGGTCAGGAGGTAGGTGACCGCGCCGAAGCGGACGTGGTCGCCGGCCCGGACCGGCGTCGGAGTGGTGATGCGGAAGCCGTTCAGGTGGGTACCGTTCATCGACCCGAGGTCCCGGACCATCCAGCCGGCGCCGGTGTGCCGGAGCTCGGCGTGCCGGCGGCTCACCGAGATGTCGGGGATGCGGACGGTCGCACCGGGAACACGGCCGATCCGGATCGTCGGTGAGCCGGGTGGCGGCAGGGCCAACGCGGGCAGCCCCTGGGTCCGGCCGGACACGGACAGGCGCGGAAGGTACGCGGAGATGCGCTGCAGCAGCTCGGCGGCGCGCGGCGTCCGGGTGGGGAGGTCCTGGACGGCGTCGGCGAGTTCGCGACGGCTCTGGGCGCCGAGGACGAAGTTCATCCGGCGGACGAAGGTGTCGTGCGACAGCCTGCCGCTGCTCGCGCCGTCCCGGAGGACGGCCAGCGCACGGTCACGCTCCGCGTCCGACGGACGCATCAGTTCCAGCCTGCCGAACGCCATGCAGGGATTGTCCGCTGCCCTCAGGTCCACTGTCCAGCACGGTCTGTCATCAGCAGGCCGGCTGTGCTGTAGTGACAGGCTGAAGACCCGCGGACCGGTTGGAGGAGCGACCATGACGGACCAGGTACTGGCACAGCTGACCCTCGAGGAGAAGGCCGCGCTCTGCCTCGGGTCGGACTTCTGGCGCACGGCGCCCGTCGATCGGCTGGGCGTCCCCGCGATCCTGCTCTCCGACGGGCCGCACGGACTCCGGCGGCAACCCGACGACGGCGACCACGTCGGCATCGGCGGCAGCCTCCCGGCGACCTGCTTCCCGACCGCGAGCACACTCGGTTCCTGCTGGGATCCGGGCCTGGTCCGCCGGGTCGGCCAGGCCATCGGCGAGGAGGCTCGCGCCCAGGGTGTCGCCGTGGTGCTCGGCCCGGGGATCAACATCAAGCGGTCTCCGTTGTGCGGGCGGAACTTCGAGTACCTGTCCGAGGACCCGCTGATCTCGGGAGTCCTCGGGGCCGCGTTCGTCGAGGGCGTCCAGAGCCAGGGTGTCGGGACCTCGGTCAAGCACTACGCCGCCAACAACCAGGAGACGGATCGTCTGCGGGTCAGCGCGGACGTGGACGAGCGGACGCTGCGCGAGATCTACCTGGCCGGCTTCGAACGCGTCGTCCGGACCGCGAAGCCGTGGACCGTGATGTGCTCGTACAACAGGCTCAACGGGATCCACGCGTCGCAGCACCCGTGGTTGCTCACCGAGGTGCTGCGGGACGAGTGGGGATTCGACGGGCTGGTCATGTCCGACTGGGGTGCCGTGCACGATCGTGTCGCGGCGCTCGCGGCCGGGCTGGATCTGGAGATGCCGCCGAAGCTGGGGATCAGCGATGCCGCGATCGTCGCCGCGGTGCGGTCTGGTGAGTTGGACGAGGATGTGCTCGACCGGGCGGTGGGTCGGGTTCTGCGCCTGGTCGAGCGGGCTTCGTCGGTTGGCTCGGGTGATTTCGAGGTGGATGGGCATCACGCGTTGGCGCGAGCGGCTGCTGCGGAATCCTTGGTGCTGTTGAAGAACTCGGACGACTTGTTGCCGTTGGCCCCTGTCGATGGGGACGTGGTGGCCGTGATCGGGGAGTTCGCGCGGACGGCGCGGTATCAGGGGGCCGGGAGTTCGCAGGTCAACCCGACGCGGGTCGAAACGCCGTTGGACGCGTTGCGGGACGGGGTACCGGCGGGGGTCGAGGTGGTCTTCGAGCCAGGATTCGGACTGGACACGGCGCTGGACGAGGAGCTGGCGGCCGAGGCCGTCGGGCTGGCGGAACGGGCGTCGGTGGTGGTCGTGTTCCTCGGGTTGCCGGCGGCCGACGAGTCCGAGGGGTTCGACCGGACCCACCTGGACCTGCCGGCGAACCAGCTCGCCCTGCTCCCCCGGCTCGCGGCCGCGAATCCGAACCTCGTGGTCGTGCTCGCCAACGGGTCCGCGGTGCGGCTGTCGACGTGGGACCTGGACGCACGGGCGATCGTGGAGTGCTGGCTCGCGGGCCAGGCCGGTGGAGGTGCCGTCGCCGATGTGCTGCTCGGCAAGGTCAACCCGTCGGGCCGTTTGACCGAGACGCTGCCGCTGCGGCTGGAAGACAACCCGGCGTACCTGAACTTCCCGGGCGAGCAGGGTCACGTCCGGTACGGGGAAGGCGTGTTCGTCGGGTACCGCGGGTACGACGCGCTGGGGCAGGAGGCGAGCTACCCCTTCGGCCACGGGTTGTCGTACACGACGTTCGCGTACGACGGGCTGGCCGTGGACGTGGTCGGTGAGGGGGTCGACGTACGGGTCCGCGTGTCGTGCGGTTTGCGGAACACGGGCTCGCGGGTCGGCAAGGAGGTCGTGCAGTTGTACGTCGGGGATCCCGAGGCCGGGGTCCGCCGGCCCACGCGGGAGCTGAAGGGATTCCGCAAGGTCGAGGTGGAGCAGGGTACGCGGGTGACCGTGGACTTCGAACTCACGGCGCGCGACCTGTCGTACTGGTCGACGACGCACCGCGGCTGGGTCCTCGAGCCGGGGGTGTTCGAGATCGCGGTGGGATCGTCCTCGCGGGACCTGCCGCTGGCCACCTCGGTCACGGTGACCGGTCCCCCGGTCCTGCCGCGGCTCGACGGGATGGCGACACTGGACGAGTGGCTCGCGCATCCCGACGGCGCCGCGGCCTTGCGGGACGCGGTCGGGGTCGATGCCGACGGCAACGCTCGCGGGATCCTCGGCAACCCGGAACTGCTCAGGATGATCGGCAACTTCCCGATCAGCAGCCTGGCGACGTTCCCCGGCCTCGGCCTGGACGAAGGCGTCCTCGACCGGATCCTCGGTCCCAGCTGACCCGGCGGTCAGCCGAGGACGTCGCCGAGGTCGAACTTCACCGGCTCCTCGAGCTGCTCGTACGTGCAGGACTCCGGCTTCCGATCCGGACGCCAGCGCACGAACTGCGCCGTGTGCCGGAACCGGACGCCCTCCATGTGGTCGTACTTCAC
Organism: Kribbella amoyensis; assembly: GCF_007828865.1. Lineage (NCBI taxonomy): Bacteria > Bacillati > Actinomycetota > Actinomycetes > Propionibacteriales > Kribbellaceae > Kribbella > Kribbella amoyensis. The sequence continues at coordinate 5,875,680 of NZ_VIVK01000001.1, forward strand.
CTCGACGACCCGCTCCGGGACCAGCGGGACGAAGCTGAGGTCCTTGCCGGCCTGCCAGCGACTCCCCTCGGCGTTGCGGGGGGTCCGGTTGCCTTCCTCCTGCTTCGCCCACGCCCACGGGTGCTCGTCGAACTCGGTGACCAGCGGCTGCAGTTCCTCGAAGAGCTCCTCGCGCCGTGCCATCGGGAACGCGCCGATCACGCCGACGCTGGCGAGGACGCCCTCTTCGTTGAAGAGGCCGAGCAACAGGGAGCCGATCCGGTTCGGGCCGCTCTTGTGCACGCGGTACCCGGCGACGACGCAGTCCGCGGTCCGCTCGTGCTTGATCTTGAACATGGTCCGCTTGTCCGGCTCGTACAGCCCGTCCAGCGGCTTCGCGATCACGCCGTCCAGTCCGGCGCCCTCGAACTGGTGGAACCACTCCGTCGCGAGCACCTTGTCGGTGGTCGTCCGGGTCAGGTGGATCGGCGCCTTCGCCGGGGCGAGCGCCTCCTCCAACGCGGCCCGGCGTTCGGAGAACGGGCGATCCGTGTAGTCGGTGTCGCCCAACGCGAGCAGGTCGAACGCGACGAACTTGGCCGGCGTCGTCTCCGACAGCATCTTCACCCGCGAGGCGGCCGGGTGGATCCGCTGCTGCAGCACCTCGAAATCGAGCCGGTCCCCCGACGAGCCGACCACGACGATCTCGCCGTCGATCACGCACCGCTCCGGCAGGTTCGCCCGGATCGCCTCGACCAGTTCCGGGAAGTACCGGGTCATCGGCTTCTCGTTCCGGCTGCCGATCTCGACCTCGTCACCGTCGCGGAACACGATCGAGCGGAAACCGTCCCACTTCGGCTCGAAACTGACGGCCCCGTCCGGGATCTGCTTGACCGCCTTGGCGAGCATCGGCGGGACCGGCGGCATCACGGGTAGCTGCATGCCGCCATTCTGCCCGCGGACGGGGCATGATGGTCGTATACCGATCGGTAGCACCCGGAGGTACCGAAATGTACGACGTCGTACTGCTCGTCGAACAGGAACTGTCCGAGCCCGACGCGAAACGCGTCGTCGACCTGCACCAGGACTTGCCCGAACCCGTCAAGTACCACGTCCTGGTGCCGTGCCACAACGCCGAAGCCGGCGTGGAGGCGTCCATCAGCGCCCTCGGCACCGCCGACCTGTACGGCGCCGGGCTCGTCGACCAGCGCCAGGAACTCGCCGAAGCCCAGAAAGCCATCGACAGCGAGGCCAAGGACTGCACCGGACGCAGCGTCCAGCGCCTCCGCGCCCTCGGCTACCAGGCCGACGGCGGCATCTCCCACGACCGCCCCATCGACGCACTTCGCGCCACCGTCGACAAGGTCACCGGCCGCGAGGTCATCATCCTGACCCGACCCCACATCGTCGCCGAGTTCTTCCACCTCGACTGGACCAACTCGGCCCGCCGCCACCTGGGCGTCCCCGTCCTCCACCTGCTGGAACAGGACGAGACCGGGAGAGCCAGGAGCTGACTCATCCGGTCGCGCCCCGGGATGTGGTGGGTACCGGGGCGCGACGTGGTTGCTTGCTGGTCGGGGTCAGGCGGTTGTGCTGGTCGTGTGTTTTGTTGCCAACAGCACTCAAGTACCTCAGCTGGACGGGCGCCTACGGACACATGAAATCACCCGCCGCGCGGGCATGCGGGTTATTCAGTGCAGGACGAGCGCCGCGTACGTGAGTCCCCCGGCGAGCGCGGCGAAGAACAGCGCGAGCCCGGTCCGCAGCGTCTGCTCGCCGACCTTCCCGTAGTGGATGCCGTCCTCGGAGTTGTAAGCAAGCCGAAACCCGGTGTACCCAGCCGCCAGCACGAGCCCGAACTTCACCATCCCACCCTCCCCGAACGTCAGAACAATGGTCCCGACTATCAACCGTACCCCGCGTGATAGCCCCCACGCACCCGATCCCACCCACCCCCAAGGTGCACGCCGACAGGAGGTACTCCCCACACCTCCACCCCGCTCAGCCGACCCGACCCGCTCCCCCAACCCTCAGCACCCACCACCTCCTGTCCAAACGCCCGCTGCGCCAGCCGACGTCCGCCCGCTCACAACCTCCGCAGTTTCTGGCTGACTACGCGAGCAAGGTCGCAGCACTTGCTGAAGCAGGCGGTAAAGGCGGCGGCCGGCGGTCGCGGGTGGGAGCGAACCTGCACCACTCACCAACCTCCCAACCATCCGGCCGCCCCACACCCTCCTCGCCTACTCCAGTCCAACACCCAGCCGGCCGCACACGTTGGTGAGTGGCTGCAGGTCCGGCGCACCTCCAGGCTGAGCAGCAAGCTCGCGGCGGACGTTGGGCTGAGCTGCAAGCCGCCCGTGAGCCGGGCCGTGGCCCCGCCTCGCTAGGCCCTTCCAGCGCAGCCCGCAGCTCGTCCCCGGTCAGCTTCCGCGTAACCGCGGCTCGCGTACCGGCCGGCCGTCGCACCGCTTGGTGCTCGTTGTCGGCACCTCGGTCGATCGCGAGTCAGCTTGGCCGGCGTCCGCGCAGGTGGTTCAGACCGCGGTGTTGATGTCTGTTACGACCGCGCCGTTGGTGTGGGCGAACTGGGTTCTGTAGAGGACTGCGTATTCGCCGTTGAGGGCCAGGAGTTGTTCGTGGGTTCCTCTTTCGACGATGTTGCCGTGGTCTACTACGAGGATCTGGTCGGCGTTGCGGACGGTGGAGAGTCTGTGGGCGATGACTACGGACGTGCGCCCTTCGAGGGCTGTGTCCAGGGCCCTTTGGACCGCTACCTCGGACTCGGAGTCGAGGTGGGCGGTTGCTTCGTCGAGGACGACGATGTGGGGGGCCTTCAGCAACAGTCTCGCGATCGCCAGGCGTTGGCGTTCGCCGCCGGAGAGGCGGTGGCCGCGGTCGCCGACCACGGTGTCCAGGCCGTCCGGGAGGGCTGCGACCAGGTCCCAGACCTGGGCCGAGCGGAGCGCCTCGATCATCTGCGCGTCGGTGGCGTCCGGCTTGGCGTACGCCAGGTTCGCGCGGATCGTGTCGTGGAACATGTGGGCGTCCTGCGTGACGTACCCGATCGTGTCGTGCAGGGACTCCAGCGTCACCTCGCGGACGTCCTGACCGCCGACGCGGACCGCGCCGCTGGTGACGTCGTACAGGCGGGCGACCAGGTTGGTGATCGTGGTCTTGCCGGCGCCGGACGGACCCACCAGCGCGACCATCTGGCCGGGCTCGACGGAGAAGGTGATGTCTTCCAGCACCTGGGAGGAGGCACGCTTGTCGAGGACGGCGACCGCTTCGAGGCTGGCCAGGGAGACCTGGTCGGCGGTCGGGTACGAGAAGGCGACATGGTCGAAGCTGACCGTGGCCGCGTTCGCCGGCAGCGGCTTCGCGTCCGGGGCGTCCTTGATCATCGGATCCAGGTCGAGCACCTCGAAGACCCGCTCGAAGGAGACCAGCGCGGTCATCACGTCGACCCGCACGTTCGACAGGGCGGTCAGCGGACCGTACAACCGGCCGAGCAGCGCCACCAGCGCGAGCAGCGTCCCGACGGTCAGGGTCTCGCGGACGGCGAGGTTCCCGCCGACCCCGTACACGAGCGCGGTCGCCAGCGCGGCGACCAGGGTGAGAGCGGTGAAGAAGACGCGCCCGAGCATCGCGGTGCGGATACCCAGGTCGCGGACCCGGCCGGCACGTTCGCCGAAGTCGCGGTTCTCGTGGTCGGGGCGGCCGAAGAGCGTCACCAGCAGGGCACCGCCGACGCTGAAGCGCTCGGTCATCGCGGTCGACATGTCCGCGTTGAGCTGCATCTGCTCGCGGGTCAGCGCGGCCAGCCGGCGACCGAGGATCCGGGCCGGCACCAGGAACACCGGCAGCAGCAGGATCGCCACCACGGTCAGCTGCCAGCTCAGCACCAGCATCGCGGCGACGACCAGGACCAGGCTGATGATGTTCGAGACGACGCCGGACAGGGTCGAGGTGAACGCCTGCTGGGCGCCGATGACGTCGGTGTTGAGCCGGGAGACCAGCGCGCCGGTCTGGGTCCGGGTGAAGAAGGCGACCGGCATCCGCTGGACGTGGGCGAACACCTTGGTCCGCAGGTCGAAGATCAGGCCTTCACCGATCTGCGCGGAGTACCAGCGCTGCAGCAGACCGAGCCCGGCCTCCACCACGGCGAGCAACGCGACCAGGAGGGCGAGCGCCGTCACCAGACCCGCGTCGCCCTTGGAGATGCCGTCGTCGACGATCCGCTTGAACAGCAGCGGCGAGGCGACCACCAGGAAGGCGGAGATCACCACGAGCACGAGGAAGAACGTGATCTGCCAGCGGAACGGCTTCGCGAACCGCACGATCCGCCGGACCGTTCCCTTGGCCAGTTTCTGGTTGACCACGGAGGCGTCCTGCCGGCGCCAACTGCCCGCGCCGCTCCCGCCGCCCATCCCTCGCATCATTCCCGCCGACATCCGGTCTCCTCGCCGTCAGACACCCTTCAACCTTGACAACACTTGAGGTCAGCCCAAGCTTCCCAGCAATTCCGCGAGCCGCCGTGCCTGGGCCTCCCGCTCCGCCCGCAACTGCTCCTCGTACGGCCGGTCGGCCGCGCCCAGCAGCAACGCCTTCGTCTCCCGCACCGCACCCGGCAGCGGGGCCAGCAGCGCCTCGGTCAGATCCTTCACCGTATCCCCGAGCTCCGACACTCCGACGACGATGTTGGCCAACCCGAGCTCCCGCGCCTCGCCGGCCTCGACCCAGCGGGACGTCGCGCAGATCTCCAGGGCGCGCGAGTACCCGACCAGCTGCACCAGCGGCTGCGTACCGCCCAGGTCGGGCACCAACCCGAGCGCCGGCTCGCGCATGCTGAACCTCGCGTCGTCGGCCACCACCCGCAGGTCGCACGCCAGCGCGAGCTGGAACCCCGCACCCACAGCATGTCCCTGCACAGCGGCCACACTCACGAACTCCGGCCGCCGCAACCAGGAGAACCCCGCCTGGAAGGCAGCGATCTCCGCGTGCACCTGATCGGCCGGCTTCGCCCCGAGGCTGAGCAACGGCTCCTCACCCTCGACTGTCTCACCCATGATCAACCGTCGGTCCAGCCCGGCCGAGAACGAGGGTCCCTCCCCCGACACCACGACCACCCGCACCTCCGGCGGCAGCGCCTGCCCGAACCCGGCCAGCGCGCGCCACATCGCCGGCGTCTGCGCGTTGCGCACCTCCGGCCGGTCCAGCACCACCCGGGCGACCGGGCCGTCCACCGTCAACCGCAGTCCAGATTCCATCATGCAGTGAACATACGCGAACCGGCTACTCCGATCGTGCGGTCCTGATCACCTGTGGAAAACGGCCCTCAGGCCAGCGAGACGAGGTCCGCGTACTCGTTCGTCCAGAGGTCCTCGACGCCGTCCGGCAGCAGCAGGACGCGCTCCGGTTCCAGCGCCTCGACGGCACCCTCGTCGTGGGTGACGAGCACGATCGCGCCCTGGTACGAGCGGATCGCGCTCAGCACCTCGGCGCGGGAGGCCGGGTCCAGGTTGTTGGTGGGCTCGTCGAGCAGCAGCACGTTCGCCGCCGAGACGACCAGCGTCGCCAGCGCGAGACGGGTCTTCTCGCCGCCGGACAGCACCCGGGCCGGCTTGTCCGCGTCGTCCCCGGTGAACAGGAACGACCCGAGCACCGACCGCGCCTGGGTCTCGTTGAGATCCGGGGCCGCCGACTTCATGTTCTCGATCACGGTCCGGTTCACGTCGAGCGTCTCGTGCTCCTGCGCGTAGTACCCGAGCTTGAGCCCGTGCCCGTCGATCACCTCGCCGGTGTCGGACTTCTCCAGCCCGGACAGGACCCGCAGCAACGTGGTCTTGCCGGCGCCGTTCAGCCCCAGCACGACCACCCGCGAACCCCGGTCGATGGCCAGGTCGACGTCGGTGAAGATCTCCAGCGACCCGTACGACTTGGACAGCTCGCGAGCCATCAACGGGGTCTTGCCGCACGCCGCCGGGGTCGGGAAGGCGATCTTCGCGACCCGGTCCGACGCGCGCTCGTCCTCCAGCGACGCCATCAGCTTCTCGGCCCGCTTGAGCATCTGCTGGGCCGCGGTCGCCTTGGTCGCCTTGGCGCGCATCTTGTTCGCCTGGTCGACCAGCTGGGACGCCTTCTTCTCCGCGTTCGCCCGCTCGCGTTTGCGCCGCCGCTCGTCGGTCTCACGCTGCCCCAGGTACGCCTTCCAGCCGACGTTGTACACGTCGATCTCGGCCCGGTTCGCGTCCAGGTGGAACACCCGGGTGACGGTCTCCTCGAGCAGGTTCACGTCGTGGCTGATCATGATCACGCCACCCGAGTACGCCTTGAGGAAGTCCCGCAGCCAGACGATCGAGTCGGCGTCCAGGTGGTTCGTCGGCTCGTCCAGCAGCAGCGTCTCGGCCTGGGCGAACAGGATCCGGGCCAGCTCGACGCGGCGCCGCTGACCACCCGACAACGTCCCCAGCGGCTGGCCGAGTACGCGCTCGGGCAGGCCCAGGTTCGCCGCGATCCGGGCCGCCTCCGACTCCGCGGCGTACCCACCGGCCGCGTGCAGGTCGGCCTCGGCCCGCTCGTACCGGCGCATGCCCTTGGCCCGGGTCTTCTCGTCGGCGCTCGCCATCGACTTCTCGGCGCTGCGCAGCCGCCGGACCACCTCGTCCAGGCCACGGGCGGCCAGGATCCTGTCCCGGGCGAGGATCTCCAGGTCGCCGGTGCGCGGGTCCTGCGGCAGGTACCCGATCTCGCCGGAGGACGAGATCGAACCGCTGGCCGGCAGCCCCTCACCGGCGAGGATCTTGGTCAGCGTGGTCTTGCCGGCGCCGTTCCGCCCGACCAGCCCGACCTTGTCGCCCGGTCCGACCCGGAAGGAGGCGGGCGCGAGCAGCTGCCGGGCCCCGACACGGACCTCGAGGTTGGAGACGGTGATCATGGCGGCGCAGGGGTCCTCGGGGTCGGGCGACAGGTGGGAGTCGCGGGCCGGCCACGCCTGGTCGCAAGGCGGCTGAGATCCCGCGGCGAGGTCTAGTGTAGGCGCTGTGAAATTCAACCCGGACGCCGACTTGGACACCAGCGGTGTCGAGGACACGCGTGGTAGCGGAGGTGGAGGCGGCGGCGGGCTGCTTCCCGGTGGGATGGGCATCCCGGTCGGCGGAGGGATCGGGGGCCTGGTCCTCCTGGTGGTGATCCTGCTGCTGAACGGTGGGATCCCCGGCGTCGGCGGCAGCGGCGCGGACGAGCCGACCGTCCGGAACACCGCCGCCGGCAACCTCGACTCCTGCAAGAAGGGCACGGACCTGGCGAACAACCAGGACTGCCGCTTCGTCTTCTACCAGAACTCGATCGAGGGTTTCTGGGCCGCCGAACTGCCGCGGCGGGGCAAGAAGTACACCCGGGCGCCGATGCGGGTCTTCGACGGCTCGGTCAACACCGGCTGCGGCGCGGCGACCAGCGCGGTCGGCCCCTTCTACTGCCCGCCGGACAAGCGGGTGTACCTGGACCTGGGCTTCTTCGAGACGCTGCAGACCCAGCTCGGTGCCCGCGGCGGCAACTTCGCCGAGGCGTACGTGGTCGCGCACGAGTACGGCCACCACATCCAGAACCTGTACGGCTACCTGGACCGGATCAAGTCCCGCCAGGGTCCGGCCTCGGACTCGGTCCGCTCCGAACTGCAGGCGGACTGCCTCGCCGGCGTCTGGACGAACCACGCGACCACGGTCCCGGACAAGGACGGCGACACGTTCATCGAGGGCCTGACCGAGGACGACATCGCCCGCGGCCTCGACGCGGCGGCCGCGGTCGGCGACGACCGGATCCAGCAGAAGTCCCAGGGCCGCGTCACCCCGGAGAACTTCAGCCACGGCACCGCCGAGCAGCGGATGCGCTGGTTCAAGACCGGCATGGACTCCGGCAACCTCTCCGCCTGCGACACCTGGTCCACCCGCAACCTCTGACCGCCCACACAGAACAAGAACCCCGCCCGCGCGAGATCCTCGCGGGCGGGGTTCTTCGGTACTCAGGCGACGGCGGCCGGGCGGCGGAAGCCGGGGAGCAGCTCGTCGACCAGGGCGTCCGTCTCGGCTTCGGGGCCGCGGGGGCCGCCGTGCTTGGACAGGGCCGTGTACATCTGGCTTGCCACGTTGCTGACGTCGCTGGTGGTGCCGAAGTGGGCCGCCAGGCGCAGGGTCGCGCGCCAGAGGTCCTCGGAGGCCGGGGAGAAGCTCAGCCCGGTCTGCAGCGCGGTACGGGCCAGGTTGCCGTCGTTGAAGCGCAGGCTCGCCTCGGCCAGCTTGAGCGCCGCGTCGACGACCGCCTCCGCCATCCGCCGCTCGATGCCGGACGCCGCCAGCCACGAGTACCGGCCGGCGGGCAGGTTCGCCCAGGAGCGGCCGTGCACCAGGCCGAGCGCCGTGGACAGCTGCTCGCGCGGGTCCTCCTTCAGCTCGGCCTGCTTGACCAGCGTGCGGAACACGTCCCAGTCGACCCGGACGACGCTGCGGTTCAGCATCCAGCGGCCCGACTCGTCGGCGTACATGGCGTCCTGGCCGACCCAGTTCCGGGTGTGCTCGAGCGCCGCGTCCCGCAGTTCCTGGCTGATCCCGCGCGGCCAGATCGCGCCGGCCAGCACGTTCGGGTGGACGCCGTAGTCCTGGCTGGACAGGAACGCGATGATCTCCGTGGCGAGCTGGACCCGGCCGTCGTCGATCGTGCCGCGCGCGTCCACCTCGACCGGGCCGAGCAGGTCCACCTCGACCGGCGCCGCACGGCTCAGGTCCAGCGTGGAGAACTCGTACGCGGGCAGGTCCTGCTCGGCGCGCCGCTTGTCCATCGCCTCGGACTCCGCCACCTCGAACAGTGCGACCAGATCGGCGAACTGGGCCGGGTTGATGCTGTGGGCATCGACCTCGAGCCCGAGCAGCCGGCAGACCGCCTGGTTCTTCTCGTCGACCACGAACCGCCACGGCGCACCGTGGACGTCACCCACGACGATCACGGCGACACTGCGCCTCGGGTCGGCCGCGAGCTGCGCCAGCCGGTGCTCCTCCTGCGGCGACGGCGGAGCGGAGACGAAGACGATCTCCGGGCCCCACAACACCTTGTCCGGCTGCGCGAGCCGGGCCGCTGCCGACGAGGCGACGTTCCGCCGGCCGCACGCCTGCACCTGCGCCTCGCTCCGGCGGGTGACCTCGTTCAGTGCGTCGTCCAGCCGGGTCCAGTAGCTCAGCCGGCTCGGCGCGAGCGAGGACAGGTCGTCGCCGAAGCCGACCATGCTCACGTGCGCGCCCTCGGACCACAGGTTCGTGGCGAGCTCGACGGCGAGCGAACCGACCACGTCGCGGGACGCGTTCGTGACGCCGCCGAAGCTGACGATGCCGTTCGCCGCGTCCAGGTCGACGAGGACCGTCGCGCCGTCCGCGTTCCGGCCGACCGTGACCAGCGTCGGGTACGGCGAGGGCGCGTCCACGTCGCCGTCCGGGGCGTACGCGCGCCGCAGCACCCAGCGGGTGCCGTCGGCAATGACCTGCCACGGGGCCGGCGGCGGGGTCTGCGGCTCCCCCGGCGCGAGCACCAGGGTCAGTGCCCGCTCGGTCACCAGCGCGGCGACCACGGTCGGCATGATCCGGTTCGCGTCCGTCATGCTCGCGCCGAGCTGGCGCAGCGCCCTGTCGACGAACTCGGCCGTCGGCACGTCGGACGCCAGCCGCAGGCCGATCTCGGTCTGCCGGTTGCTCGCCGACTTCGGTCCGGGCCCCTGGGCCCAGCCGCGCCGGCGCCGCAGCGCGAGCGCCAGACCCGCGGCCAGCAGTGTGGCTCCGAACCCGTAGATCCCGGCCTCGGCCACGTTGATGCCCTCGTCGGCCGGCGCGTCCACGACGTCCGGCACCTTGGTCCCGCCGCCCACGGGGTCGCCCGCGCGCGTGTCCGTCGTCCCCGGTCCATGCGGAGCGATGTCGCCCACGCCCGGCAGGTCCGGCTTCGCGTTCTTCGCGGTCGGGTCGTTCGCGGCGGTACCGATCTCCACCGACGACGGCTTCTCGACGCCCTGCTCCTCGAACCACCGGCTCGGGCCGTTGGTCTGGTGCTGGGTGGTCGTCTTCTTCTCCGTCGACGGCTGGACCCGGGCCTTGGTCTCGGTCGTCTGCTTGCTCTGCGTGGTGGTCGTCGTGGTGGTCTTGGTGCTGCTCGGCTGGTCCACGTTCACCCGGACCGTGTGCACGCCCGGGCCCTTGGCGTCGGCGGGCAGCCGGACCTGCCAGCCCGGCATGATCAGGTCCGGGTTGGTGAGCCGGCGACCGTCCGGCTGCAGCTTGTTCTTGTTGAGGTCGTAGATCTCCTTGTACCGCCGGCCCTCGCCCAGGTACCGCTCGGCGATGTCCCAGAGGCAGTCGTAGTTGCGCCCCTCCGGCGGCTTGACCTCGGTGTACTTGACGACCTGACCGGTCTGGTCGTTGTTCGTCCGGACACCGGTGTGCGTGGTGCCGCTCAGCACCGAGCTGCGCGCCTCGGTCTGGCGGAAGTCGGCGCCCTGGCTCTGGTCACCGCCCTGCGTCACGCTGATCGACGTCGGCGCCTTCACCGGCGCGGTGGTCACCGCGTTCGCGACCGGCAGCGTCACGCTGGCCGCACCGGCGATCAGGACGACACCGGAGATGAGCCGACGGGCCAGCGTCTGCGAACCGCCACCGAGCGGGATCCGCGGCGACAACCCGTGGCCACGGATCTCGGCGACCGCCTCGACGGCCAGGCAGACCACGAAGTGCAGCCACGCGACCCAGATGAAGAAGCCGATGATGCCGAGCACCGTCTCGATGCTCAGCTCGCTGAACAGCACGTCCCGGGTCGGCATCTGGTCCGGCCACGGCGTCCCGAAGAACGTCAGCAGCACGTACGGCACGCCGCCGACGATCGCGAGGATCGCCAGCAGCGAGACCAGGCCCTTCAGCCGGTCCGCCGCCGAATTCCCCGAACCCCGCTGCGGCAGCCGTGCCGACCGCACCGGATCACCGGTCTTCACCATGGTCGTCCCTCCGTAGCCCCACCGAACTCAACCACCGATCGCCTGCACTTCCTGCACCGGGAGCCGCTGCACCGCTTCGACCTCGGCAGAGCCGAGCTGCACCCAGTCGCCGGTCGCGGTCCGCCAGTACGAGACGTCCCAGCGGATCTTCAGCTTGACCGTGTACATGCCGTCCGGCTGGTTCGCGCTGGACCGCTTGTAGACATGACTGCAGGTGCTGAGCTGGTGGAACGGATCCTTCGTCTTGTCGTAGCTGTCCTTGCCGATCGGCGCCACGCCGCTGATGCACTCGACCGGCTTCGACCCGTCGCCCGGGTCGACCGTGATGTGGCCGACCACGCCGCGCATCGTCAGGTTGTCGCCACCGGCCCGGAACAGGGCGATGTTCGACTCCTTCAGGACGTACGCGCTGTCCGGCGTGAGGTCGAAGTACGCGGGGACGTTCACCCGCGGCGTGTACGTAGGGTTCACCTGCAGCACCGGCGGCGGGTAGCCCTGCTCGAACGTCGTCCAGAACCGGTCCATGTAGCCCAGCGTCGGGCACTGCGCCCGGTCCTCGCGATCGACCGGGACGATCGCGCGCTCGATGTGCGCGTTCGCGCCTCCCGGCGGGGCGTCGGTGCCGAGGTCGTAGTCGACGATGGTGAGGCGCAGCACCCAGTCCTTGCCCTCGGGCGGCGCCGGCAGGGTGACGCCGGGCGGTACCTCGAAGTCACGGCACGGGACGAACGGACGGTTGCCCAGCAGTTCGCGCCAGGACGCGAGGTCGGCACCGATCCAGCCGCCGCTGCAGTAGGCGCCGAACCCGTTGGAGTTGACGTACATGTTGCAGACGCCCTCGTTGAAATGCTTGGTGTCCGCGCTCGCGGGCGCCACGGGCCAGACCACCAGCAGCGCCAGCACGGTGCTGAGGGCAATCAACCCTCGGCTGAGCCGGTTGCGCATCGTCACTCCTGAGTCTCGTCCTGTCGGCAGGTTATCGCCGCCGGGGAGCATCATGCCCTTCCGGGCGCGCCCGCTACCATCACGTGACCTTGCACCGGACTAGGCCGGAAACCGGACGGCGGCGCAGCCGTACGGTTTCGCGGGCTTCGACCGGCGGTACATCGACCAGCCCATCCCGGTCTTCACCATGTCGATCACCTCGGGGATCCCCTGCGGCGCCGCCTTGGCCCACTTCTTCGCCTTCGGGTTCCAGTACTGGGTGGCCTGCGAGGCGCACAGGTTCACCCGGACCACGTTGTACGGCTGCTGGCTCAGGCTCATCACCACGACACTGCCCGGCGGCCGCATCACCCAGCCACTCGACTTGGCGAGCTTGATGTTGCTGGTGACATCCAGGTAGAAGTACGCCGGGAACGTCTCCTTGATCACCGCGTCGTCGCGGTCGATCAGGGCCTGGTAGTACACCGGGTACTTCGCCATCAGCCCCTGGACGGCCGGGTTGCCAGCGTACTTGCCGGGGACGACGACCACCTGGGCCTTCGGCGCGGTCGTGGTCGTGGGCGCGCTCGGCTCTTTGGTTGTCGAGGCGGACGGCTCGGTCGGGGTCCCGGTCGGCTCGGTCGACGTGGACGAACCGCCTCCCCCGCCCTCCGGGGTCGGCATGGAGCCGTTGTTCGATTCGCCGCCACCACAACCGGCCAGCAGCAGGACCGCGGTCAGCAGGGCGGTGGGTACGGCCAGACGTCGCACAGGTGACTCCTTCGGCTGGACACGACGCATGTTCGTCACCGCTGCCCGATCATCGGCGGGACGGAGTTCTGCGGGACAACGGGGACGACCGGGCCGCCACCACCCGAGGGCGTCGGTGACGGCGTGCCCGACGGGGTCTCCGAAGGCGACTCCGACGGGTCGTCGGTCGGGCTCGGGGTGACGTTCGGCGTACAGGTCGTCGGCAACGGCAGCGGGACCGGCAGGGTCGGCTTGGGCGATCCGACCGTCCAGCGCGGGCAGGTCAGGTCGATCGGCGGCTCGGTCGCGGTCCTGGTCGGCGCGCCGGGACCCTCGGTCTTGGTGATCACGAAGATCGGCGGGATCTGCGGGCTCTCGTCGGGCTTCTTCACACCCTGCTCGGCGTGCGCCTCACCGGTGCCCCGGGCATCGAGGTTGCCGATCCCGACCATGCCCAGGAACGTGGTCTTGTTGCTGATCGTGACCTGGACGGCGAGGTCGTCGCCGGTCAGCTTCGTCGTCCCGCACTGGGTCACCGCCGGGTCGTTGCCGGTCACCTGGGCGCAGAACTGGGCGACCGCCGTCCCGGCCTTGGCGGTGTCGATCTTCGCCTCGCTCACCTTCAGGTCGATCGCCGCGGCACCGACCCGGGCAGCCTCCTGGGCGTACCCGACGGCGCGGGACTTCGCCCCGAGCTGGCGGCCGCCGTCGATGACGAGGCCGGCCAGGGTGAAGATCATCACGGCCAGGATGACGACGGCCGGGCTGAGCGCGCCGCGGTCGTTGCGGGCGGCATCGATGCGGAAGTACGCGAGCAGGCGGGCGGCCGGGGTCGGGCGGGCCGCGGGGTCAGGGTGTGTTGCCATCGCGGACACCCCGGTACGGGTCGAGGGAGGAGGAGAACTTCTTGGTGATCTGGGTGTCGCCGCCGATCCCGAGCAGGCCGAGGTCGCGGTAGTCGATCGTGCAGGACACCTCGACCGACAGCGGGGTCCCGGCGGTGAACGCGGTGGTGATGGTGCCCGACGCGGAGTCCTTGCACGAGGCCACGGACTGGTCCAGGGTCCGGCTGACCGCCTCGTCGACGCGGGCCTGCGCGTCCGCGAGCGAACGGGCCTGGCTGGCGGAGCGGGCGCCGTCGCGGGCCGCGTTCTCCAGCAGCGACGAGGTCTGGAAGTACCGGCCACAGGCGAGCAGGAACATGAACAGGATCAGCAGGATCGGCGCGAGGATCACCATCTCCAGCGCCATCGTGCCGCGCTGGTCCCGCCGGCGGAGCCGCCCGGACCGGCGGTGGGCAGGCGAAGCGGGCGCGCCGTGGGCGTGCGGCGACCACTTCCCCAGGATTTTCATGCCTCACTCACTTGTCGTCGGCTTCGAACTGTTCGATCGGGCCGGTGGCGGTCCGGCTCACGGTGAGGGTCAGGCCGGGCACCAGCGAGATCGTCTCGCCGGTGACCGTGAACGACACCAGGCCCTCGGGATTGTTGTACGCCGGTGGCTGCACCTGCGCGTCACCGAGCGAGTTGCCGCCGAGCTGCTGGGCGTACGCCTCGATGTCGCTGCGGACCCGCTCGCCGATCGCCTCGGTATACGTCGGCGGCTGGACCAGGCGCAGCCGGGAGACCCCTTCCTGCGCCGCGTTCAGCGCGACGGACCGGCCGTACAGCCACAGCGCGGTCTGGATCGAGAGGAAGATGAGCGCGAGGATCGACGGCGCGAGGATCGCCAGTTCCAGCGAGCTGGCGCCCCGCTCGGAGCGCCGTCGACCCGCCCGGTGACGTCCCCGCGACACCGCTCAGCCCTTCTGGATCTCGCCGGTGCGCTTGTCGATCACGCTGCGCACGACCAGGCCGATCGCCAGCGCGGCGGCGACCAGGATGGCCGAGATGATCGCCCACTCCAGCGCGGACGCACCCAGCTCGCTCTCACCGCGGCGAGCCCGGGCCCGTTGGTTGTGGGCCCGCGCCAGCGCGTAGCCGACCATCGCGCGCACGAACTGCACTTCCACGTTCATCCGTCTGCCTTCCACTCGAGAGAGCCTGAAACCAGGCCACAGTATGCCCTGTCCGACGGACAGTTCTGCCCGTTGGATCCCTTGCCCATTCCATCGGTCCGGCTAACTTCCCAGGATCGCGGCGCCGGCCGGAAAACCCAGGAAGAGCATGAACGCCGCGCACATCACCAGCTGGGCCACGAGCATCGACTGGGAGCGCTCTCCGGCCTTGCCTTCGACGTCCGCGAGCTCCTTGCGGCGCAGCGACGCGGCCCGGGCCAGCAGCGAGGCGCGGATCTTCGCGCCCTCGTCGCCGGCCAGGGCGAGCGCGGAGGCGAGGTCGCGCAGTTCGTCCACGCCGAGGTCGTCGCCGAGGCGGGCCATCGCGTCCCACGGGGTGATGCCGATCAGCCGGGCGTTCGCCAGCGCCTGCCGGATCCGCGCCATCGCCCAGTGGTCGCCGATCGTCGACGCCGTCATCAGCGCCTCCGGCAGACCGCGGCCGCCGGCCAGGTTCATCGCGACCAGGTCGAGGAAGCTGCCGACCACGTGCCGGAAGTCCCGGCGGCGCTCCTCGGCCTCCTGCCGCAACGCCAGGTCGGGCAGGAAGAACGCGAACGTCATCGCGGCCAGGGTCACGATCGCCGGGGTCGCCCCGGGCGCCGGCAGGCCGAGCATCGCGAAGAGGAACAGCACGATCGGGATGAAGATCATCGCCCCGAGCGCGAAGAACACCTTGGTCGCCAGCATCGCCGCGAACGGCTGGTTCATCACCGCGAGGTCGCGGCGCAGCTTGCCGAACGTCCAGCCACGCGCGTTCGCCTCGGCCTCCAGCCGCCGGCCGAGCGAGTCGCGGGCCTTGTCGACGCCACCGAGGACCCGCTCCCCCGCCGCGCTCGCGGTGGACGCGCTGGTGTACCCGGCGCGGCCCGCGTCGATCCGCGCGATCGTGGACAGCACGTTCGCCCGGGGCTTGATGAACATCCGGACCAGCAGGTACACCCCGAGGCCGACCAGGCCGCCTGTCACGAAGGCCCACGTCATCGCCCGACCACCTCCATCCGCTCGTCACCGGACTTCTTGGCGGGCCGCTCGCTGCCGCCCATCAGGAACCGCTCCGGCACCTCGATCTTGGCCAGCCGGCGCAACCAGACCAGCCCGACCGCGTACAGCGCGATCACGACGAACAGCACGAACTGCCCGACGAAGCTGGTGTACGGCTCCACGTACGCCGGGTTGAACAGGACCAGCGCGGCGGCGACCAGCAACGTGATCGCGACGACCACCTGGACGCTCCGCCGGGTGGAACGCCGCTCGGCCGCGACCTTGCGCCGGACGTCGAGCTCCTCGCGGGCCGAGTCGGCCAGCGCGGTCAGTACCTCGCGCAGGCCTGGTCCGCGGAGCCGCGCGTTCAGGACCAGGGCCGCCACGATCAGGTCGGCGGACGGGTCGTCCAGGTCGTCGGCGAACCGCATCAGGGCCGACGGCAACGGTTCGCGGATCCGCAGCCGGTCGACCAGGAGGTTCAGGCCGGGCTTGATCGCGGGGGCAGCGTTCACCGCGGTGGCCGGGATCGCCTGCTCCAGGCCGACCGCGCCCGCGATGGTGTCGCGCAGCGCCTCGGTCCAGGTGGCCAGCGCCTCCAGCCGCTCGATCGCGCGCCGCTCTTCACCGGTACCACCGAAGAACCGGTCGGCGAGCGCGGCGAGCAGGCCGAGCGCGGCAGCCAGTACGAGCCAGCGGGTGACCACCAGGACGAGGAGGCCGACGCCGAGGCCGGCCGCGATGCGGGTCAGGTTCTTCCGCTGTTGGGCGCCGCTGCCGCGCTTGAACAGCGACGGGGTCTCCTCGCGCTTCGGCGTGCCGCGGATCGCCATGATCAGCAGCAGGATCCCGCCGCCGACCACCGCGCCGCAGAGCAGGGCCGTCAGAGTGCGGTCGTCCA
Organism: Kribbella amoyensis; assembly: GCF_007828865.1. NCBI lineage: Bacteria > Bacillati > Actinomycetota > Actinomycetes > Propionibacteriales > Kribbellaceae > Kribbella > Kribbella amoyensis. The sequence goes on from NZ_VIVK01000001.1 coordinate 5,892,294, forward strand.
TGTCAGGCCCACCGCCCGTGCACCATCGGCTCGTACCCGTAGTGCTCGAGCTCGTCCATACAGGCGATCGGGGCGTGCGCGGCCGCGTGCCCGTCCGGTCCCGGCGCGAACACCTCGCCGGACAGCACCCGGCCGTCCCAGCCGGTCACCTCGCGGATGCTCTCCACGTACCGGCTCATGCTGCCGCCGTGCTGGTAGTCGTTCACCTTGCGGACGAACACGACGAAGTCGAGCGCTCCCGCGATCAGCATCTGGGTGGCGTCCATCGGCAGCCGCTCGGTCGCCTGGATCGCGTACGTGCTGATCCGGTTGAACACCTCCATCGAGCTGTTCGAGTGGATCGTCGACAGCGAGCCGTCGTTGCCCTGGCTCATCGCGTTCAGCATCGTCACGATCTCGTCGCCGAGCACCTCACCGACGATGACCCGGGACGGGTTCATCCGCAGCGAGCGGCGGACCAGGTCGGCCATGCTGACCTCGCCGACGCCTTCGGAGTTCGGCAGCCGCTCCTCGAACGCGACCACGTTCGGGTGCAGGTCCTTGAACTCGCCGAGCCCGAGTTCGAGCGACCGCTCGACCGTGATCAGCCGTTCGTGCGGGGCGATCTCGTTGGCCAGGGCGCGCAGCAGGGTGGTCTTCCCGGAGTTCGTCGCGCCCGCGATCATGATGTTCTTGCGCGCCGCGACCGCCGCCCGCAGGAACGAGCCGACGTCGTCGGAGAAGGTGCCGTTGGCCACCAGGTCCTTGAGGAACACCCGGCCGAGGCGGGCCCGCCGGATCGAGACCGCGGGCCGCGCGGTCACCCCCATCACCGCCGACAACCGCGACCCGTCCGGCAGCCGGAGGTCCAGCTGCGGGTTGGCCGAGTCGAACGGGCGGCTGGTCAGTCCGGCGTGGGCGGCGAGCACCTGGATCAGCTCGACCAGTTCCTCGTCGGACTCGGCCACCGGCCCGGGGTACTCCTCGCGGCCGTCGCCGTACTGGACGAAGACCTGGTCGCACCCGTTGATGTCGATGTTCTCGACCTCGGGGTCGTCGATCAGCGGCTGCAGCCGGCCGACCCCGAACAGCGCGGAGTGGATCGCGCCGGCGATCTGCGCGTCGTCGTCCGGCGTCGGCGGCGTCCGGCCCTCGGCGAGCTCGTACCGGGCGTGGTCCTCGAGCACCTGCACGATCAGGGACCGGGCGTACTCGCGCTCGTCCTCGGCGCTCATCGGCGGGACGCCGTGCACCTGGTCGCGGCGGCGCTGCTCGTTCAGCCGCTCGGCCACCTGGACCCGCAGCTTGCGGACCAGCTCCTGGTCGACGCTCATCGCCGGCCCTCCCGCTCGTTCGGGAACGCCGCCTGCGCCATGTCGAACTCGTGCCGCGACGGCATCGCCAGCACCGAGGACATCTCGGCCGCGATGTCGCTCGCGGTCCGGATCAACGCGGTCCGGTCGAGCCGGCCGTGGCCGCGCCCGTCGAAGAACGCGGCGCCGACCGGGTCGTACGCGAGGTGCCAGCGGTGCTCGATCCGGACCGACATCTGGTCGAGGACGGACCACACCTGCTTGACGCCGTCGCGCTGCTTCGGATCGGCGACCACCATCACCGCGAGCCGCGCGTCGACGTGGTGCACCAACGTCGCCAGCCGCTCCCGCAGGTGCGCCACCGACGAACCGGTCGCCGTGCAGACCAGGACGACCAGCCGCGCGGCCTGGACCACCGGCAGTTGCGGGGACGAGGCACCGATCCGGCCGCAGTCGGCGATGACGTCGGCCGACTGCATCTGGTTGAAGGTGATGCCGAGCGGCGCCCACAGCCCGCCCATCCCACCGACCTGCTCGGGCGAGCGGACGCCGAGCATCACGTCGAGGCCGCCGTCGAGCTGCTGGCTGTGCGCCATGATCACCTCGTCGCCGAGGCCCTTGCGACCGGCCGCGGCCAGGCTGACCAGCCCGCGGTCGGAGTTCAGCGGCTGGCCGCCCGGGGCGGTCATCCGGATCGCGACGTCACTGCCGGCCGGGTCGCACTCGGTCAGCAGCACCTGCCGCGGCCAGAGCGCACCCATCACCAGGGCAGCCGTCGTCACCCCGGGCGAGCCCTTCGCGCTCGCCATCGCGACGAGTGCCATCAACCGCCTCCGTTGCTGCGGGCGACGTCCGGTTTGGTGGCCGGTGACAACTTCACCAGCACCAGGGTCTTGGCGGCGGCCGCGGCGGCGACCACGGTGGACCGCTCGGTCGGCACCAGCACGGTCACGTTCAGGGTGGTGTTCGCGTTCGTCTTGCTGTCGGCGATGGCGCCCGCGCTGCCGGTCACCTCGGCCGCGTTCACCAGGACCGACGGCGCGGCGCCGTCCTGGTTCGCGGCCGGGACCCGGATCACCCGGACGATGTCGCCGGGCTGGATCGGCTCGGACGGCGCCCGGCCGCTCTCCAGGCTGACGCCGACCAGGGCGCCACCCGGCGGGATCGGCTCACGGGTGAAGTTGTCCTCGGTGACGAACTGGCCCGGGTACAGGGCACTGGTCGTGTACTGGTCGATCAGCTTGTCCGCGTCGGACCACAGCACCAGCGCCTTGGTCGCGCCGGCCAGGTCGCCGCGGGCCAGGTCGTCCTTGGTGATCTTGTGGCCGGGCGGGATCGGCTCGGAGATCGCCACGAAGTCCTGGCGGTCGCCGCTGCGCAGCGCGATCAGGGCCGAGCCGGCGGCCCCGAGCAGGATCAGGATCACGGCGAGCGCGGCCAGGGCGGGCCGTCGCTCCCGGCTGCTGGGAAGGCGGTTGGTACCGCCGGCGGCTCTGCTCGCCGCACGAGCGCCGGTGGCCGGGGGACGGGTCGAGGAACTCACCGGCCTACCGTAATGGCCGGACGGTACCAACCGCCCGCCCAGGTCCACCCCGTGGCAAGGCTGTTACCGGTTCGGCGCACCGGCCGCGATCTGCGCCCGTTCGCCGGGGGTCAACAGCTCGGTGAAGGCACCCGGGCCGCCGTACAACTGGTCTAGATAGGTGTACAGCGCCTGCAGTGCGCGGCCCAGCTCCCGCTGCCATTCGTCGGCGGCCGCGAGCCCCGCCGCGAGCCGTCGTCCCTCGGCCAGTGTGACGGCGGCGTTCACCGGCTGGTCGAGCCGCGGATCCACGTCCCCGGACGGCACCTCCACCGGGACGCCGTCGTCGTCCAACTCGATCGGCGCCTTGCGGCCACGCAGACCCTGGATCCGCCGGGCCATCGCTTCCCGGTCCGGTGCCGCCAGCAACCGGTCGAACCCGGCCCCGCCGTACAGCTGGTCCAGGTACTCCGTCAGCGCGGCGAACAGCTCCAGACCGTCGTACTCCGCGCCGGTGGTCGCCACGTGCCGCAACTGGGCGGTGAGGCTGCGGGCCTCCGAAACGCTCCACTCCGACGGCGCCAGCTCTGCGTTCATACCTTCCGACTCCCGATCCAGGACCGCCGGACGGACACCGCCGCCGGCTCCGAGGTGGGCGTTCCGCCCTGGCCGGACAAAGCCTGACACGACCGGGCCGCTCGCGGCGATGGCGGGTCCGGTTTACCGGACCAGGTAATTGCGGTTGGCAACCAAACGACCGATTCGTCGAATCGTCAACAACCAACCGAATCCGGATCGAGATCGTAGTTTGGTTGCCCGCGGGAACCCGAAACGTTACTTTGCGGTCACACTGCCGTCACATTGAATTGATGATGAGGATCGGGGACTGCTGGTTGATGACCACGACGAAGCAGCACTCGGCGAGCGGCCGGACCCTTACCTGGGTCCCGCGCTCGGCACAGGTCCGGACCCGGACGGGCCGATGACTACGCCGGTGCAGCAGCCGGACGGGCGAACCCGGGCGGCGCTCGGCGTCGCGCTCGGTGTCGTCGCGCCCGAGGCGATGGCGCTGGAGGACGGCCGCGTCCGGCTGTCGAGCTCGCGGGACGTGCTCGAGCGGGAGGCCGTCGACCGGGTCGACGGCCGGCTGGCCGAGCTGGCCGCGCAACAGGTGTCCGACGAGCGCCTGCTCGCGGAGGCGGTCGCGCTGCTCGGCGCGGAGATCGACCACGCGCGGGGCGGTTCGTCCCCGGTCGACGGAGCCACGGTCGCGCTGGACCGGCTGCTCGATGTGCCGAACCTGTCCGACCAGGCCCAGACCGAGGCGCAGGCGCTGCTCCGCGTCGTGCTGGAGAACAACCGTCTGACCACCGACTCGGCGATCCAGCGACTGGCCGCCGAGCGGGCCGCGGCCGAGGCCGCCGAGCGCCCGCCACTCGTCGCAGACACGGTCGAGGCCGCCGGGCGGATCCACCGCGAAGCCCAGGTCCTCACCAACCGCGCCGCTCCCCCGTCCCCCGGCCCGAGGCGCCGGGGCGCGCACCGCCGGGCCGTCGGCGGCAAGCACCGCGCCGCCACCAACCGGTCCCAGACCGTCGGTACCGAGCTCGGTGCCGGGCTGACCCGGGACGGCCGTCCGGCCGGCACCCCCGATCTCACCGAGGACGAGGCCCTCGACGCGCTGCTCCAGGTCCAGCCGAACGACCTGCAGCGCGGGCTGACCGCGCCGACGGCGAAGGTGGACCGCCCGAAACTCGGCGTGGTCACCACGGCCGGCCACGACCCGCAGTACTTCCGCGTCCAGATCGGGGAGCCGCCGAACGGCCTGGCCGCGCACACGACACTGCGGTCCGGTTCGATGACGGACCCGCACGTCCTGCGGATCGACCCGCGGATGGCCGGCCAGCACCTGCCGCGGGTCTGGACGAGCCAGCTCAGCGGCGCCCTGCAGAAGCTGGACACCCGGTCGGCGCCGCCCGCGACCATCTTCCAGCGGATGCGGTCGGCCGTGTCCAACCTGCGCGGCCGGGACGCGACCGCGCAGTACGACCAGTTCCGGATGCTCAGCCGGAACTGGCGTGAGGCGCAGCTGCAGCCGGTACCGGACGCGCGGGAGGTCGCCCGGCTCGAGCAGGAGCTGCACGGCCTGTCGGCGGCGATCGAGAAGAAGGGCCAGCCGGCCCCGGTCCTGCCGTGGTCGCCGGAGGCGCGGCACGTCATCGCGCCGGACCGGACCCAGCCCACCGCGGCGCCGAACACGCCGGCCCATCTGCGCGAGCAGGTCGCAGCCGAGATCGAGGGGCTGCAGAAGGCGGCAGAAGACCTGGCGACCAGGGCCGAGGCCCGCGTCGACAGCGCCGAGGCGGCGAGCACGCTCGCGAGCACGTTCCTCGCCGATGCCGAGGTCGAGGACGACAAGAAGGACGCCGCCGCGCCCGAACGGGCCCGGAAACATCGCGTCGCCGCCGCGAACGCGACCTACAAGGCCGTCCGGCACACCGCGATCGCCAACTCCTGCAAGGCCGCGGCCGTCCAGGCGAACGATGCCGCCGAGGCGTACCAGCAACTGCTGACCAAGCTCGACGAGCTGGCCGCGACGGGGGCCGAGCCTGGCGTGGAGGTCGCCGGGCTGGCTCAGGCGGCCGCAGACAAGGTCGGTGAGTACCAGCAGGGTGTCGCGGCCACGCTGCCGCGCAAGGACGTCCAGCACACCGTCATCAGCTCCGGCCGGCTCCCTCACCTGACCGCGTTGGCCAAGGCCATCAACGCCGATCTCGAAGCGGACAAGAACCCTTTCCGGTTCACCGCGGAGACCTTGCACCGGCGGCTGCGGTCCGAGACCCGGCGGGTGCTGTCGCCGGACGGCGTCACGATCACGGTCGGGAACGACGCGACCGCCGACGTGTCCCAGCTGAGCCAGTTCAAGATCAACCTGAATCCCGGTGAGCTGCGCGAGGTGCTGAACTCGCCGATCGGGTTCGACGAGGGCCTGATCGGCCAGATCGACCAGGGCGGGTACAACCTCAGCACCACGGTCACGCACAGCTTCGGTGTGAATGGCGGTGCCAGCCTGAAGACGGTGACCGCGTTCCTGCCGTCGACCAACGCGGTGGCCGCGGCCGCCGAGGTGGTCAACCCCGGGTTCGAGTTCGCCGTCGGCCAGAGTCACTCGGCCACCGGCACCGCGGCCGACTACGGGGTCGGCGGTGCGGTCGAGGTCCTGAACGGCGAGATCATGCGGTTCCGCTCGGAGACTCCGAGCTGGAGCTACCAGAAGCGGACCTCGGCCCTCGGTGAGTGGTCGGAGCCGCGGGTCGTCAGCACCGGCGGTCTGCGCGAGAACAGCCACTTCGAGGTCGGGTACGGCCACACATACACCGTGCCGCCGCCGAAGGACACCGTCACGCTGGACGACTTCGGTCTCGCCGGCGAGCGGGAAACCCTGCTGCCGGAGCACGTGCTGTCCCGGATCGACGGGCTCGAGGAGCTCTGCGACGACGGGATGGCCGGCCTGGCCGCGCGGCTCAACGGGCTCGACCGGGTCGGGCACGACCAGCTCCGCGGTCTGATCATCGACGACACCCCGAGCCGGCTCGACGAGACCACCCGGCCCGGCGGGATCGGCCGGCTGATCTCCAGGAACGGCCGCCCCGTGGCGTACGCGCAGCTGGAGACCTTCGTCGTCCCCGAGTCCGCGGAGCTGCTCTCGGACGCCTCGGCGGAGCACAAGATCGAGCGGCTCCGGGTCGGCTTCTCCAACGCGTCCGGCGGCGAGGGGTACACCGCGTCGCAGTCGGCGGCCGGGACGCTCGGGCACACCTTCGCCGACGCCGGTTCGACGCCGGTCGACGTCGGGCCGACCGGTAAGACGGGCCGGAACACGTCCCGTGAGGACAGCCTGAACGTCAGCGACGTGGCGATCCACCCGAGCGTGCAGCGGACAGAGCGGACCGTCGGGGTCAAGTACAAGCTGGTCCACCGGCTCACCGTGCACAAGCTCGACAAGGACGAGTCGTTCAGCATCGACGGCGAGGGTGACGCGGTGCTGCGGGTGCCCGCGAACGACCTGTTCCGGTACGGCGGCCCGGTCCCGCGCAGCGAGCTCATGCTCGACAAGGACGGCAACCCGCGCCGTGGTGTCGACGGCAAGGTGCTGTTGAAGGGCGACCCGCAGCCCACCGACGAGAACCTGAAGCCGCCGGTCTGGTGGGGCAACGGGCCTGGCCAGCTGCGCGGCGCCGGGGCCGCCCTGGTGCAGAACCTGCAGGGCGCCGACGAGGCGTACAAGAAATTCGTCCGGCACCTGAGCGACGAGGGCATCGTGCCGGAGCTCGACGACCGGTTCCGGCCGAAGATGCAGACGCTGGTCGGCAAGGACCCCGCGCTCGTCGCGAGCCAGCTGTCCAACCTCGAACGGGTCGGCCAGCAACTCGCCCGGCACCGGCTGGAGACCGGGTACGACCAGGCCTGCCAGGAAGGCGTGCTGTTCTCGGTCAGTACGCACAAGACCGGGTCCGTGCCGCAGATCCACACCTACCGGATCCACCTGGAGCAGGACTTCGAGAACGCCCGCCTGCTCGGCCTGAACACCTCGCAGACCGCGACCAACCTGCACATCGGCTCGAACACCACGGTCCGGTCCCGTGGCCGGTCCAAGGGCCTGCCGTGGTCGGCCCGGCTCGGCTTCGGCAACCGCCCGCCCGAGAACCAGGCCGGTAGTACGCCCGACGGCGGCCCGTCGTACAACCGCAGCGCGCTCGGCCGGTTCTTCGGCTGGGCCACCGGCAGCACGGTCAACGGCGTGACCCTGACCGAGAGCACGGCGCCGCTGGCCGACTTCGAGGTGACCTCGCGGCTGCGGATCACCGAGGTGACGACGGCCGGCGACACCGACCCGATCGTCGACGTCGAGAGCAAGGCCCGGGTCACGATCGACAGCGAGTTCTGCGACCGGGGCGAGCCACAGGTCATGTCCATCCCGGGCCGGGTGAAGCCGGCGCTGCTGCAGACGGCCACCTGGCAGCACCTGGACACCGGGAACGCGTTGTCCCGGCTGGTCGCGGAGATGCCGGCCGCGGCCCGGCAGGACTCGGCCGCGCTGCACCACCTGGCCGCGTTCATGAACGTGCGGAACCTGAACGCGCACCCCGAGATGATGACGACCGAGTACAGCACCGGGTTCGCGATCAGCCCGGCGCCGTCCACCAGGGAACAGGCGATCGCCCAGCGCGGCCTGCTCCCCCGGCAGGCGAGCGTCGGTCTCACCACCCGGGTGGAGAACCTCAAGTACGTCGGCAGCGGGCACCAGGTGATCGGCGACATCAACCTCACCCTGGCCAGTTCCAGCTTCACCGCGAGCAGCTCGACCGGCCAGCGGATCGGCGTCGGGGTCGGGACCGGCTCGGTGCAGGCCGACGGCGACGGCATGAACGCCAGCATCGGCGGAGCCCGCTCGACCAGTTCGTCCAGCTCCAGTACGCAGACCGCGATCGGCGGCATCGAGCGGCTCGGGATCAAGACCGGCCAGCACTACCAGTTCGTCGCCGACCTGGTCCTCGAGGCCAAGATCAAGGAATCCGGGCTGTCCAGGCCGAGGAAGGTCGACCTGGAGAACGGCACGGTGATGCTGACGATCCCGGAGCGGGACGCGCTGAGGATGTACGGCCGCAAGGACCTGGAGCTGCCGCTGCAGAAGGTGACCGACGCGGTCGAGCGGGTGCTGAACGGCGACCTCAAGCTGGATCGGCGGACCACGGCGAGCCTGCTGCGCCGGTACCAGGCGGAGAAGGCCGGCGCGACCGACGAGCTCGCCCTGTCGCACACCGACGAGCGGCTGGCCGAGCACCTGCGCACCTTCGCCCCGGTGGCCAAGCCGGCCGGACTGCCGGAGAAGTTCCAGGACGTCGCCGTCGAGGCCGAGAAGATCGCGGCCGAGCGGACCGAGGTACGGCTGCCCGACTCGTACTCGACGACGCTGGGTGCCGCGCAGGTCAGCCGGGACGTCTTCGTCAAGGACGGCCAGGAGACCCAGATGCTGGCCGAGGTGCAGGCGACCATCGCCGAGCGGGTCCCGGACGCGCTCACCGATCCGAAGATCCGCGAGGCGCTGCGCAGCGAGCTCGGCGGGATCCGCTGGCGTGGGCACGCCGACGACATCCTCGACCCGGCCGGCTTCACGATGGACTACCCGTTCACCGTCGACGGCGACGGCGCCGTCGCACCGCGCAACCTGCAGGTCCGGGTCCGGATCGTGTTCGACGGACCGGCCACCGTGTCGGACCCGCCCGGGGACGAGACCGACGACAAGACCCAGAACAGCACGAACATCACCCAGGGCTACGACTACACCGAGGAAGCCCGCAGCCGCACCACGACGACCGGGTACAGCGTGGAGGTCGGCGGCGGCCTCGCGGAAGGCGGTACCGGTGCGGACGGCGAGGGCTCGGGGACCGCTTCGGCCGGACTGACCACCGAGGCGACCACGTCCCAGACGTCGACCGGGATCGAGCAGAACACCCGGATGAGCCGGTCCGTGGTCCAGGAGACCAAGGACGTCGAACGGGGCTTCCGGCTGATCATCGACGTCGACGAGCCGCCGGTGGTCGGGGCCGACACCCGGGGCGTGCTGCTGCGGACCCTGCAGGACCGGAAGGAGAAGCAGGAGAAGCTGCCCCCGCTGCGCCGGGAGGCCCGGGGCACGATGACGTTGTCGGTCCCGGTCTCGGACATCAACCCGCCCGACGTCGTCCGGCCCGAGGTGGCGGACCACCGGACGGTCCCGCTGCCGAACTACTACTTCCTGCAAGGCATTCAGCTGCACGACGAGAACGGGGAGCTGCCGGACCCGGCCAAGACCGCCGAGGACCGGCAGTACGAGGACCAGCTGGTCAAGTCGGCGTGTGCCGGTCTGGGTCGCCGGGGCATGCTCACCGCACCCGGCGTCCAGCTGCACAAGCCGACCGTGCGCAAGCTCTTCTCCGCGGCCACCCGGCGGATCGCGTTCGAGCGGGCCGGTCTGGGCGACGGTCCGTGGACGCCGCCGCTACCGGTGCCCGGCCACGGCTCGCGGGCCGTCACGATGCGGCTGCGGACGGAGCTGTCCGGCCTGCAGGTCGTCTCGGACACCGGCGAGACCGGCCAGCTCGGTGAGGTGTACCGGCAGCAGGGCCAGACCAACACGGCCCGCAAGAGCACCCGGCTGCTGCCGACCAGCAAGAACGTCGGGGCCGCCGACGGGATGACCGGGATCAAGGCCGGCTTCAACGTCAGCGACCAGGTGACCGAAAGGGACTCCGACACGACCGGCAACCGGAACGAGACGACCAGCTTCGAGTCCGGCCAGCTGGTCACCGTCGAGATGCAGGTGAAGTTCCACATCGACGCGCGGCGGCTGAAGTACGACCGGCACAACCAGCCGAAGGTCGACCGCGAGCACACCATCGAGAACGCGGCCACCGGTGTCGCCCGGCTGACCATGTTCCGGCACGAGCTGGAGGCGATCCAGGCCCGGATGGAGGCCGGCCTGCCGCCGTTGGAGGGCTGGGACGCGGACCGGGTCGCCGCCGCGATCAAGCGGACCCCGGAACGCCGGGTCAGCGCGAGCGAGGTGGTCCGCGACGGCACCGGCGCCGAGGAGTTCCACCCGTACCGGCCGATGGTGGACGCGCTCGCGCAGGCGCGCAAGGACAACGTCGTCGTCGTCCTGACCATGACGGAGAAGGACGGGTCCGAGCAGGTGTACCGGGCGATGCCGGACGGCAGGATGACCGACGACCGGGACGGCAAGGACCGCAAGGACCGCAAGGACGGCAAGGACCCTGACAAGGACTTCGGGGCTGCGTTCGCCACCCTGCACCCGCAGCTGGCCCTGCTCGCCGAGGGCCGGGTCGACCTGCGCGCGCTGTACGACGAAGGCGGGCACAACGGCCGGTTCACCGGTAGCGTGGTGAAGGCCTTGCAGGAGAACGGGATCCCGGCCTCCGCGCTGACGCAGCTCGACCACAAGCTGTCCGCGGCGCACGGGGAGCGGATGGCCGGGCCGGACGGCGCCAAGCCGGGGGTCGGCAAGCACACCAAGGGCAAGACCGGGACCGGATTGGCGGTGCAGTGAGCGACTACGACCCGACGTACGCGATCGCGCGAACCGGAGACGAGACGCTGCTCTACCTGGAGCTGCACCCGTGCCCGGATTGCGGCACGATCGAGACGCCCTGGGAGCACGGCCTGGTGGAGTCCGACGGCGAGCTGGTGATCAGCTACGCCGGTATCTGCGCGACCTGCGGCGCCGAACGTCAGTACCTGTTCGGGCTGCCGGAGACCGAGTCGGTCGGCCCGTTCCCGAACTTCGGCGGGCCGGAGCCGTCCGAGCTGATCGACGCCGGTGAGTGGATGGCCGTCGCGGACCGGGCGGCCGGTTCGGTCCCGGCCGGCGCCGACCTGGCCGGCGACCAGGAGGCCGCCGTGGTCCTGCAGGTGGCCCGGGCCGCGGTCGAGGAAGTACTCAAGTTCGTCCCGGCCGGCGCCGACGCGGTGCCCGACAACGCGTTCTGGACCGACGACGGGCAGGCGGTAAGAGCCGCGGAACCGGGTAGGTTCCGGCTGGAGCGACTACTCGTCGTCAGAGACAGCTACAGCGATACAGGAGCGAATTGATGCTGACCGCACGGACCCTGGCCGAGGCGCAGGTCTACCTGAGCGTGCTCGCCGTGGGCGACGACGCCCCCGAGGCGACCGCGCCGCCGGCCACCACCCGGACCGAGAACGAGGAGAGCTGGACGATCAGCTCCGCGGTCGGCGAGGTGGAGGTCCCGTTCCGGACCGAGGACGAGGCGCGCAAGCTCGGTGAGCGGTTCGGGCTCGGGGTCTCGCTGCTGCTGGACGCCGGGGCCTGGGTCAGCCTCGCCTCCGTCTGGGCCCGGCGCGCCCAGGACGCCGATCTTGAGTACACCGGTCAGCCGGGCCAGAACCGCGAGCGCGTCGAGCTCAACTGGGAGTTCGCCCGCGACGGCCTGGCCGAGGCGCTGAAGTTCCTGCCCGACGGCGCGGACGCGATCCCGGCGGACGCGTTCTGGACCGAGCTCGGGACCAGGGTGTACGAGCAGAACAAGGAGCTGTTCACCCGGGCCAAGCTGACCGAGGACCACGAGTTCTACCGCGACACCCTGGACGACTTCCGGTCGCTCTACGGCGAGGCCTGATCCGGCGGGTCGGTGAGCTCGATCCGGAGCGCGCGGGCGTCCTGACCCGCCTGCTCGAGGACCTTGTGCTTGGGGTCCGGTACGCCGAGGAACGGCGGCCGGACCAACGGCACCAGGTCCTTCAGCCGGGGATCCTCGAGCACGGTGTCGACGGCCTTGCGGTCTCCCCCGCACACCAACGCGTCCAGCTCGGCCCCACCGAGGATCCGTACCGCGACCTCGGTAGCTGCCGCGAACGCCTCCCGGGCCTGGTTGTCCCGCCGCCGCGCATACCGCTGCTGGGACCAGCCGCCCGCCTTCGTCGTGCCCTGGACATGCCGTGACCCGACCTTCGAGTCGGTCAACCGGCTGCCGACGAACACCCCGGCGCCGTACCCGCCTCGCCGGACCAGCAGGACGCCGAGCCGGTGGTCGGCCAGCACATGCGCGACCAGGCCGTCCCGGCTGAGCTCGGTCAACGGCCCGAACGGCACCTCGACGACAGCGACCGCCCCGTCCTCCGCCGACACGGTCAGCCGCTCCGGCGTGACGCCGTACGCCGTGCTGCCGTGCCGCTCGCCGAAGCCGGTGAGCCAGCGATCGAGGCGTTCCGGGGCGACGGAGACGAGACGGGTCACGCGCCGACGGTAACGCACCCGACGTGCCGGTGTGACGGATGCCACCGGCAGATATTCCCAGCTTTAATGAGATACCTGGCGAAAAAGCGATGAATTGCTTGTTAACCTCCCGCGCAAGATGACCGGTGACGCAAAGTGAGCGCTGGTCCGACACGGGGAGAGGTCGGGATTGGCGGCGATCAGCGGAGATGACCCACGGGTCCGCGCGCGAGCCACGCTGGAACTCGCGCTGGGATTCCTGGCGCCCGCGGCGATCGTCCTGCAGGACGGCAGCGTCCGGTTGCGCGATGCGGAGGACCGGCTGGACCGAAAGGTCGTCCGCCGGCTGGACCGCCGGCTCAAGGCCCGGGCCCGCGCGGGCGTCACGGACGACCGGCTGGCCGTCGAGGCGATCGCGTACTTCGGCGCGGAGATCGAGCGGGCCCGCGGGGGCCGGCGCGCCGATGGTGCGACCACGGCGCTCGACCGGCTGCTGGACCGGCGCGACCTGTCCGCCGCGCAGCGTGCCGAGTCGCAGGCCCTGCTCCGCGAGGTGCTGACCGGGAACACGCTGACCAGTTGGCCCGAGCTGAAGCAGTTCATGGACGCCCAGGCTGCTCCGCCGTCGACCGAGCGCAGGTCGCTCGCGGCCGACATTCTCACCGCGGCCCGTTCGCTGAGCCACGACACGGAGACCTACGTCCGCTCGCTCGCGACGCCCGAGGCGCCGTCGACGGGTACGGGGATCGAGGCGCAGTACGACGAGTTCCGCCGGCTCGCCCGGGAGTGGCACGAGCAGGGCGAGGACCGTGGATCGCGGCAGCTCCTGACGATCCAGCACGAGCTCGAGGACCTGGTCATGTCGATCCAGCGCGCGGGCCACCCTGCTCCGGTCCTCCCCTGGGCCGGACCGACCGTCGTCGCCGATCAGGAGTCGCCGTCCGATCCGGCCGAGCGGCTGCGGGAGCAGGTCCGCCGGCAGATCACCAAGCTCGAGTCGGCGGCGTCGGACCACCTCAAGCGGGCCGCGACCCGGGCCGAGAGCTCGGGCGAAGCACGGGGACAGGCCGCGACGCTGTTCGCCACGGCAGACGAGCAGGCGTCGTTGCACGACACAGCCGCCGCGGAACGCGCCCGCCGGTTCCGGGTCCGGGCCGTCGCCCGGGTGCGCGTCGCGGAGCGACATACCCGGATCGCCGAGTCCTGTGTCGCGGCAGCCGACCAGGCCGGAGCGGCTGCCGGCGTGTACCGGACGCTGCTGCGGGCTGCCGACGCGGGCGCTGGTCCCGAGCAACTGGCCGACCTGGCTCGGGACGCGACCCAACAGGTCCGCGCGTACGAGTGGGCCACGGCGGCCACCCTCCCGTCCCCGGACGTCCTGCAGAACGGCCTCCCCTCCGGCCGGCTGCCGCACCTCACCGCGCTCAGCTACGAACTCAACCAGGCGCTCAGGAAGCGGAAGAACTCGTTCCGCTTCACCCCGGACCTCCTGCACCGGACCCTGCGCGGCGAGAGCCGGCGGATCCTGTCGCCGGACGGCATCGTGCTGACGATCGGCAACGACCCGCGCGCGGACGTCAGCGAACTCGTCCAGCTCGAACTGAAGCTCGACCCGGGCGAGCTGCACGAGGTCCTGAACAGCCCGGTCGGCTTCGACGAGGCGCAGGTCGGGCAGGTCGTCCAGGGCGGCTTCAACGTCGCCACCTCCGCCACCGACCGGCTCGGTACCACGGGAGCTGCCGGCCTGCGGTCCGTGACGGACGGACTGCCCGACTCGAGCAAGCTCAAGGCTCTCGCCGAACTGGCCTCACCCGGCGCCGAGGTGGCCGACGACCTCGGGGTGACGGTCACGGGCGGCGCCACCGAGTTCGCCCAGAGCGGTGCTGTCGAGGCGCTGCGGGGCGAGTTCCTCCGTTACCGCTCGCCGCGACCGCGCTGGATCTGGCGGATCCGGGACTCGGCCCTCGCGGACTGGTCCGCCGCTCAGGTCGTCCACTCCGGTGGGGAGCCGGACGCCGGCGCCTTCGACCTCGGGTACAGCCACACCTACACGGTCGGGCCGCCCGGCAACCAGACCAGCCTCGCCGACGTCGGCCTGCCCGAGGAACGCGGCGCGACGTTGCCCGAGCACTTCGTCTCCCGAGCCGACGGGCTGAACGAGCTGTCCGACCGAGCCGTGGCGGAGCTGCGGGTACGACTCGGATCGCTCGACCGGGTCGGTCACGACCGGCTCCGGGGACTGCTGACCGACGACGCCATGATCCGGCTGGACGAGACGACCCGGCCCGGTGGGGTCTGGCGACTGATCACGAACGGCGGCCGGCCGGTCGCGTGGGCGCAACTGGAGAGCGTCGCCGACCTCGATACCGCGGAACTGCTCAGCGACAGTTCCCCCGACCACAAGCTCGAACTGTGGCGGGTCGGGAACTCTGGTGCGTCCGGCGGTCAGACCTTCGCCTCGTCCCGGACGGTCAGCGGTACGGCCGCCACAGCATTGGCGGACATCGGATCGACCAGTACGGACCTGACCCCGGGGGCTCGCGCGGGCCGCAGCAAGGGCGAGGAGGAAGCCAGTACGACGTCCGACGTCGGCAGCCGATGGAGTACCCAGCGGATCGCGCCGACCGTCGGGGTGAAGTTGGGAGTGCGGCACAAGCTGACCGTGCATCGCCTGGACCGCGCCGAGTCGTTCACGGTCGACGGCAGCGGCGACGTCTGCTTGCGGATGGCGGAGCGCGACGCGTTCCGATACGGCCTGCCCGTACCGGACGACGCGCTGAGCCGGGACGCGGACGGCGACCTCCGTCGGGGTGTCGACGGCCGCGTACTGCTGCGCGGCGACCCGCATCCGGCCGAGGCCCCGCCACAGCTCCCTGTGTGGCTCGGCACCGGACCGCGGCAGCTGCGTGGCGCCGGCCCGGCGATGATCCGCGAGCTGAGTGGTGCTGACGACGCGTTGCGGGACCTGCTCCCGCGGCTGTCCAAGCAGTCCCTCATTCCGCCGCTCGACGACTCGGGTCGTCCGCTGCCGGCCAAGTTCGCCGGTCAGGATCCCGCGGTCCTGCTGAGCCAGGCGGAGAACTGGGAGCGCACGCTGCAGCAGCTCGCCAAGCACCGGTTGGAGACCGGGTACGACCAGGCCTGCCAGGAGGGCCTGGTCTTCCAGCTCACCGAGCACCGCACCGGCCAGCCGCCGCGGATCCGCTCGTACCGGATCGCCGTCCAGCAGCACTTCGACCGGGCGAAGCCGATCGGCGTCGCGGACAGCGACATGGTCGTCAACGTCGACATCGGCGTCAGCGCCTCCGGCCGCTCGGGCAGCCGGTCGAGGAGCTTCCCGTGGTCGCTGAAGTTCGGGCTCGGCAACAAGCCGGGGCCCGGAAACAGCGGCCGCACGCCGTCCGCCGGCCTGTCGATCGGCCGGACCACGCTCGGCCGGATGCTCGCCTGGGCCACCGGGAACGCGGCGTACCGGATGACGGTGACCGAGTCGAGCTCGCCGGTCGCGGTCTTCGACGTCCCGCACACCGTCACGGTCACCGAGGTGACCGCCGACGGCGATTCCGCGCCGATCGCCCAGTCGGAGGGCAGCGCCCGGGTCTGCCTCGACAGCGAGTTCTGCGCCGCCCCCGAGCCGCCCGTCCTCGCGCTGGCCGGCCGGGTCGACCCCAACCTGTTGCAGACAGCAACCATCCAGCACGTCGACGTCCGCGACCCGGTCCGCCGGCTGACCGAAGCCGTCCCGGAGCTGCGGCGGGGCGACAGCTCCGCGCTGCACCACATCAGCGCCTTCCTCGCCACCCGCAACCTCGTGACCCGGCCCGAGCTGCTCACCACCGAGTACCGCACCGGGCTCGCCGTCAGCGCGGCGCCGTCCGATCCGCTGCAGGCGGTCGCGCAACGGAGCCTGGCGCCACGCCGGACCAGCCTGGGCATCACGACCCGGGTCGAGAACCTCGCCTATGTCGGCAGCGCGTCCCCGATCGTTGCCGACCTCAACGTCACGTTCGCGAGCGCCAGCAGTACGTCAGGAGCCTCGTCCGGTGCGTCCGCGGGGGCCAGCGCGGGCACCGGCTCGGTGACGACGGACGGTGAGGCACAAGGCGCTTCGCTGGGTGTGACCCGGTCGACCACCAAGTCCGCTTCGACCACCGAGGCCGCCACCAGCGCCGTCGAGCGGTCGCTCATGCGGGACGGTCAGCACTACCAGTTCTGGGGCGACCTGGTCCTCGAGGCAGAGCTTCGCGCGGGCGGTGCCGAGCCGCGCCGGGTCGAGCTGGAGACCGGCGCCGTCTTCCTGACCCTGCCTGAGCGCGATGCACTGCGGTCGTACGGCCGGGGCAAGCTCGACCTTCCGCTGCACAAGGTGTCGGACGCCGTCGAGCGACTGCTCAACGGCAACCTCGATCTCCCCCGCCGGACGACTGCCGCCCTGGTCCGCCGGTACCGGGCCGAGAAGGGGCAGACCGACACCGGCCTCGCGGCCGAGCACACCGATGAACGGCTTGCGGACCTGCTGCGCCGGGTGACGGGCGGTACGGTGCAGCCGGACGAGCGACTCGATCGGGTGCTCGACGAGGTCGACGAGCTGACCCGGCAGCGGGTCGAGGTTCCGTTGCCGCGGCACTACCAACAGTTGATGGGTGCGGGCCAGGTCGACCGGAGTTCGCTGCAGGACGAAGCCGGGAACGACACGGACCTGCTCCGCGAGGTGTACGCGGCCGTCGAGCAGCACTCGCCGCAGGCCCTGGACGACCCGGTACTCGCGGCCTCGCTGCGGGGTGAGCTCTCCGGTCCGCGCTGGCGGCACCAGCTGGACAACATGCTGGATCCCCGTGGCTTCGTCCGCGAGTACCCCATCGACGACGCCGGCCGGCCGCGCAACATCCGGGTACGGGTCCGGGTGCAGTTCACGGGACCGGTCACGTCGGAGGCAGGCGGGACGGCCGGCCAGAGCGGCAACGGCTTCGGTCTGGTCCAGCTGTGGGATCTGCGCGAGCGCAATCGCAGCGTCAGCGCGGGCACGGCGTACGACGGCAGGATCGATCTGTCCGGCACGTCCGACGCCTCCGGGACCGCTGGTATCGGCACCGGTCTCGGCACCTCGACCACAGCGACGAGCAGCGAGCTCACCACCCGGATCAGTACCGGGCTCGCCGTGGAGACCGCCCGGGTGGAGCGGGACTACCGGGTCATGGTCGAGGTCGACGACAACTCGACCGGTGCACCGCCCACGCGACGCGAGGCCGGCGGCCGGTTGAGCCTGTCCGTGCCGGCCTCGGTGATCGACTCGGCGCCACCGCCGTACTCCCCCGGCCTCTCCGACCATCGGTCAGCCGACCTCCCGGCCAACTACCTCGTCGAGGGCAGCCAGCCTTACCTCACCGGCGCCGAGCCGACGAACACCCTGCTGGACGCCGCCTCCCGGCGGCTGGCCCGGACCGACCTGCTCGGGCCGGCCGGTGTCCAGCTGCACGGGACCACGCTCGAGTCGTTGCTCGGGGCATCGAACCGGGCGGTGACGTTCCAGGAGATGGCGCGGCCGACCGGCCACCAGCTGATACCGCTCGCCGTCCCCGGTCAGGTCACGCGGGTGGTCGCGGTCCGGGTCCGCGCCGAGGTGTCCGGGGTCGAGCTGGTGTCGGAGCCGGATGCCGAGGCGACCACTCAGCTCGGCGAGAACACCCGGCAGCTCCGTACCGCCCAGCTGACCGCGAAGAGCAACCGGCTGCTACCCACCACCAAGTCCGTCAGCGCGACGTCGCCTGGTGGCGAGGTGACTGTCGGCGCCTCGGTCGGTGACCAGGTCACCGAGAAGGACACCGGCACCGTCGGCGCCCGGCACGAGACCGGCGTCTACGAGTCCGGGCAGGTCGTCACCGTGAAGCTGACGGTCGACTACCACCTGGACTTCGAGCGCCGGCGACTCGACCGGCACAACAAGCCCAAGGTCGAACGCTCCGCCTCGCTCCACCGGGCCGCGCAAGGCGAGACGTACGTGACGATGTTCCGGCGCGACTACGACGCGATGCGCGCCCAGATGGAGGCCGGGCGCACCAGGCCGGCCAAGTCGGTCCGGACCCGGACGGTCCGGGTGGAGGCACTCGCCGACGCGCAGCACCCGTACAGCCCGCTGGTCGACGCGCTCGACCAGGCCCGAACCCATGGCGTCCGGATCCGGCTGACGGTCCGCGGCACGGACGGCACCCGGCAGCGGTACCTGGCCAAGCCGGACGGCACCTTGTCGAGCGGGCGCGATCGCAAGTTCGCCGCGGCCTTCGCGACCCTGCACCCGCGGCTCCCCCTGTTGGCCGAGGGCCGCGTCGACCTCCGCGAGCTCTTCGCTGCGGGTGGCCGCCCGCAGCGGTTCACCCCGGTCGTCGTGGACGCCCTGCAGCAGAAGGGCGTCCCGGCGTCGGTCCTCGCCGAGACCGATTCCCGGATGCACCGGTCACGCTTGTTCGAGGAACCGGACAACCTCCCACCCCGCCGCGCCGCCGGGCCCGCGTCCGGGATGTCGATCGGTTGACGCGCCGAGACAGCAGTACGCCGGATGCGGCCGGCCACCTGACCAGCCGCATCCGGCGTACTCGGTAAAGCTCAGACGTTGAAGCCGAGCGCGCGCAGCTGCTCGCGGCCGTCGTCGGTGATCTTCTCCGGGCCCCACGGCGGCATCCAGACCCAGTTGATCCGGAAGTCGTTGACCAGGCCGTCGAGCGCCATCCTGGTCTGGTCCTCGATCACGTCGGTCAGCGGACAGGCCGCCGACGTCAGCGTCATGTCGATGATCGCGGTGCTGGAGTCGTCGACGGTGACCCCGTAGATCAGGCCCAGGTCGACCACGTTGATCCCGAGCTCGGGGTCCACGACGTCCTTCAGCGCCTCGGTCACGTCGTCGACGGCCGGAGCCGCCGCGCCGGCCGGGTTCTGCGCCGCCTCGAGATCGACCTCGGGCAGCTCGATCTTCTCGTCGGTCTGGTCAGGCATGGGTCACTCCCTCTGTCGATGTCGGCGCCGACTTGGCCAGCGCCTGGGCGGTAGCGTCCCGCCAGGCCGACCAGCCCAGCAGCGCGCACTTCACCCGGGCCGGGAACTGCGCCACGCCCGCGAACGCGACACCATCCTCCAGCACCTCTTCGTCCGGTTCGACCGTCCCCCGGCCCTGCATCAGCTCGAGGAACTTCTCGTACGTCGCCATTCCCTCGGCGACCGGCTTGCCGATCACCAGATCGGTCATCACCGAGGTGGCGGCCTGGCTGATCGAGCAGCCGACGCTCTCGTGCGTCACGGCGGTGACCTTGTCACCGGCCAGCTCGACCCGGAGGGTGACCTCGTCCCCGCAGGACGGGTTCACGTGGTGCACCTCCACGTCGTACGGGTCCGTCAGTCCCGCGTGGTGCGGGCTGCGGTAGTGGTCCAGGATGATCTCCTGGTACAGGGCGTCCAGTTGCATGATCAGTCAGTCCACCTTGAAGAAGGAGCGGACGAACCCGAGTCCGTCGACGAGCGCGTCGATCTCCTCGGGCGTCGTGTACAGGTAGAAGGACGCCCGCGTCGACGATTGCATTCCGAACCGCTCGTGCACCGGCCGGGCGCAGTGGTGCCCGGCCCGGACCGCGATCCCGCGGGTGTCCAGCACGGTCGACACGTCGTGCGGGTGGACGCCGTCCAGCTCGAAGCTGATCGCGCCCCCGCGGTCGACCGGCTCGGCCGGCCCGAGGATCTTCAGCCCGGGCACCGTCTTCAGGCCCTCCAGCGCGTACGCCGTGATCGCCTGCTCGTGCGCGGCCACCTTGTCCATCCCGAGGCCGGACAGGTAGTCCAGCGCCGCCCCGAGCCCGACGGCCTGGGCGATCGGCGGCGTCCCCGCCTCGAACCGGGCCGGCGGCGGCGCGTACGTCGAACCGGTCATCCGGACGACCTCGATCATCTCGCCGCCCCCGAGGAACGGCGGCAACTGCGCGAGCAACTCGTACCGGCCCCAGAGCACGCCGATCCCGGTCGGGCCGGTCACCTTGTGCCCGGTGAAGACCAGCAGGTCCGCGCCGAGGGTGGCGACGTCGACCGGGAACTGCGGCACCGCCTGGGACGCGTCCACCACCATCGTCGCGCCGACGGCGTGCGCCTTCGCGGCGATCTCGGTGATCGGGTTGATCGTGCCGAGCGCGTTCGACACCCAGGTCAGCGACACGACCTTGGTGCGCTCGGTGATCAGCTCGTCGATCCCGGCCAGGTCGAGCCGGCCCTCGTCGGTGACACCGAACCACTTCAGCGTCGCGCCGGTCCGCTCACAGGCCAGCTGCCACGGGACGATGTTGCTGTGGTGCTCCATCTCGGAGATCACCACCTCGTCCCCCGGCCGCAGGCCCGCGCCGAGCGTGTACGCCGCCAGGTTGAGCGCCTCGGAGGCGTTCTTGGTGAAGACGATCTCGTCCCGATTGGGTGCCCCGATGAACGCGGCCACCTTGTCCCGGCCGCCCTCGTACGCCGCGGTCGCCTCCGCGCCGAGCTGGTGCATGGCCCGGGCGACGTTCGCGTTGTGCCGCAGGTAGTGGTCCTCGATCGCCTGGACCACCTGGCGCGGCTTCTGCGAGGAGTTGGCCGAGTCCAGGTAGACCAGCGGGAACCCGCCCGCGAGCTCGCGGGACAGGATCGGGAAGTCCGCCCGGACCGACTGCAGGTCCAGCGGGCTGCTGAAGGTCCGGGTGGTCGTCATGCCTTCGCGCCCGCCTTGACGAAGCGCTCGTAGCCGTTGGCCTCCAGCTCGTCGGCCAGCTCCGGGCCGCCCTCCTCGGCGACCCGGCCGTCGACGAACACGTGCACGAAGTCCGGCTTGATGTAGCGCAGGATCCGGGTGTAGTGCGTGATCAGCAGGATGCCCTTGTCACCCTGCTCCGCGAACCGGTTGACGCCGGTCGAGACGATCTTCAGCGCGTCGATGTCGAGGCCGGAGTCGGTCTCGTCGAGGATCGCGATCTTCGGGTTCAGCAGCTCCAGCTGGACGATCTCGTGCCGCTTCTTCTCACCACCGGAGAAGCCCTCGTTGACGTTGCGCTGGGCGAACTCGGGGTCCATCTCCAGGTCGCCCAGGGCGGTGTTCACGTCCTTGACCCAGGTCCGCAGCTTCGGCGCCTCGCCGTCGATCGCGGTCTTGGCGGTGCGGAGGAAGTTCGCCACCGACACCCCCGGCACCTCGACCGGGTACTGCATCGCCAGGAACAGGCCGGCGCGGGCGCGCTCGTCGACGGCCATGTCGAGCACGTCCTCGCCGTCCAGGGTGACCGTGCCGCTGGTGATGTTGTACTTCGGGTGGCCGGCGATCGAGTACGCCAGCGTGGACTTGCCGGAACCGTTCGGGCCCATGATCGCGTGCGTCTGACCGCCCTTGATGGTCAGGTCGACGCCGCGCAGGATCTGCTTCGGGCCGTTCTCGGTGTCGACCGACACGTGCAGGTCGCGGATCTCGAGTGTCGCCATGAGGTTTCTGTCTCCGTCGCTGTTACAGGGATGCCTGGTTCGTGGGGTTCTTGACGTCGACGAGCAGGTCGCCGCCGTCCAGCCGGACCGGATAGACCGGGACCGGGT
This sequence comes from Kribbella amoyensis, assembly GCF_007828865.1. Lineage (NCBI taxonomy): Bacteria > Bacillati > Actinomycetota > Actinomycetes > Propionibacteriales > Kribbellaceae > Kribbella > Kribbella amoyensis. Next base: position 5,914,486 of record NZ_VIVK01000001.1, read on the forward strand.
CGTACGCGGGCAGGCTGGTCGGCTCGCCGGTGCGCAGGTCGAAGCGGGAGCCGTGCAGCCAGCATTCGATCTCGCACTTGCCGACCTCGCCTTCGGACAGCTGGATCTGCGCGTGCGAGCACTCGTCCCGCACCGCGAAGTACTGTCCTTCGCTCTTCACGACCGCGACCTCGACGCCGCCGACCTCCACCGCGACCACTCCCTCGTCGGGAACGTCGGCCGCGGCGCAGGCGCGCTCGAAGGTGTCGCTCACCGGCCGACGACCGCCTTGCCGGCGGCGCTCAGCTCGGCGGCGCGGGCCAGCTTCTGCTCGATCACCTCGTGCAGCCGCTCGACCACCTCCGGGACGCCGATCCGGCCGATGATGTCGTTGAAGAAGCCGGACACCACCAGCCGCCGGGCCTCGTCCTCGGGGATGCCGCGGGCCTGCAGGTAGAACAGCTGCTCGTCGTCGAACCGGCCGGTCGCGGACGCGTGCCCGGCGCCCTCGATCTCGCCCGTCTCGATCTCCAGGTTCGGGACCGAGTCGGCGCGAGCGCCGTCGGTGAGTACCAGGTTCCGGTTCAGCTCGAAGGTGTCGGTGCCCTCGGCCGCGGCCCGGATCAGCACATCGCCGATCCACACCGACCGGGCGTCGTCGCCGGCCAGCGCGCCCTTGTAGAGCACGTTGCTCTTGCAGTGCGTGGCCTCGTGGTCGACGAACAGCCGGTGCTCGTGGTGCTGACCCGACTCGGCGAAGTACACGCCGAGCAGCTCCGCGTCGCCACCCGGACCGGCGTACCGGACGTTGGTGCCGACCCGGACGACCTTGCCGCCGAGGGTGACGGCGACGTGGTTGAGCTTGGCGTCCCGGCCGACCAGCGCGTCGTGCTGGGCCAGGTGGATCGACTCGTGGTCGCCCTGCTGGATCGAGACCAGCCGCAGCTCGGCGCCGTCACCGACGACGATCTCCACGTTGCTGGACAGCTCGCCGGCGCCGGTGTGGTCGATCACCACGGTGGCGCGGCTGTGCCGGGCGGCGTCCACGATCAGGTGGGTGAAGCCGCGGGCGCCGAGGCTCGCGACGTTGACGTGCACCGGCTCGGTCAGCTCGGCCTCGGCCGGGATCCGGACCGCGAGCGCCTCGGCGGCGTACGTCCACGCCACCGCGGCCGGGCGGTCCTGCGGGGTACCGACCTTCACCGCGTCGGCGGCGACGGTCTCGATCACGACGCCGTCGGGACCGTGCGCGTCGACCTTCGGGGTCTCGGTGCCGGCCTCGTCGGCGAACAGCGCCTTGAGGGTCTTGACCGGGGTGAAGCGCCACTCCTCCTCGCGCCCGTTCGGCACCGGGAAGTCGGCCACGTCGTACGACGTCGGCCGCTCGCTCCGGGCCTGCAACGGCACCGGCGAACCCGGCCCGTGGGAGTGCGCCTGGTTGCCGGCGGCGACCAGGGTTTCGGTGGCGGTCATCAGCCGACGGCCCCTTCCATCTGCAGCTCGATCAGTCGGTTCAGTTCCAGCGCGTACTCCATCGGGAGTTCGCGGGCGATCGGCTCGATGAAGCCGCGGACGATCATCGCCATCGCCTCGTCCTCGGCCATCCCCCGGCTCATCAGGTAGAAGAGCTGGTCGTCGCTGACCTTGGACACGGTCGCCTCGTGACCCATCGCGACGTCGTCCTCGCGGACGTCGACGTACGGGTAGGTGTCCGAGCGGCTGATGGTGTCGACCAGCAGCGCGTCACAGCGCACCGTGGACTTGCTGTGGTGCGCGCCCGGGGCCACCTCGACGAGCCCCCGGTACGACGTCCGGCCGCCACCGCGGGCCACGGACTTCGACACGATCGAGCTGGAGGTGTGCGGCGCGTTGTGCACCATCTTGGAACCGGCGTCCTGGTGCTGGCCCTCGCCCGCGAACGCGACCGACAGGGTCTCGCCCTTGGCGTGCTCGCCCATCAGGTACACGGCCGGGTACTTCATCGTCACCTTGGAACCGATGTTGCCGTCGATCCACTCCATCGTCGCGCCCTCTTCGCAGGTGGCGCGCTTGGTGACCAGGTTGTAGACGTTGTTCGACCAGTTCTGGATCGTCGTGTAGCGGCAGCGGGCGCCCCTCTTCACGATGATCTCGACGACCGCGGAGTGCAGCGAGTCCGACTTGTAGATCGGCGCGGTGCAGCCCTCGACGTAGTGCACGTAGGCGTCCTCGTCGACGATGATCAGGGTCCGCTCGAACTGGCCCATGTTCTCGGTGTTGATCCGGAAGTACGCCTGCAGCGGGATCTCGACCTTGACGCCCTTGGGGACGTAGATGAACGAGCCGCCCGACCAGACGGCCGTGTTCAGCGAGGCGAACTTGTTGTCGCCGACCGGGATCACGGAGCCGAAGTACTCCTGGAAGAGCTCCGGGTGCTCCTTCAGACCGGTGTCGGTGTCGAGGAAGATGACGCCCTGCTCCTCCAGGTCCTCACGGATCTGGTGGTAGACGACCTCGGACTCGTACTGCGCGGCGACACCGGCGACCAGGCGCTGCTTCTCCGCCTCCGGGATGCCGAGCTTGTCGTAGGTGTTCTTGATGTCCGGCGGCAGGTCCTCCCAGCTGGTGGCCTGCTTCTCGGTGGAGCGGACGAAGTACTTGATGTTGTCGAAGTCGATCCCGGACAGGTCGGCACCCCACGACGGCATCGGCTTGCGGTCGAAGAGTTTGAGCCCCTTCAGGCGCAGGTCGAGCATCCACTCCGGTTCGTTCTTGAGGGTGGAGATGCCCCGCACGACGTCGGCGCTCAGGCCGCGCTGGGCGACCGCGCCGGCGGCGTCGGAGTCGGCCCAGCCGTACTGGTAGTTGCCGAGGCCTTCCAGTTCGGGGTGAGCGGTTTGCGTCATCGTGCAGTCCTCGCAGATTCGCCGTCGGATTGAGGGGAAACCGGCTGAACGCCGGGGATGTGCGTCGTACAGACACCGTCGCCGTGGGCGATGGTGGCCAGCCGTTGGACGTGCTTGCCGAGCAACCGGGCGAACACCTCGGTCTCGGCCTCGCACAGCTGGGGGAACTGCTCGGCCACGTGCGCGACCGGGCAGTGGTGCTGGCACAACTGCGCGCCGGCACCGGCCTGCTGGGTGGAGGCGGCATACCCGTCGGCGCTGAGCGCCTGGGCGAGCACCTCGGCCCGCCGGCCTTCCGGCGCCGCGTCGAGCAACTCGCGGTACCGGTCTTCGACCTCGGCGACCCGGCGCCGCGCGAACTCCGCGACCGCCTCGTCACCGCCGGCCTCGGCGATGAACTGCAGCGCCGTGGCCGCCAGGTCGTCGTACGCCTGGTGGAACGCGTGCCGGCCGGTGTCGGTGAGTGCGAACACCTTGGCCGGGCGGCCCCGGCCCCGAGGGCCGTAGACTCGCTCCTCGCGGGACTCGACCAGCCCTTCACCGAGCAGGTGGTCGAGGTGCCGGCGGACCGCCGCCGGGGTCAGTTCCAGCCGCTCCGCGAGCACCGCGGCGCTGGACGGGCCGTTGGTCAGGATCGACCGCGCCACCCGGTCCCGGGTGGACTCGTCCCGCGTGATTCCAGCAACAGCGGCGGCGCCGCGAGGCCCCGGTCCGTTCGTCGCAGGATTTTTCACAACATCAGTGTCGCGTAATTGCCGGGGCCCTTCAAATAAGGTTCCCCTAACCCGGCATCCGCTTTCCGTGCGCTCCCGCCCGGACCCAAGTCGAGGCGTGAGCGACGTCACTCGGGTCCGTTTCCTAGACTGCTGCCGTGCCAGTCGCGGTGGAAATCAGCAACCTCGTCGTCCGGTACGGCGAGAAGGCCGCGGTCGACGGGCTCAGTCTCACCGTCACCGGCGGAACAGTGACGTCCGTGCTCGGTCCCAACGGGGCCGGCAAGACCACCACCGTCGAGAGCTGCGAAGGCTTCCGCCGGCCCGACTCCGGCCGGGTCCGGGTGCTCGGGCTGGACCCGATCGCTGACCACGACGAGCTGATGCCCCGGATCGGGGTGATGCTCCAGGAGGGTGGCGCCTGGTCCGGCGTCCGCGCCCTCGAGATGCTGCGCTACGTCGCCTCGTTGCACGCCCACCCGCTCGACCTGACCCAGTTGGCCGACCGGCTCGACCTCGGCAGCTGCGGCCGGACCCCGTACCGGCGGTTGTCGGGCGGGCAGAAGCAGCGGCTGTCGTTCGCGCTGGCGATCGTCGGCCGGCCCGAGATCGCGTTCCTGGACGAGCCGACCACCGGGCTGGACCCGCACGGCCGGCGGGAGATCTGGCAGCTGATCCGGGAGCTGCGCGAGGACGGCGTGACGGTGGTCCTCACCACGCACGCGATGGACGAGGCGGAGCAGCTGTCCGACCAGGTGCACGTGGTGTCGGCCGGCAAGGTGATCGCCTCCGGCAGCCCGGACACCCTCACCGACCACGGCGCCAAGTCGCTCGAGGACGTCTACCTCGCCCTCACCGCACCCCCCGCCCGGGAGAACCGATGAGTACGACGTACGCCCCGCGCCCCGGCTCCGCGCCGTGGCCGCGCAAGGTGCTCGCCCACGCCCGGATGGAGTTCCGCCTGCTGATCCGCAACGGCGAGCAGCTCCTGCTGGCCCTGGTCATCCCCCTCGGTCTGCTCCTCCTGCTCGGCGGCACCGGGCTCGGCGACAGGCTCCCGCTCGGTGAGGGACCGGCCGTGGATCTCGCGGTCCCCCGGGTCCTCGCGCTGGCGATCCTGTCGTCCTCGTTCACCTCGCTCGCGATCGCCACCGGCTTCGAACGGCGGTACGGCGTGATCAAGCGGCTCGGCGCCTCCCCGTTGTCCCGGACCGGGCTGCTCGCCGGCAAGATCGCGGCTGTGCTGGTCATTCAGCTGATCCAGCTGGTCGTCCTGATCGGTGCCGGCTTCGCCCTCGGCTGGGACCCGGTCGGCGGCGCCGCGGCGGTACTCGGCGTGATCCTGATGGTGCTCTGCGGGACGGCCGCGTTCGCGTCGCTCGGTCTGCTGATGGCCGGGACCCTGCGGGCCGAGGCGACCCTGGCCGCGGCGAACCTGCTGTACCTGCTGCTGTTGGTGGGCGGCGCGGTCGTGACGCCGGTCGAGGAGTACCCGGCCGGGATGCAGGGCATCGTCCGGCTGCTTCCGAGTGCGGCGCTGGCCAACGGATTGGCGAACTCGACCCTGGAAGGTGTGATCCCGTGGGCCGCCGCTCTGTCCCTGGCGTTGTGGGCAGCCGTTCTCGGCTACCTGGTCTCCCGGACCTTCCGGTGGGACTGATCAGGGCTTTCTCTAGAGTGTGCCGGTGATGACCACCGAGACCCCGCCCCGCGAGACCGAGCCCGTCACCGGATTCTGGCGACTGGTGCCCGAGCCGAGCCTGGACGCCGTCCGCCGGTGGGGCTGGGCGTCGGTGGTCGCCAACATCGGCATCGTGGTGACCGGCGGGCTGGTCCGGCTGACCGGGTCCGGTCTCGGCTGCCCGACCTGGCCGCAGTGCACCGACGAGTCGTACGTGCCGCATCCCGAGCTCGGGATGCACGGCGCGATCGAGTTCGGCAACCGGATGCTCGGCTTCGTCGTCGCGGTGGTCGCGATCGGCACCTGGCTGGCCGTGATGCGCTACCGGCCGGTGCGCAAGGACCTGCGCCGGCTCGCGACGGCGGCCGCGCTCGGCGTCCCGCTCCAGGCCGTGATCGGTGGCATCAGCGTGCTCACCGGGCTGAACCCGTGGATCGTGTCCGCGCACTTCCTGGTCTCACCGATCATCATCACGCTGACCGTGTCGATGATGCGCCGCTCCCGCACCAGTCCGTACCCGCACACTCCCCCGGTGGTCCGCGCGCTGGCGACCGCGAGCGTGGTGGCGGTCTGGCTGGCCGTTGCCCTCGGCACCTTGGTGACCGGGGCCGGGCCGCACTCCGGTGACCCCGACACCGGGCGGAACGGGTTCGACGAGACGGTGATCAGTCAGCTGCACGCCGATGTGGTGTTCGCGCTGCTCGGCGTGACGATCGCGCTGGTGATCGCGACCCGGGTGACGGCGACCTCGCGGACCCTGCGCAAGCTCGCCGCCTGGTTGCTGGCGATGGAGCTGGCGCAGGGCGTGGTCGGGTTCGTGCAGTACTTCACCGGGCTGCCGTGGGTCCTGGTGCTGATCCACATGTTCTTCGCCGCGGTGCTGATCGCCCTGGTCACCGCGGTGTACGGCGAACGCGGAACGCCGGCGACCTGATCAGGTGAGATCGCGGCGGAGCGGGACCACCGCCGCGACGACGGACGCCACCGCGGCGTACGCCAGCAGCACGAAGGCGGCCGGGACCGGGGCCAGCGGCGTACTGAGGCTGCCCGAGGTCTGGTCGGCGATCGTGTCGGTGAGCACCGTGAGCGTGGTCAGCGAGGACGTCGCGCCGCCGGGCAGGAACGGGTACAGCCGGTTGACGCCAGGCACGATCATCAGCACGTACTCGAGGAAGTAGAAGTACCCCAGCACGATGCCGACGGCAACGAGCTGATGCCGGGCCAGCGCCCCGATGCCCACCCCGATGACCACGTAGACGGCCGCGACCACGGCGAGTTTCGCCAGCAGGAGCAGCAGATCCGCCGGGCTCAGGGCCAAGGTGACACCGCGGACCGCGGCGGCACCCAGCAACGCGAGGCCCGCGGTGGCCGACGCGATCAGTCCGTAGCAGAAGCCGCCCGCGCCGTAGACGACCAGCTTCGCCACCAGGACGCGGGCCCGCCTCGGCACGGCCAGGAACGTCGTACCGATCGTGCGGTGCCGGTACTCGGACGTGATCGCGATCGTGCCGAACAACGCCGGGACGAACAGCAGCAACGCGGACACGCTGAGCACCAGCCCGGCGCCTTCCGGAGTGTCGATCCCGGGCATCGGCGGAGACGCGTTCTCCGGACCGGTCAGGGCCAGGATGCCGGTGAGACCGCCGCCCGAACCGATCGCGGCGATCGCGGCCCAGCGCGGCAGCCGGGTGGAGAACAGCCGGGTGAGCTCCCCGCGGATCAGGTCCTTCATCGCGTCGGCTCCTTCGCGGTCAGGGCGAGGAAGGCTTCCTCGAGGGTGGCGCCGTGGGCGGTGAAGTCCGCCAGGCCGCCGGACCAGGTGATCCGGCCGTGGTCGATCAGGACCAGGTCGTCGATGCTGTACTGGAGTTCGGTGAGCACGTGGCTGGAGATCAGCACGGTCCCGCCACCGGCCGCGAAGTCGCGCAGGAACGTCCGCAGCCAGACGATGCCGGCCGGGTCGAGCCCGTTCGACGGCTCGTCCAGGACCAGAACGCCGGGATCGCCGAGCAACGCGGTCGCCAGCGCCAGCCGCTGCCGCATCCCGGTCGAGAAGCCCTTCACCTGCCGGTCCGCGTAACCGCCGAGCTCGACGCTCTCGATCACGGTGTCGACGCGAGCACGTTGATGACCGCCCAGGTCGCAGAAGGTCTTGAGGTGCCCCCGGGCGCTGGTCGCCGGATGCGCCGCGGCGATGTCGAGTACGGCGCCGACCGTGCCGGTGGGCGAGGCCAGGTCCCGGTAGGCCGTGTCCCCGAACAGGGCGACGCCGTCGTCCGGCTCGGTGAGACCCAGCAGCATTCGCATCGTGGTCGACTTGCCGGCCCCGTTCGGCCCGACGAAGCCCGTGACGCGACCGGCCTCGGCGGTGAACGTCACCCCGGTCACGGCCTCGACCGAACCGAAGGCCTTGGTCAGGTCCGACACCCGAATGGGTAGTCCTGCGGTCATGACGCTCCTCCCCGACTATCATCGATCTGACAGCGAGAACATTATCAGATTGATAATGATCGCGAAGAGACGGAGGTCGGGCATGGCGAAGCAATCGCCCATCGCCGACGTGGTCATGCACCCGGTACGGATGCGGATCATCCAGCAGCTCAGCGGGCGGGAACTGACCACCGCGCAGCTGCGCGACGCCCTCCCCGACATCACCCAGGCGACCCTCTACCGGCACGTCGCGGCCCTGATCGAGGCCGACATCATCGCAGTGGTCGCCGAGCGAAAGGTGCGCGGCACCGTGGAGCGGACGCTGGCGCTCGGTGCCCGGCTCGCGGTCGCCGACCTCGCCGAGCTCCGGGCGATGGACACGGCCCAGCTGCGGTCGATGTTCCTGACCTTCCTCGGTCACCTCGGCGAGAGCTTCGACACGTTCCTCGCCGCCGAGGACCCCGAGCTGCGCGACTACCTGGGCTTCGGGATGACCCAGGTCTACGTCGGCCCCGACGACCTGCCGAAGCTCCAGGCCGCCATTAACGAAGCCCTCGCGCCGTACCTGTCGGACCGGCCCGGAACGCGCCGGCTCGGTCTGGGCAGCGTCCTGATCCCGGAACCGGCGCCGGACACGACCCGGGGCGCCAAGTCCTCCGATCGGACCTGACGCCCCGGGCCGGTGCTTCGTCCGGCCTACTTCACCTTGTAGATCGCCCCTGGCCCGAACAGCGGCGACGACACGTACAGGTCGCCCCACCGCGAGAACGCGGTGCCACCGGGCAGGATCAGCTGGTTCTTCGCGAGCTCCTTGCGGAACCCGGCCTTGTGGTACTTGCCCGGGAACTGCAGGAACAGCGCGCCGACGGGCGAACCGCCGAGCTCCCACTGCAGCCAGCTGGCCTTGGCCAGTTCGACCACGGCGAGCGTGCCGCGCGGACCACCGGCCAGGTCGACGATCGACGTGTACCCGTCGGCGTACCGCTGGCAGTGGCCCCGGTTCGGCTTGTACGGGTCGCAGGTCGCGTTGTACGAGCCGGGCTTGATCCGCCAGATCTGCGACTTGCCCGGGGTGGCCGGGAAGCCGCGCAGCTCACCGACGTACCAGTAGCCGTCGGAGCCGACCGTCACCGACGTGGCCACGGCCTCGCTGGTGATCGGCGTACCGGCCGGCGGGAAGTTCGTCGGGTTGCCTTCGGGGTCCGTCGTGGGCAGCCCCGGGGGCACCTTGACGACGCGGGGCTTCAGCCGCGCGACGGTCTTGATGTGACCGCTCTTCACCCAGACGCGGAGCAGGTCGTTGCCCGCGGCGTCGGAGACCAGCACCGTCCCGTCGTTCAGCGCGGCCACGCCGAACGGGTTGGAGTCGGTCGGGTTGTTCTCCTGGTCGTACGGATCCGGGTCCTTCATCTGGTACTTCGCGATGTCGGCGATCTTCACGGGCGCCTTGCCCGGCACCAGCTTGAACAGCGTCGCCGCGCCCGGTACCGGCGGGGAACCGGGCTCGCCGGCCGCACCGGTCAAGGCGTACGTCGTCCCCCACTTGTCCGTGTCGATGGCCGGCGCGAACCCGCCCGGCACCTGCCCCAGCTTGCGGATGACCTTGCCGTTCTTCCAGGCCTCGTAGACCGAGCCGTCACCGACGCTGTAGATGATCTTGCCGCCGTGCGTGGCGACGCCGCGCGGTGAATCGAGATTGGTGATGACCGGCTTCAGGCTGCTGCCGTGTCCCCCGGTCGCTTCCGCCGGCGTGGCGACGGCCAAGACGGAACCGACGAGTGCCACGGCGGAAACCGCGGCCAGACGTGCTTTTCCGACCCCCACTGTTCCCCCTCTGCATCCGTCCCCCCAGGTGGAGCGATCTCCACGGACGTCACACCATGGCAGCACTCCGGCGCGGACAGGTCAACGGCAGGACTCTGCGCACGTGGCCGTGTACGGACCGCGAACGGTGAGGTGGCAACGACCCGTACCGGCGCGCCCACCGCACGCCGGAAGGGTGCCGGGGGCAACTACCCCCGCACGGGTCAGCGCACCAGCGGGTCGATCGCGGCCGCGATGAACAGCAGCGCGAGGTAGATGTTGGAGAAGTGGAACAGCCGCATCGGCCGCAGCGCCGCGCCCTCGGCGCCGGTGTGCGCCCGGGCCAGCAGCGCGAACGCTTCGCGCAGGAACACCACGCCGAGCGCGACCGCGGCCAGCGGGTAGACGAAGCCGGTGTCCGCGACCGGCCAGAGCGCGATCGAGGTGATCACCATGACCACGCTGTACGCGACGATCTGGCGGGCGGTCGCCACCGGCGTCGCGACCACGGGCAGCATCGGCACGTCGACGGAGGCGTAGTCCTCCCGGTACCGCATCGCCAGCGACCAGGTGTGCGGCGGCGTCCAGAAGAACACCACGCCGAACAGCACGATCGGCGTCCAGGCCAGCTCGTTGGTGACCGCGGTCCAGCCGATCAGGGTCGGGAAGCAGCCGGCGATCCCGCCCCAGACGATGTTCTGCACGGTGCGGCGCTTGAGCACCATCGTGTAGCCGAAGACGTAGAACAGGTTGGCCGCGAGGGCCAGGCCGGCCGACAGCCAGTTGACCAGCAGGCCGAGCTCGATCGTGGCCAGCACACCCAGCACGACGCCGAAGATCGTCGCCGACCTCGGGCTGACCGCGTGCCGGGGCAGCGGGCGGCGGCGGGTCCGGCGCATCTGCTCGTCGATGTCGCGGTCGAGCACGCAGTTGATCGTGTTCGCGCTGCCGGAGGCGAGGATGCCGCCGAGCAGGGTGGCGGCCACCACACCCAGGCCGGGCACTCCCCCGGCCGCCAGGAACATCACCGGCACCGTCGTGATCAGCAGGAGCTCGATGATGCGCGGCTTGGTCAGACCGACGTACGCCTTGATCACGTCGCGCACCGACGGGCCGGACGCCTCATGGGGAGCCGGATCGGTCGGCAGCGGCGCCGGGTACGACGTCCTCGCGGCTGCACGCGGGTCGACGGCCGTCACGAACACCTCGAACTCACTGGGATGACGCCGGGGACCCGGCGCTGACGATTCGACAGTCTACGACGGCCGGTAGGAGGGCTCGCGCGGGCCCCCGCGCGAGCCGCGATCCGGGCCGGTCACCACCTCGGGAACAACGAAGCCGCCTGTCCGGTTGGCGAGGTGTGGAAGGCGGAAGACGCCCGGGCGAGTAGGCTCGCTCACGGTGACGCGCGGGGGCGCGACCGGGGTGAGCCCAGCCGCCGGACGGCCCGACGACGCCGACCTGCAGGAGTGTTCGCAGCCACCGAGAGGAGCGCCGCCGGCGTGACGGAGAAGACCAGCCCCCAGCTTGAATGGACCGAGCTCGACCAGCGCGCGGTCGACACCGTGCGCGTGCTCGCCATGGACGCGGTGGAGAAGGTGGGCAACGGCCACCCCGGGACGGCGATGAGCCTGGCCCCCGCCGCGTACCTGTTGTTCCAGAAGGTGATGCGGCACAACCCGGCCGACCCGCAGTGGCCGGCCCGCGACCGTTTCGTCCTGTCGGCCGGGCACTCCAGCCTGACCCTCTACATCCAGCTCTACCTGGCCGGTTTCGGCCTCGAGCTCGACGACCTGAAGGCGCTGCGGACGTGGGGCAGCCTGACCCCGGGCCACCCCGAGCACGGCCACACCAAGGGTGTCGAGACGACCACCGGCCCGCTCGGCCAGGGCGTCGGCAACGCGGTCGGGATGGCGATGGCCGCCCGCCGCGAGCGCGGCCTGTTCGAGCCGGAGGCGGCGGCCGGTGACGGCGTCTTCGACCACCAGATCTACGTGATCGCCTCGGACGGCGACCTGGAGGAGGGTATCGCCTCGGAGGCCTCCTCGCTCGCGGGCCACCAGCAGCTCGGCAACCTCACGGTGATCTACGACGACAACAAGATCTCCATCGAGGACGACACCAACATCGCGTTCTCCGAGGACGTCGCCGCCCGGTACGCGGCGTACGGCTGGCACGTCCAGGACGTCGACTGGACCAACGGCGGCACCGGGTACGAGGAGGACGTGCAGGCGCTCTGGGACGCGATCCAGGCGGCGCACACGGTGACCGACAAGCCGAGCTTCATCCGGCTGCGGACCATCATCGGCTGGCCCGCGCCGACCAAGCAGAACACCGGCAAGATCCACGGCTCGGCCGTCGGCGCCGACGAGGTGGCCGCGACCAAGAAGCTGCTCGGCTTCGACCCGGAGCAGGACTTCGAGGTCGCCGACGCGGTGATCGAGCACACCCGGCAGGCGCTCGAGCGGGGCAAGGCGCTCGAGGCCGGCTGGACGCCCAAGTACGAGGCGTGGCGGACCGCGGCGCCCGAGCGCGCGGAGCTGTTCGACCGGCTGGCTCGGCGTGAGCTGCCGAAGGGCTGGCAGGACGTGCTGCCGAGCTGGGACGCCGACGCCAAGGGTGTCGCCACCCGGTCCGCGTCCGGGCAGGTACTGACCGACCTGGTCGGCGTGCTGCCGGAGCTGTGGGGCGGTTCGGCCGACCTGGCCGGCTCGAACAACACCACCCCGAAGGGCGAGCCGTCGTTCATCCCGGCCGAGCACGCCACCAAGGAGTTCCAGGGCAACGAGTACGGCCGGGTCCTGCACTTCGGGATCCGCGAGCACGCGATGGGCTCGGTGCTGAACGGGATCGCCCTGCACGGCGGCACCCGTCCGTACGGCGGCACCTTCCTGGTCTTCAGCGACTACATGCGCCCCGCGGTCCGGCTGGCCGCGCTGATGAAGCTGCCGGTCACCTACGTGTGGACGCACGACTCGATCGGCCTCGGCGAGGACGGCCCGACCCACCAGCCGATCGAGCACCTGGCCGCGCTGCGGGCGATCCCGGGCCTGGACGTGGTCCGGCCGGGTGACGCGAACGAGACCGCCGCGGCCTGGGCCGCGATCCTCGAGCACACCGACCGCCCGGCCGGCCTCGCGCTGACCCGGCAGAACGTACCGGTCTTCCCGCGCGGGAAGGACGGCTTCGCGACCACCGAGAACGTGAAGAAGGGCGGCTACACGCTGCTCGACACCGACGGCACGCCGGACGTGGTGCTGATCGCCACCGGGTCCGAGCTGCAGCTGGCCGTGGAAGCCCGCCAGACGCTGGCCGACGAGGGCATCCAGGCCCGGGTCGTCTCGATGGTGTCGCGGGAGTGGTTCGACGAGCAGGACGACGCGTACCGCGAGTCGGTCATCCCGGTCGGGGTGCGGGCCCGGGTGTCGGTCGAGGCCGGGATCGCGCTGGGCTGGCGGGAACTGGTCGGCGACGCCGGCCGCAGCGTCAGCCTGGAGCACTTCGGTGCCTCCGCCGACTACCAGCGGCTCTACCAGGAGTTCGGCATCACCGCCGAGGCCGTCGTCCAGGCCGCGAAGGACAGCATCGCCGCCGCCGCGGAGCTCGGTGCCAGCGGGGCCCCGGTCAGCCGCCGGCCCGCCGGGCCGATCGGTCCGGGCGACGACCCGACGGTGAGCGCCGACCCCGACGCCGACGCCACCAACGAGCGCGGCTGAACCACCCACAACAGAACATTCGGAGGGCTTCGGACATGAACGATCGCTTGAAAGCACTCGCCGACGCCGGCGTCTCCATCTGGCTCGACGACCTGTCCCGGCAGCGGCTCACCAGCGGCAGCCTGGCGGCGTTGATCCAGGAGAAGTACGTCGTCGGTGTCACCACCAACCCGACCATCTTCGCCAAGGCGATCTCGGACGCCGACGCGTACGCCGAGCAGGTCGGCCGGCTGGCCGCCGAGGGGGTCTCCACCGATCTGGCGATCCGGGCGATCACCACCGACGACGTCCGGGAGGCCGCCGACCTGTTCAAGCCGGTGTACGACGACACCGAGGGCGTGGACGGCCGGGTCTCGATCGAGGTCGAGCCCGGCCTGGCCCACGACACCGCCCGGACGATCGAGCAGGCCAAGGAGCTGTGGGACGCGGTCGGCCGGGAGAACGTCTTCGTCAAGATCCCGGCCACCAAGGCGGGGCTGCCGGCCATCACCGAGACGCTCGCGGCCGGGATCAGCGTGAACGTGACGCTGATCTTCTCGCTGGAGCGGTACAAGGCCGTCGCGGCCGCGTTCCTCACCGGCCTGGAGAAGGCGGTGGAGAACGGCCACGACGTGACCAAACTGGCCAGCGTGGCGTCCTTCTTCGTCAGCCGGGTCGACTCCGAGGTGGACAAGCGCCTGGACGCGATCGGCACCGACGCGGCCAAGGCGCTGCGGGGCAAGGCCGCGATCGCCAACGCGCGGCTCGCCTTCGAGGCGTACGAGGAGATCTTCGCGACCGACCGCTGGCGCGAACTGGAGACCGCCGGGGCCAAGCCGCAGCGGCCGCTCTGGGCGTCCACCGGCGCCAAGGACCCGGCGTACAAGGACACCCTGTACGTCGAGGACCTGGTCACCGCGAACGTCGTCAATACGATGCCGCAGGCAACCATCGACGCGTTCGCCGACCACGGTGAGGTGCGCGGTGACACGGTCCGTGGCTCGTACGACGAGGACCGCCAGGTGATCGCCGGGCTGGAGGCGCTGGGCATCTCCTACGACGAGGTGGTCCAGGTCCTCGAGGACGAGGGTGTGAGCAAGTTCGAGGCGTCCTGGTCGGAGCTGCAGGACACCGTCAGCGCGGCACTGAAGAAGGCTGGGAAGAAGTGAGCGAGAAGTTGACCGTCAGCGCCTACGGGGAGGGCTGGCAGCAGGTCGCGGACCGGTTGGCGACCGAGCGGGTCGCCTCCCGGATCGCGGCCAAGGACGCGACCGTCTGGGGTCCGGCGGCCGAGTCCGAGTCGGCCATCCGGCTGAGCTGGGTCGACCTGTACGAGTCGTCCCGGCCGCTGCTGGCCGAGATCGAGGCGCTGCAGGCGGACCTGCGGGCCGAGGGCCTGGACCGGATCGTGCTGGCCGGGATGGGCGGGTCGTCGCTGGCCCCCGAGGTGATCACCCGGACCGCCGGGGTCGAGCTGGTCGTGCTCGACTCGACCGACCCGAGCGTGATCGCGCGGGCGCTGGCGGGTGACCTGCAGCGGACCGTCCTGGTGGTGTCGAGCAAGTCCGGCGGCACGGTGGAGACCGACAGCCAGCGGCGCGCGTTCGTCCAGGCCTTCACCGACGCCGGGATCGACGCGGCGTCGCGGATCGTCGTCGTCACCGACCCGGGCTCGCCGTTCCAGCAGCTCGCCGCGGACGAGGGGTACCGCAAGACCTTCCTGGCCGACCCGCACGTCGGCGGCCGGTACAGCGCGCTCACCGCCTTCGGGCTGGTGCCGTCCGCGCTCGCCGGAGCCGACGTGGCCGAACTGCTGGACCAGGCGGCCGAGGCGGCCCCGGCGCTGCAGGCGGACTCGGCGGACAACCCGGCCCTCGTGCTCGCCGCCGTCCTGGCCGGCAGTGCGGGCCGGGACAAGGCGATCATCGCGGCCGGTGGCTCGGCGATCGTCGGCTTCCCCGACTGGGCCGAGCAGCTCATCGCCGAGAGCACCGGCAAGGACGGCAAGGGTGTCCTGCCGGTCGCCGTCGAGAGCCTGGACGCGCCCGAGCTGCACAGCGGTGCGGGCGACCTCGTCCACGCCCTCCTGGCCGCGGACACCAGCTCCGCGTCGGTCGCGTCCGGGACGCCGACCGTGGTGACCACCGGTTCGCTGGGCGCGCAGTTCCTGCTCTGGGAGACGGCTACCGCCGCCGCGGGGTACCTGCTCGGCATCAACCCGTTCGACCAGCCGGACGTCGAGAGCGCCAAGCAGGCCGCGCGCGGTCTGCTCGACGCGCAGCCCGAGCCCGAGGCGGCCGCGTTCACCGACGGGTCCGTCGAGGTCCGCGGTTCCGAGGGTCTGCTGGACGGCGTCGACAACCTCCAGGGCGCGGTCGAGACGTTGCTGGGCAAGCTCGCCGAGGACGGGTACCTGGCCGTCATGGCGTACCTGGACTCCGAGCGGGACGCGGCGCTGACCGCGGTCCGCCCCGCGCTCGCCGGCCGGACCGGACGCCCGGTCACCTTCGGCTGGGGCCCGCGGTTCCTGCACTCCACCGGCCAGTACCACAAGGGTGGCCACCCGCAGGGCGTGTTCCTGCAGATCACCACGGCCGAGTCGGCCGACGTCGCGATCCCGGATCGCCCGTTCAGCTTCGGCACCCTGATCGCCGCCCAGGCCGCCGGAGACGCCGGAGTGCTCGCCGAGCGCGGCCGCCCGGTACTCCGGTTGCACCTGACCGACCCGGCCGCCGGGGTCGCGCAGTTGCTCTCCCTGTTCGCATCCGACAGCGCGGAGGCTGGCGGCAAATGACCGCTGAACTCGAAGAAGAGCCGACCGGTCCGGAGAACCCGCTCCGGGATCCCCAGGACCGGCGGCTGCCGCGGATCGCCGGGCCGTGCAGCCTGGTGATCTTCGGCGTCACCGGCGACCTGGCCCGCAAGAAGCTGATGCCGGCCGTGTACGACCTGGCGAACCGCGGGCTGTTGCCGCCCGGGTTCGCCCTGGTCGGCTTCGCCCGGCGGGACTACACCAACCAGGACTTCGCCCAGATCGTGCACGACTCGGTCAAGGAGCACGCGCGGACGCCGTTCCGCGAGGAGGTCTGGCAGCAGCTGGCCGAGGGGTTCCGGTTCGTCCCCGGCGACCTGACCGACGACGCGGCGTTCCAGCGGCTGCGGGAGACCGTGGACGAGCTGGACGTCACCCGCGGGACCGGCGGCAACCACGCGTTCTACCTGTCCATCCCGCCGGGCCTGTTCCCCGAGGTGGTCCGGCAGCTGTCCGAGCACGGTCTCACCAAGGAGAACCCGGGCAGCTGGCGGCGGGTGGTGATCGAGAAGCCGTTCGGCCACGACCTGCAGAGCGCCCGCGAACTCAACCGGGTGGTCGAGGAGGTCTTCCCGCCGCAGTCGGTCTTCCGGATCGACCACTACCTGGGCAAGGAGACCGTGCAGAACATGTTGGCGCTGCGGTTCGCCAACTCGATGTTCGAACCGGTCTGGAACAGCCACTACGTCGACCACGTGCAGATCACGATGGCCGAGGACATCGGCATCGGCGGCCGCGCGGGGTACTACGACGGCATCGGTGCGGCCCGGGACGTGATCCAGAACCACCTGCTCCAGCTGCTCGCGCTCACCGCGATGGAGGAGCCGGTCAGCTTCGACGCCTGGTCGCTGCGGCAGGAGAAGAAGAAGGTGCTGGCCGCGGTCAAGCTGCCCGAGCGGCTCGACCTGCACACGGCCCGCGGTCAGTACGCCGCCGGCTGGGCGGGCGGCACCAAGGTGAAGGGGTACCTGCAGGAGGACGGGATCCCGCAGGACTCCGGCACCGAGACGTTCGCCGCGCTGCGCGTGGACGTCGACACCCGGCGCTGGGCCGGAGTGCCGTTCTACCTGCGCACGGGCAAGCGGCTCGGCCGCCGGGTGACCGAGGTCGCGGTGATGTTCAAGCGCGCCCCGCACCTGCCGTTCACCAAGACCGAGACCGAGGAGCTGGGGCAGAACGCCCTGGTGATGCGGATCCAGCCGGACGAGGGCATCACCATGCGGTTCGGCGCGAAGGTGCCGGGCACGGCGATGGAGATCCGGGACGTGAACATGGACTTCGCGTACGGCGGCTCCTTCACCGAGTCGTCGCCGGAGGCGTACGAGCGGCTCATCCTGGACGTGCTGCTCGGCGATCCGCCGTTGTTCCCGCAGCACACCGAGGTCGAGCTGGGCTGGAAGATCCTCGACCCGGTGATCAACTTCTGGGCAGCGCACGGCAAGCCGGAGCAGTACGCCTCCGGTGGCTGGGGCCCGGACTCCGCGCACGAGATGCTCGCCCGTGACGGACGCGCCTGGAGGCGGCCATGATCATCGACCTGACCGACACGACGTCGAGCGAGATCGCGTCGGCGTTGCTGCGGGCCCGCCGGCACGCGGGCTCACCGGCGATGGGCATGGTCGGCACGATCGTGGTGGTCGTCGACGAGGCGTCCCACCACGACGCGATGAAGGCCGCGAACGAAGCCGGCCGGGAGCACCCGTCCCGGGTCCTGGTAGCGATCCTGCGGCCCGGCCGCGGCGCCGCTGGGCTGGACGCCGAGGTCCGCGTCGGCGAGGGCATCCCGGGCGAGGCCGTGCTGCTGCGGCTGCACGGTGAGCTGGCCAAGGTGCCGGAGTCGGTGATCACCCCGCTGCTGCTGCCCGACTCCCCCGTCATCGTCTGGTGGCCGGGCGGCGGGCCGAAGGTGCCGAACGAGGACCCGCTGGGCCACCTCGGCCGGCGCCGGGTGACCGACGCCGCCGCGACCCGCCGCTCCGCGGTGGACTTCAGCGCCCGCGCCGCCGGGTACGAGCCGGGTGACACCGACTTCGGGTGGACCCGGCTGACGCCTTGGCGGGCGTTGCTGGCCGCGGCCCTCGACCAGTACCCGACGAAGGTCACCGGGGCCGAGGTCGTGTCCGCCCGGGGGAACCCGAGTGCCGATCTGCTGGCCGCCTGGCTGCAGTGCCGGCTCGGCGTACCGGTGGAGCAGAAGACGTCGCGTGGTCCCGGGATCACCGCGGCCCGGTTGTTCACGCCGGCCGGGCCGATCGCGCTGACTCGTCCGGACGGGGCCGTGGCGACGTTCAGCGTGCCCGGGCAGCCGGATCGCCCGGTCGCGCTGAAGCGGCGGAACACCTCCGAACTGCTGAGCGAGGAGTTGCGGCGTCTCGATCCCGACGACGTGTACGCACGGACGCTGGCGTGCCTGGTCGAGCGGGAGGCTCTGCCCGCGGACGCGAAGAAGGTGAGCGCGGCGGATCGCCGGTCGACCCAGGGCGCGGCGAAGAAGGCCGCGGCCAGGACGGCGAAGGTCGAGGGCAAGGCCGCGTCGGCCGAGCTCGAGGCCTCGGCGAGCGGCCGGACCCGCGGCGCGAAGAAGAAGGCTCCCGCCGCGAAGAAGACCAGCGCGGCGGCGCGATCGGCGCGGAAGAAGGCAACGCCGGCGACTTCGTCGACCCGCAAGACCGCGACCAAATCGACCGCGAAGAAGGCCACCGCCGCCAAGAAGGGCACGAGCAAGAAGGTGGCGGGGCGGTCGTGACCTCGCCGACGACGCTGGTCCACCGCGACGCCGAGGCCCTGGCCCACGCCGTCGCGGCCCGGCTGCTGACCCGGCTCGCCGACGTGCAGAGCGAGGGCCGGATCCCCCGGCTCGTCCTCACCGGCGGCCGGGTCGCCGCGGTCGTCTACCGGGCCGTGGCGGAGTCCCCGGCGGCCAGCGCGATCGACTGGAGCCGGGTCGAGGTCTGGTGGGGCGACGAGCGCTTCCTGCCCGCAGGCGACCCGGACCGGAACGAGACCCAGAACAGGGACGCCCTGCTCTCCAAGGTCGCCGTGGACCCGGCCCGGGTTCACCCGATGCCGGCCGACACCGGCCAGGGCGCGGAGGCGGCCGCCTCGGCGTACGCCGAGGAACTGGCCGCGGCGATGGGACCGGACGACGTGGACGGGGTGCCGACGTTCGACGTCCTGATGCTCGGGGTCGGGCCGGACGGGCACATGGCGTCCTTGTTCCCCGGGCACGAAGGGCTGCGGGTCGCGGACCGGGCGGCGATCGCCGTGCACGATTCGCCGAAGCCGCCGCCGACCCGGATCTCGCTCACCTTCCCCGCGCTGAACCGCTCGCACGAGGTGTGGTTCGTGGTCTCCGGGGCGGACAAGGCGAAGGCGGTCGGGCTGGCCGTGGGTGGCGCTGATCGGACCGAGATTCCGTCCGCCGGTCCGAAGGGTCTCGACCGGACCCTGTGGCTGCTCGACGAGGCCGCCGCGGCGGAAATCCCGGCCCGCTGAATTCGTTCACTTTTCCATCACCAATGGTGAAGGAAATTCCAGTACACCGAACTGCAACTGTTCCGCCCCTGTTCGTTGCGCACGGCATCGGTAATCTCCTGATTCCCACGACGGCCGACAGACAGGGGCAGTACGGTGTTGAAGAAGATCGTCGCCGGCGCCATCGGCGGTGCGCTGGCCGTGACCGGGCTGGTGCTCGCCGGTGAGTCGAATCCGGTGCACGCGGCAACGCCGATCCTGATGGGCGTCCACGACGACGTCTCCCCCACCGAGCTCGAGCAGCGGTATCCCGGCGTCGAGGCGACCCGGGAGTTCGTCAACGGCGAGCAGGGCACCGGGGTCGACCTGCGGAAGAAGTACGACGCGGTCGCGGCGAAGTCCTGGGACGCCGGGCTGATCCCGTTCGTCAGCATCAAGACCGACCCGGTGAAGACCGGGAACGGCCGCTTCGACCGCCGATTCCGCGAACTCGCGGTCTGGCTGAAAGACAAACCGGACACCTATTTCATCTGGTATCACGAACCCGAGAACAACATGTCCGGGCCGACTTTCGCGAAAGCGTTCAAGCGGGTCCGGGACGTGATGAAAGCCGTGAATCCGGGCGTCAAGGTGGGCTATTCCGCGATGGCGTACCAGTGGGACGACTCGCGCAGCCGGACCAAGGACCCGAAGCCCTGGCGAGTAGCGGCCGACTTCTACGGCGTCGACACCTACAGCGGCGGCAGCCAGCCCGGCACCGCGATCCTGACCGAACACGAGTCGCACCGGCGCTGGTACGACGAGCTGGTCCTCAAGACACCCGGCGCCGCCTCGAAGTGGGGCCTGACCGAGCGCGGGTTCAAGGGCACCAAGAGCGACGGCGCCCGGGCGTCCGACATCGACCGGGAGACCAAGTACCTGAGCGGGCTCACACCGACCTCGAAGGTGACCCGGCCGGCGTTCTACCTGTACTGGAACACGAAGGGCACCGAGGGCGACCCGGACCTGGTGAACGGCCCGAAGGCGCGGGCCGCCGTCGCCCGGATGGTAAAGACCTTCTGATCCGGCGGTTCGGTCTTGGCCGAACTGTTCGGCTGCCAGGATGCGGGGATGAGTACCTTCCGCAGCCTGCACTCCGAGTCCTTCGTCATGCCGAACGCGTGGGACGCCGGCAGCGCGATCGTCCTCGCCGAGGCGGGCTTCCCCGCGATCGCGACCACGAGCGCCGGGATCGCGTTCTCCCGCGGACTCGGTGACCACACCCTGCCGGACGGGGCGCCCGCGCTGTCCCGGGAGGCGATGTTCGAACGCGTCGCCGAGATCACCGCGGCCAGCCCGGTCCCGGTGAACGGCGACCTGGAGGACGGGTACGGCCCGAGCCCCGAGGAGGTCGCGACCACGATCCGGCTGGCCCTCGACGCGGGCCTGGCCGGCGGCAACATCGAGGACTTCGACGGCCGGGCACTGTACGCCGAGGAGCTGGCCGTCGAGCGGATCGCGGCGGCCCGGCAAGCGGGCGGCGAGCACTTCGTCCTGACCGCGCGGATCGACGGCCACCTGCTCCCCCGGCCGACCGGGCTCGCCGACTCGATCCGCCGGGCCAACCGGTACCGCGAAGCTGGGGCTGACTGCCTGTACGTGCCGGGCGTGAACGACCTGGCCGACCTGCGCACCCTGGTCCGCGAGATCGACGGCCCGCTCAACGTCGTCCTGGGTCTGGGCGCGTCCAGCCTGACCGTGCCGGACGTCTTCGACGCCGGAGTCACCCGGATCAGCCTCGGTGGCAGCATCGCCCGGGCCGCCCTCGGTCTGGTCCGGCAGGCGGCGCAGGAGCTCCTCACCACCGGCACGCTGGGGTTCGCCGAGCGGCAGATCCCGCAGGCCGAGCTCAACCAGCTGTTCGCGCGGTACCGCCCCTCCTGACGGGTCGCGGGCAACACAAAAGCCCGGGCGGTCCTGGTGACTGCCCGGGCCCTGCGTCGCTGTCTAGAAGATGATCTCGCCGTTGGCGCGCCGCGTCCGGAGCCGTTCCAGGGCCTCTTCGAGGATCTGGGCGGCCTCCTGCTCGCTGCGGCGCTCCTTCACGTACGCGAGGTGCGTCTTGTAGGGCTCGATCTTCGGCGGCGGGGGTGGGTTGTTCACATCGGTACTGGTCGGCAGACCGCACCGCGGACAGTCCCACGCCTCCGGGATGTCGGCCTCGACCGCGAACACCGTCGCGGTCTCGTGCCCGTTGGCGCAGAAGAACACGATGCGCTGCCGAGGCGCGGACTCGCCGCGCTCCGCCTCGCCCATCGGTCCGGCGCCGACCCGGCTGCCACGAATCGCACCACCACTACCAGCCACGGGAGCTACTCCCCCTCAGCCGAGCTTGTACAGCAGGCCGAGGGCGACGATCGCCGCGAACCAGATCAGACCGACACCGATCGTGATCCGGTCCAGGTTCCGCTCGGCGACCGACGAACCGCCCAGGCTGGACGACACACCGCCACCGAACAGGTCCGACAGACCACCGCCGCGGCCTTTGTGCAGCAGTACGAGCAGCGTGAGGATCAGGCTGCAGATGACGACGACGATCGAGAAAGCGAGAATCACGAGGAGTAGCCTAACTGAAGGTCCAGGTAACGGCAGATGCCGGCGAACTCGTCCACCTTCAGGCTAGCTCCACCCACCAGGCAGCCGTCCACGTCCGGCTGGGCCATGATGCCACCTGCGCTGCTCATCTTCACCGATCCACCGTAAAGAATCCGTACCGAGTCGGCGACGGCGGGTGAAACCGTCTCCTCCAGCCGGCTCCGGATCGCGGCGCAGACCTCCTGCGCGTCCTCCGGGGTCGCCACCTCGCCGGTACCGATCGCCCAGACCGGCTCGTAGGCGATGACCAGCTTGCGGATCTCCTCCGGCTTCAGCCCGGCCAGCGCACCGTCGATCTGCTGGACGCAGTGGTCGACGTGCTCGCCGGCCTTGCGGACCTCCAGGCCCTCGCCGACGCAGACGATCGGGGTCAGTCCGGCCGCCAGCGCCTTGACGATCTTCTTGTTGACCAGCGCGTCGTCCTCGCCGTGGTACTGCCGGCGCTCGGAGTGACCGACCAGCACGTAGCTGCAGCCGAGCTTGTTCAGCATGCTCGCCGAGATCTCGCCGGTGTAGGCGCCGGCATCGTGCTCGGACACGTCCTGCGCGCCGTACACGATCTTCATCCGGTCACCGTCGACCAGCGTCTGCACGCTGCGGATGTCGGTGAACGGCGGAAGCACCGCCACCTCGACCCGCTCGAAGTCGTGCTTCTTGTCCTGCAGCGTCCAGCTCAGCTTCTGCAGCAGATGCACGGCCTCGACGTGATTGAGGTTCATCTTCCAGTTGCCCGCCATCAACGGCGTTCGGGCAGCGTTATCAGCCATCAGGTGTTCAGTCCTCTTCCAGCACGGCGAGACCCGGGAGCTCCTTGCCCTCCAGGTATTCGAGCGACGCCCCACCACCGGTGGAGATGTGCCCGAACTGGTCGTCGGCGAAGCCCAGCTGCCGGACGGCGGCCGCGGAGTCGCCGCCACCGACGACGCTCAGGCCGTCCACCTCGGTCAACGCCTGCGCGACGGCCTTGGTTCCACCAGCGAACGCCGCCATCTCGAACACGCCCATCGGGCCGTTCCAGAAGACGGTCCTGGCGGCGGCGACCTCGGCCGCGAACGACTTGCCCGACTCGGGGCCGATGTCCAGACCGAGCTGGTCGGCGGGGATCGCGTCGGCGCCGACGACGGTGGCCGGGGCGTCGGCCTTGAACTCGGGCGCGACCACGATGTCGGTCGGCAGCACGATCTCGACGCCCTTGGCCTGCGCGGCCTCCAGGTACCCCTTGACCGTGTCCAGCTGGTCGTCCTCGAGCAGGCTCTTGCCGACCTCGTGGCCCTGCGCCTTGAGGAAGGTGAAGACCATGCCGCCGCCGATCAGCAGCTTGTCGGCCTTGGCCAGCAGGTTGTCGATCACGGCCAGCTTGTCCGAGACCTTCGCGCCGCCGAGCACCACGACGTACGGGCGCTCCGGCGACTCGGTGAGCTTCTTCAGCACCTCGACCTCGGCCAGCACCAGGCCGCCGGCCGCGTGCGGCAGCCGCTTCGCGACGTCGTACACGCTGGCCTGCTTGCGGTGCACGACCCCGAAGCCGTCGCTGACGAACACGTCGGCCAGACCGGCCAGCTCGTCGGCCAGGGCGCCGCGCTCGGCCTCGTCCTTGCTCTCCTCGCGGGCGTCGTAGCGCACGTTCTCGAGCAGCAGGACCTCGCCCTCGTCGAGCTCCTGGACGGCCTCCTGGGCGCTGTCACCGGTGACGTCGGTGGCGAACCGGACCGTGATGCCCTCGGGCTGCAGCAGCTCACCGAGCCGCTTTGCCACCGGGGCGAGGGTGAACTCCGGGTTCGGCTTACCCTTGGGCCGGCCGAGGTGCGCGGTGACGATCACCTTGGCGCCGGCCTTGGCCAGCCGGACCAGGGTCGGCACCGACGCGCGGATCCGGCCGTCGTCGCCGATCTTGTCGCCGTCGATGGGCACGTTCAGGTCGGAGCGCACCAGCACCCGCAGCCCCGCCACGTCGCCCAGATTGTCGATGGTCTTCACAGTTCAGCTTCCTCGCGATGAACGCGCTTGCGCCCGAAGAAGCACCAGGCTCTCCGGACGCAAGCTGTGGGGAATCGTCAGAGCGACGCGCCGACGTGGTTGACCAGGTCGACGAGGCGGTTCGAGTAGCCCCACTCGTTGTCGTACCAGCCGACGACCTTGACCTGGCTGCCGAGCACCTTGGTCAGGCCCGCGTCGAAGATGCAGGAGGCCGGGTCGGTGACGATGTCGGTGGAGACGATCTCGTCCTCGGTGTACCGCAGGAAGCCCTTCAGCGGGCCCTCGGCCGCGGCCTTGACGACGGCGTTGACCTCCTCGACCGAGGTCTCCCGGCCGACGTTCACGGTCAGGTCGGTGGCCGAGCCGGTCGGGGTCGGAACCCGCAGGGCGTACCCGTCGAGCTTGCCCTTGAGGTCCGGCAGGACCAGGCCGATCGCCTTGGCGGCGCCGGTGGAGGTCGGCACGATGTTCAGCGCGGCGGCGCGGGCGCGGCGCAGGTCCTTGTGCGGCGCGTCCTGCAGGTTCTGGTCCTGGGTGTACGCGTGGATCGTGGTCATCAGACCCTGCTCGATCGTGAACGCGTCGTGGATCGCCTTGGCCATCGGGGCCAGGCAGTTCGTGGTGCAGGACGCGTTCGAGATCACGGTGTGCTTCTCGGCGTCGTACAGGTCGTGGTTCACGCCCATCACGACGGTCAGGTCCTCGTTCTTCGCCGGGGCGGAGATGATGACCTTCTTGGCGCCGTTGTCGGCGTGCGTCTTGGCCTTGGTGGCGTCGGTGAAGAAGCCGGTGGACTCGATCACCACGTCGGCGCCCACATCAGACCACTTCAGGTTGGCCGGGTCGCGCTCGGCGAACGCCTTGATGCTGTGCCCGGCGACGGTGATGTCGTCCTCGGTCGCGGTGACGTCGCCCGGGAAACGGCCCAGGATCGAGTCGTACTTCAGCAGGTGGGCCAGGGTCTGGTTGTCGGTCAAGTCATTGACGGCGACGACCTCGATGTCGGCACCGGACGCCTGCACGGCGCGGAAGAAGTTACGGCCGATCCGGCCGAAGCCGTTGATACCTACGCGAACGGTCACGGGACTGCGTCTCCTCAAAAATAGCTTTCGAGCACTGCCGCTTCAGTGCAGACACTAGCTCAACAGCCCACTTGATCCACTGGTACCGTCCACATCAGACCAGCCGGAGGCCCGGGAAGGCCAGCCAGCAGACCACCCCGACGCGGCACGGCCCCGGGGAAGCCCCAGGGCCGTGAGTTGAATACCAGTTGTGCGGCTGGTGAAGTCGGCACTCCACCGCCCGCATCGCATTCCGTACGCCCGGCACCCCAGGCGACCGTGGGAACGGTCAGGCCGGGTCGAGCATGTCCGGGGTCAGGTTGGCTTCGGTGTTAGGGATGTTGAGGTCGGAGGCGCGCTTGTCGGCCATCGCCAGCAGGCGGCGGATCCGGCCGGCCACCGCGTCCTTGGTGAGGGCCGGCTCGTGCAACTGGCCGAGCTCCTCGAGGCTGGCCTGCTTGTGCTCCAGGCGGAGCTTGCCGGCCACCTGCAGGTGGTCCGGGACGTCGTCGCCGAGGATCTCCAGCGCGCGCTCCACCCGGGCGCCCGCGGCGACCGCCGCCCGGGCGGACCGGCGCAGGTTGGCGTCGTCGAAGTTGGCCAGCCGGTTCGCCGTCGCGCGCACCTCGCGACGCATCCGGCGCTCCTCCCAGGCCAGCACGGACTCGTGCGCGCCCAGCCGGGTGAGCAGCGCGCCGATCGCGTCACCGTCGCGGATCACCACGCGGTCGACGTTCCGTACCTCGCGCGCCTTCGAACCGATGCCGAGCCGCCGAGCCGCACCGACCAGGGCCAGCGCCGCCTCCGGACCAGGGCAGGTCACCTCGAGCGACGAGGACCGGCCAGGCTCGGTCAGCGAACCGTGCGCCAGGAACGCACCCCGCCACGCGGCCACCGCGTCACAGGACGCGCCCGACACCACCGCCGGCGGGAGACCACGGACCGGGCGACCACGGTTGTCGACCAGACCGGTCTGCCGAGCCAGCGCGTCGCCGTCGCGGACCACGCGGACCACGTACTTGGTCTGCTTGCGGATCCCGGACGGCGAGATGACCACGACCTCGGACGGGTGCCCGAAGATCTCGGCGATGTCCTTGCGCAACCGGCGGGCGGCCCGGGCACTGTCCAGCTCGGCCTCCACCACGATCCGGCCGGACACCAGGTGCAGGCCGCCCGCGAACCGCAGGACCGACGAGACCTCGGCCTTCCGGCAGCAGGGTTTGGTGACCTGGATGCTGGTCAGCTCGGACTTCACCTGTGCTGTCATCGCCATGCAGAAATCCTCCCACCGCTGTCAAAGACCCTCGTCCACCATCGAACCAACTCCCGCCGGCCGCCGGCGGTTACGGTGACTAACCGAAGACCTCGCGATACACCTTGGCCAGCTTGGCCGGATCGTGGTGCAGCTGGCGCTCGTCGTCGGCGATGTCGGCCACCACCAACTCGGCGCCCAGCGAGTCCGCGGTCCGCCGGAGCGAGGCCGGATCCGGGACGTGGCCCTCGTCCGCGAGAACGACGTCGATCCGTAGCTCCGGGGCGTGCGCGGCGAGCACCTCGAGATGCGTCTCGGGCGAGAAGCCGTCGGTCTCGCCCTTCTGCTCGCCGAGGTTCAACGTGAGCAGCCGGCGGGCCGTGGTCTCCTGCAGTCCGCGGGACAACGCGGGGACCAGCAGGTTCGGGATCACCGAGGTGAACCAGGACCCGGGACCCACGACGACCCAGTCGGCCTCCGCGACCGCGACCAGCGCCTCCGGGCAGGCGGGCGGGTCGGCCGGATCGAGCGCGACGTCGACCACCTGGCCCTCCGTCGTCGCCACCTCGGCCTGGCCGCGGATCTCGGTGACCGCCTCCGGATGCACGGGATCCAGGCCGATCACGCGCGCCGTGATGTCGAGCGGTACGGCCGACATCGGCAGCACACGTCCTTGGGCGCCGAGCAGCCGGGCCACCCAGTCGAGACCGTCGACGGCCTCGCCCAGCAGCTCCCAGAGCGCGACGATCAGCAGATTCCCGACCGCGTGGTCGTGCAACTCGCCGTCACTGCGGAACCGGTGTTGCAGGACGTCGGCCCACGTCCGTCCCCACTCGTCGTCGCGGCACAACGCGGCCAGCGCCATCCGCAGATCGCCCGGCGGCAGGACGCCCAGCTCACGCCGGAGGCGTCCCGACGATCCGCCGTTGTCCGCGACCGTGACCACCGCGGTCAGCTGGTCCGTGACCTGCCGGAGGGCGGACAGGGAGGCGGCGAGGCCGTGCCCTCCGCCCAGTGCGACGACGCGTGGGGCTCGCGTCACTCCCGCCCCAGATCCCTGTGCACGACCAAGGTCGGTGACCCCTTCTCCCGCAGCCGCTTCGCGATCTCCTCGGCCATCGCGACGCTCCGGTGCTTCCCACCGGTGCAGCCGATCGCGACCGTGACGAACCGCTTGCCTTCGTTCAGGTAGCCGGTCCGCAGGGTGTCCAGCACGTCCACGTAGTTCTGCAGGAACTGCTGGGCCAGCGGATGGCCGAGGACGAAGTCTGACACAGGTTTGTCCTGGCCGGTCATCGGGCGCAGGTCGGGCTGCCAGTACGGGTTCGGGACGAACCGCATGTCGGCCACCACGTCGGCGTCCACCGGGATGCCGTACTTGAACCCGAACGACACCACGGTCGCGCGCAGCTCGACGTTCTCCTCGTCGCCGAAGGCGTTCACGATCTTCGCGGCGAGCTGGTGGATGTTCAGGTTCGAGGTGTCGATCACCAGGTCGGCGCCGGCCCGGATGTCGCCGAGCAGTTCGCGTTCGCGCTGGATCCCGGTCAGCAGCCGGCCCTCGCCCTGCAACGGGTGCGGCCGGCGGACCGACTCCTGCCGGCGCACGATCACGTCGTCGGACGCCTCCAGGAACAGCGTCAACGGCCGGTACCCCTTGGTGCGCAGGTCCTGGATCGCGGACCCGAGCTCGTCGAAGAACATCCCGGTCCGCACGTCGACGACGACCGCGAGCCGGGGTGAGGCACCGGTCCCGACGACCTGTTCGACGATCGTGGTGAGGAACATCGGCGGCAGGTTGTCCACGACGAACCAGCCCAGGTCCTCGAGCACGTCCGCGACCGAGCTCCGGCCCGCGCCCGACATCCCGGACACGATGATGAGATTGCCGCTCGACTCGTCCATCAGCAGTTCAGTTCTCCCCGTCAGGCGGCCCGGCAGGCTCCGGGCCGTCGTCGTCCAGTATCTCGCCCGTGGCCATGTTGATCGCCGGGGCCCGGCCCGTGTCGGCCTTCGTTGCGGCAGCGTTCACCGCGAGGACCACCGACTCCGCGGTCCGCCGCCCGAACCCGGGCAGCGCGGCCACCTCGTCGAGCGTCGCCTGCCGCAGCTTCTTCAGCGAACCGAAGTGCCGCAGCAGCGTCTTGCGCCGGACCTCGCCGAGACCTGGTACCTCGTCGAGCACGCTCTCCACCATCGACCGGGAGCGCCGGTTCCGGTGGTGGGTGATGGCGAACCGGTGCGCCTCGTCGCGCAGCCGCTGCAGCAGGTACAGCCCTTCGGAGGTCCGGGAGAAGATCACCGGGTCCTCGTCGTCGGGCAGCCAGACCTCCTCCAGCCGCTTGGCCAGCCCGCAGACCGGGATGTCGCCGAGGCCGAGTTCGTCCATCGCCTGCCGCGCGGCCGCCACCTGCGGCGGACCGCCGTCGACGACGACCAGGCCCGGGGCGTACGAGAACTTCTTCGCCCGGCCGGTCTCCGGGTCCACCAGGTTCGCCGTCGGGTCCTCGTCGTCGCTCAGCGTGGACCGCTCGTCCAGCATCCGCTTGAACCGCCGGGTCAGCACCTCGGCGATCGAGGCCACGTCGTTCTGCCCGTCGACACCGCGGATGACGAACCGCCGGTACTCGCTCTTGCGGGGCAGGCCGTCCTCGAACACCACCATCGAGGCGACCACCTCGGTGCCCTGCAGGTTGGAGACGTCGTAGCACTCCAGTCGCAGCGGCGCCTCGGGCAGATCGAGCGCGGTCTGGATCTCCTCCAGCGCCAGGTTGCGCGCGGTCAGATCGCTGGCCCGCTTGGTCTTGTGCATCGTCAGCGTCTGCAGGGCGTTCCGCTCGACGGTCTCCATCAGCGCCTTCTTGTCCCCGCGCTGCGGGACCCGGATCGCCACCTTCGACCCGCGCAGCTCGGTCAGCCACTGGGCCAGCGCCTCCTCGTCGCCGGGCGCCACCGGGACCAGGATCTCCCGCGGGATCGCGTCGCCGGTCTCCCCCGCGTACATCTGCTGCAGGAACCGCGACACCAGGTCCCCCGTACTCGCGGTGCCGTCCGCCTTGTCCGCGATCCAGCCGCGCTGACCGCGGATCCGGCCGCCGCGGACGTAGAAGATCTGCACCGCGACCTCGAGCGGGTCCTCGCTCAGCGCGATCACGTCCGTGTCGGTGCCGTCACCGAGCACCACCGCGTTCTTGGCCAGCGCCTTCTCCAGGGCGGCCAGGTCGTCGCGGATCTTCGCCGCCTTCTCGTACTCCAGCTCGGCCGCGGCCGCCTTCATCTCCTTCTCCAGCCGGCGCACGTACGTCGCGGTCTGGCCGGACAGGAACGCGGCGAAGTCGTCCACGATCTGCCGGTGCTCCTCCTCGCTCACCTGGCCCGTGCACGGCGCCGCGCACTTGCCGATGTAGCCGAGCAGGCAGGGCCGGCCGATCTGGCGGTGCCGGTTGAACACGCCCTTGCTGCACGAGCGCATCGGGAACACCCGCAGCAGCAGGTCCACGGTCTCCCGGATCGCCCAGGCGTGGCTGTACGGCCCGAAGTACTTCACGCCCTTCTTCTTCGGCCCCCGCCCGACCATCACCCGCGGATACTCCTCGTTGAGGGTTATCGCGAGCCAGGGGTACGACTTGTCGTCCCGGTACTTCACGTTGAAGCGCGGGTCGTACTCCTTGATCCAGGAGTACTCGAGCTGCAGCGACTCCACCTCGGTGGACACCACGGTCCAGTCCACCTTGGCGGCGGTGGTGACCATCGACTGCGTCCGCGGGTGCAGGTTGGCCAGATCCTGGAAGTACGACGACAATCTGGCCCGCAGGTTCTTCGCCTTGCCGACGTAGATCACCCGCCCGCCGGCATCGCTGAAGCGGTAGACCCCGGGCGAGTCGGGGATCGAGCCCGGAGCCGGGCGGTACGACGACGGATCAGCCACCCGAACACCCTAGTTCGCCCCGCCGACAAACCCCCGCGGACGGTCCCTCGGTGCGCAAAAGTCTCTACTGCAGCTTCAATGAGACGCTTGAAGCATGACCATCGACGCAGTGATCTCGGCCCTGACCCTCGACGGGGTCCGGGTGCTCGAAGCCAACGGCGACAGCTTCTTCGTCTACGACCCGGCCGGCGATCTCCCGCCGGAACGCCGGCAGCCGTTCGCCACCGTCGTGACCGCCGACAGCTACGACTCCGACTCGGACCTGGACCGCCCGGGCGTCTACCGGCTCAACCTCGGCCTGCCCAAGCCGCTGTACCGATCCCTCTTCCCGGAGCCGCCCGCCGACGTCGACCACACCCGGCTCGACACCGTGATGCCGCACCCCGTCTACGGCCCGCAGTACTGGATCTGCGTGCTGTCGCCGTCTGCCGAGACTCTCGCCGAGCTCCAGCCGTTGATCGACGCGGCGTACGAGTTCGTGGTCCGCAAGCACGCCAACCACCAGGCGCGGCAGGGTTCTTGACCTGGCAGTCGTCGTTGAGCGGGGCAAGGGATCGGCTTCACGGCCGTCCGGCGATCGTGTTGCAACTTGACCCATATCTCCCGGGGTATCACGAGCTGGGATGAGCGCGGTGCGTAACTTTTCGCTCAGGGTTGACGTGCAGGACCGTGCGTGAGGCACCCGGCCTTGCGCTGACTCGAGGGAGTTCCGCCCATGTCCCCATTCCTCAGCCCGCGCCGTGCGCGGGCCGTCCTCGGCGCCGCAGCGGCATCCGCGCTCGCCGTGTCCGGTCTCGTCTTCACCGCCACCGCGAGTGACGCCGACGAGGCCACCCCTGCCCCCAGCACCGCCATCCGCGGTGCCGGCAGCCAGGCGGCGATTCCGGGCAGCTATGTCGTCGTCCTGGCCAACAGCCGGTCCGCCGCGTCCACGCGGGCGACCACGCAGAGCCTGGCGACCTCGTACGACGCGAAGGTGCGGCAGCAGTACACCGCGGCCGTGCACGGCTTCTCGGCGTCCATGACCGAGGAGCAGGCCCAGAAGATGGCCGGCGACTCGCGGGTCGCGTTCGTCCAGCAGAACCAGAAGTTCACCGCGAACCAGGACGACCCGCCGTGGGGCCTGGACCGCAGTGACCAGCGCGACCTGCCGCTGGACAAGAAGTACGAGGCCGCGTCGACCGCCGAGAACGTGAACGTCTACGTGATCGACACCGGCATCTACCCCGAGCACAAGGACTTCGGCGGCCGCGCGTCGGTCGGCACCGACACGGTCGGCGACGGCCAGGAAGGGATCGACTGCGCCGGACACGGCAGCCACGTCGCCGGCACCATCGCCGGTGAGACCTACGGCCTGGCCAAGGCCGCCAAGGTGTTCGGTGTCCGGGTGCTCGACTGCAACGGCTCCGGCTCGACCGAGACCGTCGTCGCCGGGATCGACTGGGTGACGAAGAACGCCAAGAAGCCGGCCGTGGCGAACATGAGCCTCGGTGGTCCGGCCGACGAGGCGCTCGACGCCGCGGTGAAGTCCTCGATCGACGCCGGCGTCACCTACGCCGTTGCTGCTGGCAACGAAAGCTCGGACGCCTGCGGCGGTTCGCCGGCCAAGGAGCCGAGCGCTATCACGGTCGGCGCGACCGACGACCAGGACGGCAAGGCGCAGTTCTCCAACTTCGGCAAGTGCGTCGACCTGTTCGCCCCCGGCGTGGACGTCGAGTCGGTCGGCATCACCAGCCCGGACGCGACCGCGAAGATGAGCGGTACCTCGATGGCGACCCCGCACGTCGCGGGCGGCATCGCGCTCTACCTGGCCGACCACCCGGACGCGAAGCCGGCCGACGTGGCGACCGCGCTGCTCGGTGCGGCGACGCCGGACAAGGTGGGCGACCCGGGCACCGGTTCCCCGAACAAGCTGCTGTTCGTAGGTGCGGTGGACCCGAGCGCCCAGCGCTGATCTCCCGGCGCTAGACCCGGTCCTCCCACTTCACCGGGCCGCAGGGAACCCGAGGGCCCGACCGTTTCGACGGCCGGGCCCTTCCCCCGTGTCAGGCCGGGCCGAGGATGTTGTTGCCGTCGACGGTGACGTTCGCCGCCGCGAGCGGGCTGTCGGCCGGACCGTTCACCACGCTGCCGTCCTTCGTACTGAACTTGCTGCCGTGGCAGTTGCAGTCGATGGTGTCGTTCTCCACCTTGCTGACCAGGCAACCCATGTGGGTGCAGACGGCCGTGAAGCCCTTGAACTGACCGGCCGTCGGCTGGGTCACCACCAGCTTCGCGTCGGGGTAGATCTTGCCGCCGCCGACCGGGACGTCCGAGACCGGGCCGAGGACCGCTCCCCCGCCGCCACCGCTGGTCGGCGCGCTGGACGGGGCGCTCGACGGCGCGGACGAGGGTGCGCCGGACGGTGCCGACGTCGGGTCCGACCCGGCGCCGCTCGAACCGCCGTCCTCACCGCACGCGGCGAGCACCGGCACGCTCACTCCGGCGAGGCCGGCCACCGCGGCACCCCGCAGCACCGCCCGCCGGTCACGCAGACTGTCGGTCAGCGGGGTCGCTTCGGCCGTGCTGTCGTCGCTCATGAATCTGGACCTCCAGGAGCTGTGCTCGGAATAGTTGAACGCTCTGCTATTTGCCTTCATACCCGACCCGACCAAATCGGGCCCTACCCGGACAAACGACCTGATCCCGTGAACGGTTCAGCCGAGGCGTAGATCAGCCGCGTCCACCACCAACACAGCTGACCCGCTGCCGCGTCGGCGCACCGGGTCAGCGGGTGGCGCGCTGGACCAGGCGGGCGGCGAGCTCGAGGACGGCGCGCCGGGTCGCCGGTTCGAGCCGGTCCGGGCGCATCGGCCAGGCGTTCGCGAGGTGCGCGTCGTACGGCAGGACCACGTAGCCCATACCGCGGTCGGAGACGGCCGACTGGAGCCAGCGGACCGGCTCGGGGTCGTCCGGCTGGTTCTCCGCGATGATGACCAGGCCCTTCTGCACCAGCATCTGCTGACCGGCCGAGCTGAGCTGGTCCAGCTGGTTGATGCTGGCCAGCGCGTCGTCCCGGTTGGACGGGATCACCAGCGCGACGGCGTGTGCCGCGCCCGCGACGTACGCGGTGGCCTCGTCGTACAGGCCGGCCGGGCAGTCGACCAGTGAGAGCGGGATCTGGTTCGCCCCGCCGACGTTGCGGGAGGCAAGGACCTCGCTGATCGCTTCACCGGTCGGCTCGGCGCGGGCCAGCTGGACCCGCGATCCCGGGGTGTTGGCGATGCCCTGGTCGATCCGGTGCGTCAGCTTGCCCTCGCGCGGGCAGGCGTCGACGGCCAGGACCAGGTCGGACCGCTGCGAGGCGAAGGCGTCCGCGATCAGCGCCGTGACGGTCGACGTCCCGCTCTGCGGCACCGGACCGATCACGCCGATCATCCGGCCGATCCCGATCGGGCGCCGGATCAACGCGATGTTCTCCACATCGCGCTGCATCCGCCCGGACGCGCCGGCGATGTACGCCGCCTCGGCCGCGAACCGCCCGATCCGGCGGAAGAACGCTCCCGCTCCGGCCCGGTCCTCGTGCTGCAACCCCACCGAGTCGCTTGCCACTGGCAACGGTCCGGCCAGCGGGTCGTGGTACGCCGGGGTGTAGGCGTGCTCGGTCGGTCCGCTGTCGGCCGTCGGCGTGTCCCAGCCGCCGGAGTCCTGCGGCTGGTTCCAGCTCCCGTCACCTGACGGCGGCTGCTGCTGCTGGTACTGCTGCGGCGGCGGTCCGTACTGCGACGGCGGTGGTTGCTGCTGCTGATACGGCGGCGGCTGCTGCTGGTACTGCTGCTGTTGCGGCGGCGGGGCGTACTGCTGCTGATAAGGCTGCTCGTACGGCGCAGGCTGCTGCTGCGGCGCTCCACCGTACGGCGGCTGCTCGAACTGCTGCTGCTCGTACTGCTGCACCGGCGGCTGCTGGTACTGCGGGTACCCCGGCCCGTAGTTCGGGTCGTACTGCTGCTGGTACTGCGGCTGCTGCGGAGGCGGCGGCGCGTACTGCTGCTGGTACCCACCTTGGTTGTACTGCTGCGGCGGGTAGTGCTGCTGCTGCGACGGCGGACCGTACGACTGCTGGGGCGGCTGCTGCTGATACTGCTGCGGGGGCGGCCCCTGCTGATACTGCCCCTGACCCTGAGCTGGCCCCTGCTGGTACTGAGGTGGCTGCTGCTGCTCCGGTGGTACCGGGGCGCCCCAGCCTCCACCGGACGGCCGAGGAGGCGGCGCCATCGTCGGCTCGGGCGCAGCGGCCTCCGGCATCTGGGCAGGCTGCTGCGCCGTGTCCGCCTCAGCAGCGGGCGGGGTGGGCGCGGCGGAAGTACCGGCCGCCGCCGAATCGTCGTCGAGGCGGTTCATCATGTCCGCCTGCCAGTTCGGCCCGGTCATACCATCCGATCAGAAGACGTCGAGCAGATCGCTGAACACCCCGAAGGCACCGAGCACCAAGGGGACCAGCGCGACCACGGCCAGTACCTGGATCTGGTCCAGGACCTGGCCGAGCCGGACCTGCACGTGGTCCTGCGGCGTCCAGCTCAGGCCGAACGCACCGACCATCGCCACCACCACGAGCAGCCCGACTGCTACCAGTGTGCCACCCACCGATTCCTGGGAGAGATCCTGGACCAGCGCGGCGACCACGACAGCGGCCGCGGCGAACAGCCCGAGCACCTCCGCGGCCAGCGGGTAGAGCCGTGACCGGGCACACAACAGCAGCGCCAGCAGGGCCGCGATGCTCACGGTCCAGGCGGATCCGTGCAGGGCGAGCACGACACCGGCCGCGGCGGACCAGAGCGCGATCGCGGTCGCGGACAACGCCAGGCCGACGTGGGCGGCGTTCAGCGCGGCCTCCACGTCCGGGCGCCCGACCTCCTTGCCACGAGCGCGGGTGTCGTCCAGGGCGGTCAGCCCGGACATCGACAGCGCGAGCCGCGGCAGCACACCGAGCAGCAGCACGGCCACCACGGCGATCAACGCGCTCAGCTTGTCCGCGGACACGCCGGCCGCGACGCCGACGATCCAGATCACCGCGAAGGTCAGCGCCGTACCGCCACCGACCAGGCCACCACCGGCCAGTCCGGCCATCGCGAACAGCAGCGGGCCGAGGGCCAGGCCGAGCGCGGTGAGACCGGCCCGCATCGGCGTCGACCAGTCCTCGGAGAGGCCGAGGTTCCAGGCGACGACGGCGAGCAGGACCGGGGTCACGATCAGCAGCGTGATCGCGGTCGTCTTCTGCCCGGCGCGGCCGAGCACGACACCGCCCAGGCCGGTGATGATGGCGACCACGAGCAGGATGAACGCGGCCACGTCGGCCTGGGTCGCGCGAGCCAGCGCGATCGCGCCCGCGAGCAGGGCGAAGATCAACGCCGCGCCCGAGGCCCAGTGCCGGTGCTTGCGCTGGAAGGTGGTGCCGCGCCGCTCGAGGTCGTCGACGGCCTCCTCGGCCACGTCGTACACGGTCGGCGGCGGCGGGACCTCGCCCTCGGCCGCCAGCCGCAGCACGGCACCGTCACCGATCTGCGCCGAGCCCAGGGTGAGCTCGAGCGAGACCGTCTGCCCGGTCGGCGTGGTCAGGTACCGGCGCCGTGGGGAGGGATCGACCGGTTCGCCGAGCATCCGCAGCAGGTCCGGCATCAGCCGGCCCAACGGCTCGTCGACCGGCAGTACGGCGTCCATCTGGCGTTGCCGCCCGATGATCGTCACCCGGCTGTAGACCGCAGCCACCCGTCACACCTCTCTGATCGTTGCCAACAACAACTTGATGGTCCTACGCCCCGACCGGTGCGCCGGGCGGAACCAGCCGGCCGAGCAGCGCGCTGTACTTGTTCCAGTCCAGCTGGTTCTTGCCGTCACCGATCGGGTACCAGACGACGGGCGCGGCGGCCGGGCCGATCTTCTCCGGCACGATCTCGACGGCGTCGCCGAGGTCCATCGCCTTCGCCAGCCCGCCGGACTCCAGCGCGTCGCTGCCGACGGCCATCGCCATCGGCGCCGGGACGCCGGTCCAGTGCGGGATCTCGTTGGTGTCCTCCCCGTTGCCGCGGGCGCCCTGGGCGAAGAACGACACCAGCGTGAACGAGTTCGCCAGCCGCTCCCCCACCTTCCGGACGTCGTCCGGCGTCGGCAGGCCGTCCGGGGTGGCGACGGCCATCGTGATGACCTCCTCCAGCCCGGCCGGGCGGCGGTGGATCTCGACCGAACCGGTCGCGCTCAGGCCGTCCTTGCCACCGACCACAGACAGCCAGGTCGGCTTCGGCGCGCGGCGGCGGCAGTACGAGGTGAGCTGGCCTACGTTCCACGGCTGGGTGACCGGCTCGGCGGTACCCCAGCCGGCCGGCGCGACGCCGGTCAGCTCGGTGAACAGCCGCTCGGCGGCCTTGCCGACGACGGTCGACTCCAGCGCCTGGTACCGGAACCGCGCGGTGACCAGCAACTGCCAGGGCAGCTCCAGGTCGACCGCGACGAAGGTCGGGCTCATGTCGACCTTGTCCTGCTCCCCGGCGGCGACACCGGCGAACATCTCGCCGTTCCACTGCAGCTTGGACCCGCCCAGACCGTCGTACGCGCCCTCGCCGTTCGGCTCGGTGACCACCCAGCGCGACTCGCGGCTGCTGAACAGCGTGGTCCGGACCGCGAACGTCAGCCGGGTCGTGGCCGGGGTGACCAGCTGGACGCCGAGACCGGCCGCCTCGGCCGCGGCGAGCGCGTCCACCAGCCACGCGGACATCCCGACGACCGGCCGGTCCTGCATGATCACGACGACCTTGTCGGTCCACAGGTCGATCGCCGGACTGAGCTCGACCGGGTTAGGCATTGTTGCCTCCAGCATCGTTCTGGGCGGCGGCCGGCGCCGCGTCGGCACCGGTGGTGCCGGGCGGCGGGTTGAACGGCGGCGGGGCCGGCTTCCAGACCCGGCCACCGAGCCGCTCGACCAGGGTCGCGGCGTACCGGTCGGCGAGCTCGGGGCCGCCGTCCTGCGGGTTCGCCCGGACCTCCATCCACCACACCGGCGTCGGCACGTCGGCGACCTCGGGGCCGAGCAGCCGCTCCACCTCGCCAGGGACCTGGATCAGGATCGGCGCCTCCAAGGAGGCCAGCGGCTGACCTTGCGGGTCGCACAGCTGCAGTACGGCGCCGTCGGACACGTCGCGGACCAGCCAGTCCGGCCCGGCGGCGACCATCCCCGCCAGCACGTCCTGGTACGACGGTCTGCCGTCGATCAGCGCCACCACGTCGTAGCTCACTTGTTTCCGCCTTCTCCCTCAGGGGCGGACGTCGTACCGTCCGCCAGTGCGGTCTGGATCAGCGACGGCCGCTCACCACGGCGGACGAACAGTCCGCGGCCGGCCGGGAAGTTGCCCGGCGTCGCACCGGTGAACAGCGCGCCCTCGCCCTTGTCGCCGGAGAGCACCAGCCCGGCCGTCCCGCTCTCCATCACCGTGGTCAGGAACGGCTCGTACAGCGCGCGGCCGGCGCCACTGGCCCGGCGCGCGATGACGAAGTGCAGGCTGATGTCGCGGCCGGACGCGATGTACGGCAGGAACGCGTCCATCGGGGCCTGGCCGCCGCTGGTGAGCAGGTCGTAGTCGTCCGCGACCACGATCACCTTCGGCCCGGCGACCGGCGCGGGGGCCGCGTCGCTCAGGTCGTCCGGCAGCCGCTTCTCCAGCTCGCCCGCGACGCCCGTGGCCAGGCCGGCGCCGACCCGGCCGCTGGTCGCGTAGCCGCCGAGGTACTTGTCCGGCAGGAACCCGCGCAGGCCGCGCCGCGGATCCATCACCGCGAACACCACCTCGTCGGAGCTGTACCGGTCGATCAGCTGCTGCATGACCAGCTTCAGCAGGTTCGTCTTACCGGAGGCCGTGTCGCCGAAGATAACCAGGTTGCCGTCGCGCTCGAACAGGTCGAGCAGCACCGGCGCCATCGCGGTCTCGTCCAGGCCGATCGGTACCTTGACCGCCTCGGTCTGCGGGTTCGGCAGACTCTTGCGCTCCAGCCGGTACGGCAGCATCCGGACCTTCGGCGCGCCGGGACCCTGCCACGCGGAGCCGAGCGCGAGCGCCTGGCCCTGCATCGCGTTACTGAGGTCGTCGTCCTGCAGCAGGCTGTCCACCCGGGGCAGCGCGAGCTGCGCGAACAGCTTCTTCCCAGGGGTCAGGAGGCGGCCCGCTCCGGCGTTGCGCATCGTCTCCTGCAGCCGGCGGTCGATGTTCGAGTCGGTCGGGTCGTTGAGCCGCAGCTCGAGCACCGTGCCGAACAGCGCCTGGGTGGCCATCCGGACGTCGCTCCAGCGCAGCATCGTGATGACGACGTGGATGCCGTAGCTGCTGCCGCGCTGGATCAGGTCGCTCATCGGCTCTTCGAGGTCGTCGAAGGTGGTCTTGATCGCACCGTAGTTGTCCAGCACCAGCACCACGTCGGCGACCGGCAGCTCCGGGACCTGGCCGCTCGCGTGCAGCTCGCGCAGCCGTTCCATCGTGTCGATGCCGCGATCGCGGAAGACCAGCTCGCGCTCGTCCAGCATGCCGCGGACCTCTTCGAGCGTGCGCCGGATCTTCTCCCGGTCGGTCCGGATCGCGACCCCACCGACGTGCGGGAAGTCGGCCAGCGGCTGCAGACCACCGCCGGCCAGGTCGATCGCGTACACCGCGACCTCCTGCGGCGTGTAGCTGTGCGCGAGCGACGAGACGATCGTGCGCAGGAAGGTGGTCTTGCCGGACGCCGGTCCGCCGATCAGCGCGCAATGGCCGCCGGCCCGGGTCAGGTCGATCCGGTAGACGCTCTGGCTCTGCTTGCGCGGGTCGTCGATCACACCGACCGCGGGTGCCATCGGCGGGGCCTGGACGGCGAACTGCAGACCGCGGGCCGCGGTGATGTCGACCGGGCCGCCGACCTGGTCCAGGGTGCAGACCTTCGGCAGCGGCGGCAGCCAGACCTGCGGGACCGCGGTCGCGGCCGGCTTCACCTGGTCGACGAACACGCCGAGCACCGTCGGCCCGGTGGACCGCTCGGTGGAGTCGTCCTTGTCCTCGTCCTTCTTGTCCTCCGCGGCCAGCTTCTCCAGGTCGGGCTGCTGGTACGGCGTGACCAGGTACGGGCGGACGGCGGGACCGTCGGCGGCCTTCTCCTCCTCGGCGACCACGCGGCCCTTGTACGGCCCGGAGACGTACGCCGCGCGGAACCGCTGGTACACGCTGGTGTCGACCTTGAGGTACCCGAAACCCGGCAGCGGCGGCAGGTGGAACGCGTCGTCGGTGTCGAGCACGGTCCGGCTCTCCTCCTCGGAGAACGTGCGCAGACCCAGCCGGTACGACAGGTAGGTCTCCAGACCACGCAGCTTGCCGCCCTCGACGCGCTGGCTGGCGAGCAGCAGGTGGACGCCGATGGACCGGCCGATCCGGCCGATCGAGAGGAACAGGTCGATGAAGTCCGGCCGGGCGGTGAGCAGCTCACCGAACTCGTCGATCAGCACGAACAGGTGCGGGTACGGCGGCAGCTCGGGTCGTTGCCGGCGCAGCAACCGGTAGTCGGTGATGTTGGCGACGTTGCCCGCGTCCTTCAGCATCTGCTGCCGGCGCTGCACCTCGCCCGCCAGGCTCGCGTACGCGCGCTCGGTCAGGCTCGGGTCGTCGACCAGGTTGGTGATGATGCCGGCCACGTGCGGGACGCCGTCGAACGGCGCGAACGTGGCACCACCCTTGTAGTCGATCAGCACCATCGCCAGGTCCTCCGGCGAGTGCGTCGCGAGCAGGCCCATGACGAGCGTGCGGAGTACCTCGGACTTACCGGAACCGGTCGCACCGATACAGAGACCGTGCGGACCCATACCGAGCTGGGCGGACTCCTTCAGGTCCAGTACGACCGGCTGGCCGTGGCTGTCCATGCCGAGCGGGACGCGCAGGAACGCGCGCTCGTGCCGCGGCCGCCACATCGTGTCCAGGTCGACCGCGCCCGGGTCCTCGATGCCGAGCAGGCCCATGAAGTCGACGGTCTTGAGCGACGCGTCCTCCTCCAGCGACTCCTCGGACAGCCGCAGCGGCGCCAGCGTGCGGGACAACCCCTCGGCCGTCGCCAGCGGGGTGTCGTCGAGCCGGCCCTGCGCGGTCATGTACCCACCGCCGCGCAGGTCCTCGACCAGGACCTCGCCGTCCTGGACGGTGACCCGGATCGCCACGTTGCTCGGCTCCTGCATCCGGTCCTGGACCAGGTGCAGCACCGTCACGCCGACGTCACCGGCGCTCAGCGTCGGGTCCGCCGTGGTGACCTCGGTGGCGACGTCGCCGTACGTGTCGTGCAGGACCAGGAGGCGCTGCAGCATCCGGCGCTGGTCGCCGAGCGAACCGCGCTTCGCCTCGCTGGCCAGGTTCGCCCGGGCGGCGACCTCGTCGCGGATCAGGTCGGCCAGTTCGGCGGGCTTGGCGGCGATCCGGCGGAACGGGTGCGGGCCCTCGCGGCGCTCCGGGTCGACCGCGTGCGGCAGCCAGCCGATCCACTGCCACAGGTCCAGCGCCGACGGCGGGAAGCTCGCGCCCATCTCCAGGTCCTCGGGCGCGTGGAAGACCGCGGCCTGCAGCAGCAGCGCCCGGGCGATCCGGACCACGCCGTCACGGTCGCCGACGATGCTGACGTTGCCGGACAGGTCCAGCGGGATCGTCAACGGCATGTCCGGCATCAGCGCGAACCGGCGGGCCAGCGCCTCCGCCTCGGCCATCATGAACGGGTCCGGCGGGTCCATCATCGAACCGGACGAGGCCAGGGTCGCCGGGACGACGGGCATCCGCCCGGTCGCGCAGCGCACCAGCAGGAAGTCGGGGTCGCTGCGGCGCCGCTCCCAGAGCCGGGCCGGGTCGCGCACCGCGTCGACGAGCGCGTCGGCCGGCGGGTTCAGGGCGAGTGCCTGCTTGCGGGTCTCGCGCTCCATCTTGCCGAACTCGTCGCGCAGCCGCTCGAGG
The DNA here is from genome assembly GCF_007828865.1 of Kribbella amoyensis. Classification (NCBI taxonomy): domain Bacteria; kingdom Bacillati; phylum Actinomycetota; class Actinomycetes; order Propionibacteriales; family Kribbellaceae; genus Kribbella; species Kribbella amoyensis. The sequence goes on from NZ_VIVK01000001.1 coordinate 5,955,783, forward strand.
TAGTCCAGGTACCGGTTGCGCTGCTCGCGGCTCTCCTTGCCGGCCCGGCCGCGTTGCGAGAACGCCATCCCGAAGGTGCCGACCAAGGTGAGGAACAACACCCCGACACCGATCACCGCGGACATCCCGGTCCGCATCGTGCTCATCATGCCGACCGAGCCGAGCACCCCGACGGCCGGCATCAGCGCCTGCATCGGGTTGCCACCGGCCTTGCCGCGCGCGCCGGGCGGCGGAGTCTCGATGACCCGCGGCTGCCCGGTGTCGATACTCCGGGTGCTCCGCGCCGGGCGGTGCACGAGTCGTGTCGACACTTTCTCTCCTCAGCTGAGCCGACCGGCCCCTCGACTGCACGTGAACGCCTCAGATGGCATGCTGCACCGGACTCTAGTGGAGAGGCGGCTCATTTCGATGACCGAGACACCGTTCGACGGACGGCAGGTTCTGGACCTGGTCGCGGACCTGTTGCCGGTGCTGCTGCCGGACGCCGAACTCGACCCGGCCGGCCCGATCGTCAAGCTGCACTGGAGCCGCGGTGGTCTGACCTCGAGCGCCGAGGTCGGTCTGGCCGAGCTCGTCGATCGATGCCGTGAGCAACCTCATCACCTCTGGCCGCGCACGGTCGACGACTGGCTCCGCGCCGTCGTCGACGAGATCGGCATCGCCACCGACGAACACCTGTACGGCGACGTGGTGTCCCGGCAGCGCGCGACCCTCCGCCGGCAGGGCTGGTCCGCCGGTCGGCCGAGCCTGCTGGCCGGACTCAGCGTCCCGTTCGGCCGGTACTTCGAGATCGTCTTCGGCCTGCAGGTCGGATCCGGCTGGCACCGGCTCACCCAGGTCCGCCGGGTGATGCACGGACTCCACCTGCCCGACCGCCCGTCCGGCCTCGAACTGACCCTGGAGAACCTCGCCGGCCTCACCCTCGAACCCGTCGACGACCTGCCCTGGTCCGTACTCAGCCGCCCCGGCGACCAGACCGTCGGCATGGCCCTGGTCGACCACGACCGGCACCTCCCGAACGCGGGCAAGGGCCGAGGCACCCTGCTCGCCGTCCCGTCGACCGACCTGCTCGCGGTCTGCCCGGTGGATCGCCGCGAGGACATGCAGGCCCGGGCGGACTCCTTCGCCCGCTGGGTCGCCAAGTCCCACGACGAGGCCCAGGACCCCTGTAGCCCCGGCGTCTACTGGCTCGTCGGCGAACTCCTCGCGGAACTACCGGTCACCCTGGACCACTCCCCCGCGGTAGCCCTCCCAAAGGCCCTGCGAACGTCGGCCTGGCGCCGCTTCCTCAACCGCTGACAGCAAAACCGGGGCCGCACCAGCCAGGCCCCGGTTCGTCCGTCTGGTCCTACTCCTCGTTCCAGTTCTCCCAGGTGATCGCCGGCCCCGGGCGCTCGGGGGGCTCGGTGCCGTCGCGTTCGGCCCGCGCCGCGGCCACGGCGTACTCGAGCGTCTCGGTCGCGTACGAGAACGGGTGTACGACGCCTTCACCGACCAGGTACAGCATGTTGGTGTAGCCGCCAGGCGAGGTGAACACGAAGAACTCGTCCTGCGTCCCGGCCTGCCACCCGGCGAACGAGTCGGCGTCCATCCGCTCGTCGTCCTCGTCCGCGTTCTCGTTGACCCAGTCCGCCAACGTCTGCCGGGCCTGCGCCAGCACGGCCTGGTCGATCTCGTCTGCCACCTTCAGTCCTCTCCTCGCGCCATGCTCACGCCAGCGCCCAGTCGCGCCACCGGTCCTGGTGGGCCGCGTCGATCGTCGTTCCGGGCGGGAAGTCGTACACACCCTTCTCCGGCAGGTACGCCGCGATGAGTGCGCTGACATCGTGACAGAGCAGCACCGGAACATCTGGGCGGGTGCGCACGTGGTCCTCGAAGACGAGCCGCGCCTCCTGGCGCTGGGTGCCCTCGTCCCGGCCGAGCCAGACGGCGATCTCGACGGGGTACCCGTCGATCGCCTGCACCTCCTGCGGCTCCGGCTCGAACACGACGTAGGTGTTCGGCTGGATCTCGTACCCGACCGTTGCGTCGGCCGTCCGGGCCGGGCCGCGCAGCCCGATCTCGTCCGGCTCGTCCGCCCCGTCCGGGATCGGCTCCAGGTCGTACAGCTTCCGCAGGTACTCCGCTTCAGCCGCCACCGGCTCCGTCGTCCGCACGTACAGGTACTCCCGCGCGCGCATCAGCCCTCCTTCACGAAAGTCAGCATCCGGCCGTCGGCCACGATGATGTGCACCGTCGAGACCATCTTGCTGTGCGGCTGCCCGGCCGCCCGCACGAACCCCCGGCGAGCGTCCTCCTCGGTGAGACCGACCTTGCGGCCGTCGATGACGATCTCGCCGCCCGGCGGTACCTGCTTCGACGCGGTCCCGATGTTCCGCCGCACGGCGACCGACGCGTCGTCGCCCGCGTCTTCCGGCCGCAGCGTCTTGTACTCGGTGACGGTGCCGTCGTGCTCCGGCGACTTGCGGGTCATGCACTCGGGGTTCTTCCGGCCCGCGACCGTGTGGTCCGGCGGGCGGGCGTCGACCCGCCAGCCACGCTCTTCGTGGACCGTGTCCGCGATCGCGCGTTCCTCGACCGAGAACGTGCCGTCGGCGTCGTGCACCCGCGGATCGAACTGGTCACCCAGCGCCTTGTGGTGGAAGGCGGGGTCGAACCCCTCCTTCTTGGTGATACCGAACTTCTCCGGGCTCGGCGTCCAGTCCTGATCGCCGGCCTGGGAACTGCCGGGGGCTTCCGCCTGGTTTGCGGCGGTGTCGGGTGGGGTGTCCGCCTTCTTGTCCGGGGTGTCAGGCGTCCGGTCGGGCGTCGCCGGGGTGTCGTTCGCGGGGTTGTGCGGTGGGTTGTCCGGGGCCGAACCCCAGTCGTCCCTCGGCGGCTGGTGAACGGGCGCGCCGGAGTGCGGCGTGTCCGGCCGGGGGTTCAGCCGGTTGTCGAGCCAGTTCGGGTCATGCGGTGCGGGCGGACCGTCCGGGTGCAGCGCGTTGTCGGCCCAGTTCGGGTCGTGCGGTGCGGGCGGACCGTCCGGGTGCAGCCGGTTGTCGAGCCAGTTCGGGTCATGCGGCGCCGGCGGACCGTCCGGGTGCAGCCGGTCGTCGAATCTGTTCGGGTCACGCGGTGCCGCCGGAGCATCCGGGTGCGGCGCTGACGGACCATCCGGATTCAGCCGGTTGTCGAGCCAGTTCGGGTCATGCGGCGCCGGCGGACCGTCCGGGTGCAGCGCGTTGTCGGCCCAGTTCGGGTCGTGCGGCGCGGGCGGACCGTCCGGGTGCAGCCGGTCGTCGAATCTGTTCGGGTCACGCGGTGCCGCCGGAGCATCCGGGTGCGGCGCTGACGGACCATCCGGATTCAGCCGGTTGTCGAGCCAGTTCGGGTCATGCGGCGCGGGCGGACCGTCCGGGTGCAGCGCGTTGTCGGCCCAGTTCGGGTCGTGCGGCGCGGGCGGACCGTCCGGGTGCAGCCGGTCGTCGAATCTGTTCGGGTCACGCGGTGCCGCCGGAGCATCCGGGTGCGGCGCCGACGGACCATCCGGATTCAGCCGGTTGTCGAGCCAGTTCGGGTCATGCGGCGCCGGCGGACCATCTGGGTGCAGCCGGTCCGGGATCTGTCGTGGGTCGGGCAGGTCAGGATTGCCCTGCCGCGTCGGCGGTTGCGGAGTCTCCGGACGCGGCTCACGCCGGTCCATGAAGTCTTCCCGGGGATCCCGCGGACGCTCCCCCTCGGGGTTCCGCTCACGAACCGGCTCACGCCGATCCATGAAGTCCTCCCGCGGATCCCGCGGACGCTCCCCCTCGGGGGACCGCTGATGCGAAGACGCCTGCGGTGCGTGCGGCTGCTGCGGGGTGTGCGGCTGCTGGTGCGGCATCGGCGTGTGCGGCTGTGCCGGGTGCTGCTGCGGGGTATGCGGGTGCTGCTGCTGCGGGGTATGCGGGTGCTGCTGCTGCGGAGCATGCGGGTGGTGCTGCGGAGCATGCGGGTGCTGCTGCTGCGGCGTATGCGGGTACTGCGGCTGCTGCGGAGCATGCGGGTGGTGCTGCGGAGCATGCGGGTGGTGCTGCGGAGCATGCGGGTGTTGCTGCGGAGCGTGGGGCTGCTGCGGGTACTGCTGGGGCGCATGCGGCTGCTGCGGGTGTTGCGGCGCATGCGGGTACTGCTGCGGAGCATGCGACTGCTGCTGCGGAGCGTGGGGCTGCTGCGGAGCATGCGGCTGTTGCGGGGCGTTCGGGTACTGCTGCGGGGCATGCGGCTGTTGCGGGGCGTTCGGGTACTGCTGCGGGGCATGCGGCTGTTGCGGGGCGTTCGGGTACTGCTGCGGGGCATGCGGCTGTTGCGGGGCGTTCGGGTACTGCTGCGGCCCGTTCGGGTACTGCTGCGGCGCATGCGGGTGTTGCTGCGGAGCATGCGGCTGCTGCGGCGCATGCGGGTGTTGCTGCGGAGCATGCGGCTGTTGCGGGGCGTTCGGGTACTGCTGCGGGGCATGCGGCTGTTGCGGGGCGTTCGGGTACTGCTGCGGCCCGTTCGGGTACTGCTGCGGCGCATGCGGGTGTTGCTGCGGGGCATGCGGCTGTTGCGGGGCGTTCGGGTACTGCTGCGGCCCCTTCGGGTACTGCTGCGGCGCATGCGGGTGTTGCTGCGGAGCATGCGGCTGTTGCGGGGCGTTCGGGTACTGCTGCGGGGCATGCGGCTGTTGCGGGGCGTTCGGGTACTGCTGCGGGGCATGCGGCTGTTGCGGAGCATGCGGTTGCTGGGGGTTGTGCGGTGGGTAGGCCGGCTGGTGCGGCGGGTTCTGGGGGAACTGGGGCTGCCAGCTCGGCCGCTGAGGATGGTTCGCCGGCCACGGGTTGGGCACCTGGTTGATGCCGTCGACCTTGTGGCTCGGGGCAATCGGAGACTGCCAGTCCCCACCCGGCCGACGTGTCATCACCTCGAGCTCGTCGAACACGGCCGTGTACTGCGGCGGGAAGTCCGAGACCTCGCCCGACTGCATGTCCGCCCACTTCACCTTGCCGGTGTCGTCGACGAACGCGTTGAACCAGTGCCCGCTGACAGGGCTGTCCGCGGCCTTCCGCGCCCAGCTACCGCCGATGATGGCGACCGTTCCCGGCGGCTGGTTACGCAGCTCGTTGAAGATCGCCCGGTAGGCGCCGACCGTGTAGTCATGCGCGGCCGCGTCACGGCCCGGTCCTGGCTGGAGCGTCCTCGGGTCGATCGGTCGCCCGTGGGGGTCCCGGACCTGGATGGCGTCCGGCCGGACACCGGTGTACTCGTACATCTCCTGACGCTCACCCGGCGTCGGACCCCACTTGCCGTTCTTGTCGTAGCCCATCTGCAGGTCGCGGTTGGCGAGACGCGGCTCGCCACCCTGCAGGGTGTCGGCGAAGGCACGCGAGTTGTCACCACAGTTGTTGGTCGCGCTCGGGTGGCCCTTGCCGCCCTTGAAATGCGGGTTGCCCTCGCGGATCCACTCCGCGACGTTCTTCAGCGGATTGTCGCCGACCTTCGCCTTCAGCTTCTTCAGCAGCCGGCCGAACGTGTCCTTCGGGCTGTACCGGGCCGGATCCACGTCATGCCGTTGCTGTCCGGGACGTCCGACCGGGCGAGGCGGCTGTGCGGGCGCCTGCGGCTGGTTGGGCTGGTTCGGGTTGTGCGGCTGGTTCGGGTTGTGCGGCTGGTTCGGGTTGTGCGGCTGGTTCGGGTTGTGCGGTGTGGTGCCGTGCGGCGTGTCGGGACCGCCTGCCCGGCCGGGGCCGACGTGCGGGGCGACTACCGGCGGGGTGTCGGCTCCGCGCGGCGTCGGGGCGTCCGGGGTGTGCGTCGGCCCGTCCGGTGTACGCGTGGGGGCGTCCGGCGTGCGGGTCTGCGCGTCGGGCGTGTGGGTCGGGCCGTCCGGCGTACGGGTCGGAGTGTGGCCGTCGGGGTTCAGGCGCTCCGGGATCCGGCTCGGGCCGTTGGTGGGCGGACCGTCCGGGTGCAGGCGCGAGTCGATGTGGCCCGGGGGCGGTGCGTCCGGCGTGTGGCTGTCCGGGTTCAGCCGCTCCGGGATCCGGCTCGGACCGCTGGTGGGCGGACCGTCCGGGTGCAGGCGCGAGTCGATGTGACCCGGGGGCGGCGCGTCCGGCGTGTGGCTGTCCGGGTTCAGCCGCTCCGGGATCCGGCTCGGACCATGGGTCGGCGGACCATCCGGGTGCAGGCGCGAATCGATGTGGCTTCGGGCCGGCGCGTCCGGGGTGTGCGTCCGCGGAGCGTCAGGCGTGTGCGGCGCATCCGGAGTGTGGGTACGCGGCGCGTCCGGCGTGTGCGTGCGCGGGGTGTCCGGGGTGTGGGCCGCGGGTGCGTCCGGGGTACGGGTCGGGGCGTCGGGCGTGTGGGTGCGCGGCGCGTCCGGGGTGTGCGGGGCGTCGGGCGTACGGGTCGACGGTCCGTCCGGGGTGTGGGTCCTCGGGGTGGTCTGAGCGTCGGCGTGGGTCGGCGTACCCGAGGGCGACCCGTCCGGGCTGTGCGTCGACGGCGCGTCGGAACTGCGGCTCGACGGCGCGTCCGACCCATGGCTCGCCGGGCTGCTGTCCGAGCTGTGCGACGACGGCGAGTCCGACCCGCGCGAAGTCGACGGAGAGTCCGAAGCGTGCGAGGTCGAAGGCGAATCCGAACCACGCGAGGCCGGCGCGTCCGAGCTGTGGCTCGACGGCGAGTCGGAGCTGCGTGAAGCCGGCGCATCGGAGCTGTGGCTCGACGGAGAGTCCGACCCGTGCGAGGTGGACGGCGAGTCCGAGCTGTGGGAACTCGGGCTGTCCGGGGACGACGGGGTCGCGTCGCGGTTCGTCGGGGTGGCCGGAGCCGAATCCCCCGGCGACGACGGGCTCGAATCGCCCGGCGACGACGACGGGCTCGAATCGCCCGGGGACGACGAGTGGCCGGACGGTACGTCGGAGCCGCCGGACGGGCTGCTGCTGTGCGACGACGGGCTCGAGTCGCCATAGCTGTGCGAGCCGACCGAGGCAGGGGTGTGGTCGGGAGCGGACACACTCGGGGTGTCGACGCGGCCGACGTTGGGCAGACCTCCCCCCTTGGAGGTGGGAATGTCCAGGCCGCTGAACTTGGCCATTCCGCCGATCACCGGGGTGTTGCCGACCTTGATGACCAGGTCGCTGACCTTGGGCAGCTTGAGCGCGGTGTTGATCGCGAGCTGACCCGGGCGCAACTTGTTGGCGACGTTCATGCCGACGTCGACGCCCTTGGCGACCTTGGCCGCCATACCGCCGTACTTGCCGGCGATGGCCGCACCGCGAACGGCGCCGGCGGCACCACCGGTACCGACCGTCGTGATGATGTTGAAGCCCAGCTGGCCGACAGCTCGCCCCGGATCCTCGCCCCACATGTCCCAGGCGACCATGCCCTTCAGCACGGTCAGGCCGACATTGTCCAGGTACGCCGCGGTCTCGGGGAACATCGTGTGCATCAGCAGGTTCGCACCTGGGATGGCCCACATCGCCGCCGAGGCGAGGGTCAGGCCGACGCCCTTCCAGGCGTTCCCGCAGTCGCTCCAGCCCTTCAGCTCGTAGCCGAAGATGGAGTTCACGCCGAGGGACTTCAGCAGCGGCTGGATCGGGATCAGCGTGGTGAGCGCGTCCAGGGTGCCGAGCAGGCCGTCGACGAAGATGCCCTTGAGCACCCCGCCGACGAAGTCGACACAGTCCTCGTACCACGGGGCGTCGTACTCGAGCGGCTTGCCCCACGGCGGCTCTTTGTCCTCGTCCACCGGCTCCGGCTCTGGGTCGCCGTCACGGTGACCGCTGGCCTCGTCCCACTTGCGGCCGCCGTACAGCGCGGCGATCTTGTTCGCACACCGCGTCTCGGCACCGCTGATGCCGTCCTGCGCGGCCTGCAGGTCCTTGTGGAGCTGGTTCTCCTCGTTGACCCAGTCCTCGTTGTCGTCGATCTCGTCCTCGGGCGTGTTCCCAACCTTCTTGATGAAGTTGTACGCACGGGTCCGGACGTTCTTCAGGTCGGTGACGTGCTTCTGCACCTCCTCGACGAAGGTGTGCAGCGCGCCGCTGACCTTGGTGAGCTCGGGTCCGAACTTCTCGCCTTCCTCCTTCACCGGCAGCATCGCGTCCACCAGCCGGTCCTTCTCCGGACCCTTGGTGTAGTGCGCGTTCATGCCGTTGCGGAAGGTCAGCTCCAGGTCCTGCGCGATCTTGACGATCTCGCCGCCGACCTCGCTCAGGTCGGTGGCCGCGGCGCTGACCCTGGTCAGGTCACCGAGAAATTTCGGGATGCCCTCGGGCTTGATCATGGCGTGGTTCCCCCGATCAGACCGCGTTGCGCGGCGGCTTCGGCGCGGCCGCGGCCGCTGCGTTCCGGATGACCTGGCGCGGGCTGACCCCGTCGGTGCGCTGGATGCCGCGCTGGGCAATCCGGGCCATCTCCTCGTGCCCGTTCGCCAGGGCGGTCAGCGCGTCCGCGGTGCCCTTCAGGACGTCGCCGGTGTGCTTGACCATGCCCGGCAGCGAGTCCTTCCACTTGTCGACGAACTCGCTGATCGCGATCCCGATGGGACCGCCCTTGCCGCTCATCGACGCCTGCTCGCCGGCCGTCGTCAGCGAATCGCTGAGCTTCTTGCCGATCCCCTCGTAGCCGCCGGCCTTCGTCTGGAGCCCCTTGAGACTCTCCATCGCCGCCGTGGCTTCGACCGTCCAGTTGACCATTGCTCTACCTCTCGACGCCCCCGAGCAGGGCTCACCCGTGTACCCGATCCGTCCCGCGGCAAAGGGTCACGACCAGCACGCCGTCAGCGCGCCGGTCGCCCCACCCTCTTTGCTGTGTCTGTCAGGTGTTGCCGATGTCCTGCACGGCCTTCGAGGCCTTCTGGAACGCCGTGTCCGCGGCGCCGTCGAACTCGGCCAGCGTCTGCGCCAGGGACTTGATGATGCCCTGGACCTCGGTGGCGGCCGCGTTGAACTTCTCCTCGACCGCGCCGTAGTCGTCCATCACCTTGGTCATGGTGGCGTCGCCGCGCATGGCCTTCACGTTCGACTTGTGCTGGGCGATCAGCGTCTCGATCTGGCCGGACAGGCTCTTGATCGACGCCTGCGTCTCGCTGCTGGCGCCGCTGTCGTAGCTGTTGCGTCCCGACATCTTTGTGTCTCTCCCCGTCTCAGCGCTTGTTGAACTTGGCGCCGTCGAAGTTCGCCGCGCCCTCGGCCTTCTTGGCGGCCTGGGCCATGTCGCTCTCACCGGTCCGGGTCGCGGCGTCCATGCCGGCCTGGCCCTTGGCGATCGCGGCGAGGCCGGCGTTCAGGTCCGCGGCGATGCCGTCGACCCGGCCCTTGAAGCTCTGGAACGCCTGGTACCCGGAGCCCTGGATCTTGCCTTCCAGCGGCTGGGCCGCGGCGGCCAGCTTCTTCACCAGTCCACCGAGATCCTGGGTGTTGGTGCCCGTCTTCTTGGAAAGGGTGCTCAGGGTGTCCTTACCCATGTCCCAACGTTGTCCACTCACCGCTGCTGTCCCTCCGAGTTCTCGATGCCGGCTCCCGACGTCCTCACCATAGACGTGGCCGGGGTCGCTCCCGGTTCCCTGGTGAAGCGGTCCGAATCCGCTGATTTCACAGGTATTTCAGGTCCGTCGCGGCGACGGCGACGCACTCGGCGTCGGCGAACCGCCAGGGGTGGTCGGGCCCGTACTGGCCGGCGCACTGGGGCTCGGGGCAACGGGTCCGTTCGGGTCCTTGCCCTTCGAGTCCTGGATGAAGGAATACCCGACGCAGCCCGCGCAGACCACAGCCGCGACGGCCGCGCTGGCGAACAGCTTCGTGACGCCCTCGTCCAGGGTGTGCCGCGTCCGGGCGGCCCCGAACAGCCAGGCCTCCCGCAGCCGCCGGCGCCGGACGGCCACCGACTCGATCAGCTGGGTGTCGTACTGCCGCGACACATGCACCCCTTCGTCCGCACTCAAACGTCCCGCCTAAATCTAGACGCTCGCGGGTTCGCCCCGGGACGCACCACCCGGTCCACAGTTCCAGCCGCGCGGTCCGCCCCGACAGCCTTTGCGGCCAGGTCGAACCGAGAAGCCCCCGACAGCTTCCTGCCATGGCAGGAAGCGCCACCCGCTGCCCCGCCACGAGGTGGTTGCCAATATCAACCAACCCTCGGCGGGGCGAGCGAGAAGGTCAGCCGGCCCGCTTGGCGGCTGTCTTCTTCGCTGCCGTCTTCTTGGCCGGAGCCTTCTTGGCCGCGGTCTTCTTGGCCACCGCCTTCTTGGCCGGGGCCTTGCGGGCCGCGGTCGCCTTGGCCGCCGTGGCCAGCTTCTTGGCGCTGGGCTTGGCGGCGCGGCCCTCGAGGATCTCGGCCAGGAAGCGGCCGGTGTACGACGCCTGGTTGGCGGCGACCTCCTCCGGGGTGCCCTCGGCGACCAGGGTGCCGCCGCCGCGACCGCCCTCGGGGCCGAGGTCGACGATCCAGTCGGCGGTCTTGATGACGTCGAGGTTGTGCTCGATGACCAGGACCGAGTTGCCCTTGTCCACCAGTCCGCCGAGCACGCCCAGCAGCTTGCGGATGTCCTCGAAGTGCAGACCCGTCGTCGGCTCGTCCAGCACGTACACCGTCCGGCCGGTCGAGCGCTTCTGCAGCTCGGAGGCCAGCTTCACCCGCTGAGCCTCACCACCGGACAGCGTCGGGGCCGGCTGACCGAGCCGGACGTACCCGAGCCCGACGTCGACCAGGGTCTTCAAGTGCCGGGAAATAGCCGGGATCGCGGCGAAGAACTCCGACGCCTCCTCGATCGGCATGTCCAGGATGTCCGCGACCGTCTTGCTCTTGTAGTGCACCTCGAGCGTCTCGCGGTTGTACCGGGCGCCGTGGCACACCTCGCAGGGCACGTACACGTCGGGCAGGAAGTTCATCTCGATCTTCAGCGTGCCGTCGCCCGAGCACGCCTCGCATCGGCCGCCCTTGACGTTGAACGAGAACCGGCCCTGCTGGTACCCGCGGACCTTCGCCTCGGGCGTCTCGGCGAACAGCTTGCGGACGTGGTCCCAGACCCCGGTGTACGTCGCCGGGTTGGACCGCGGGGTGCGGCCGATCGGCGACTGGTCCACGTGGATCACCTTGTCGACCAGGTCCAGGCCGGAGATCTTGGTGTGCCGGCCGGGCACCGCGCGGGCGCCGTAGATCTGCCGCGCCAGCGAGGTGTACAGGATGTCGTTGACCAGCGTCGACTTGCCCGAGCCGGACACCCCGGTGACCGCGACGAAGACGCCCAGCGGGATCGTCACGTCGATGTCCTTGAGGTTGTGCTCGCGAGCGCCGTACACGGTCAGCTCGCGGCCCTCGGTCAGCGGCCGCCGGACCGCCGGGATCGGGATCTCCTTGCGGCCGGACACGTACGCCCCGGTGATGGAGTCCGGGTGGTTCCGCAGGTCGTCGACGGTGCCGGACACGACCACCTGGCCGCCGTGCTCGCCGGCGCCGGGGCCGATGTCGACCACCCAGTCGGCGTGGTCGATGGTGTCCTCGTCGTGCTCGACGACGATCAGCGTGTTGCCCAGCTCCTTGAGCCGGACCAGGGTGTCGATCAGCCGCCGGTTGTCCCGCTGGTGCAGACCGATCGACGGCTCGTCCAGCACGTACAGGACACCGACCAGGCCGGACCCGATCTGGGTCGCCAGCCGGATCCGCTGCGCCTCTCCGCCGGACAGCGAGCCGGCCGGCCGGTTCAGCGCGAGGTAGTCGAGACCGACGTCGAGCAGGAACCGCAGCCGCTCGCCGATCTCCTTGACCACCCGCTCGGCGATCTGCTTCTCCCGCGGGGTCAGCTCCATGTCGGCGAGGAAGCCGTGCACCTCGTCGATCGACATCGCGCTGACCTCGGCGATGTTCCGGCCGCCGAGGGTGACGGCGAGCGAGATCGGCTTCAGCCGGGCGCCGTTGCAGGCCAGGCACGGGACCTCGCGCATGTACTCCTCGAAGCGCTCCCGGCTGGTGTCGCTGGACGCCTCCGCGTGCCGGCGCTCGACGTACGGGATCACGCCCTCGAAGGTGGTGTAGTACGAGCGCTCGCGGCCGTACCGGTTCTTGTACGACACGTGGACCTGCCGGTCGTGGCCGGTGAGCAGCGCCTTCTTCGCCTTCGCCGGCAACTCGGCGAACGGCGTGCTGGTCTTGACCTTCAGGTCCTTGGCCAGTGCGGTGAGCAGGCGCTCGAAGTACTGCGACACGTTGGCGCCCGACCACGGCTGGATCGCGCCCTCGTCGAGCGACTTGGACGCGTCCGGGACGAGCAGCTCCGGGTCCACCTCCATCCGGGTGCCGAGACCCGAGCAGACCGGGCAGGCGCCGTACGGGGAGTTGAACGAGAACGAGCGCGGCTCCAGTTCGTCGATCTGCAGCGGGTGGTCGTTCGGGCAGGCGAGCTTCTCGGAGAACCGGCGCTCGCGGTGCGGGTCGTCCTCGGGCAGGTCGACGAAGTCCAGCGTGACGATGCCGCCGGACAGCCCGAGCGCGGTCTCCACCGAGTCGGTCAGCCGCTGCTTGGCCGACCCCTTCACGGCGAGCCGGTCGATCACCACGTCGATGGTGTGCTTCTTCTGCTTGTCCAGCTTCGGCGGCTCGGTCAGCTGGATGGTCTCGCCGTCCACCCGGGCCCGGGAGAAGCCCTGGCCGGTGAGCTGGCGGAAGAGGTCGAGGTACTCCCCCTTGCGGCCGCGGATCACCGGGGCGAGCACCTGGAACCGGGTGCCCTCGTCCAGTTCGAGCACCCGGTCGACGATCTGCTGCGGGGTCTGCTTGGCGATCGGCTCGCCGCACTCGGGACAGTGCGGCCGGCCGGCCCGCGCGAACAGCAGCCGCAGGTAGTCGTACACCTCGGTGATGGTGCCGACGGTGGAGCGCGGGTTCCGCGAGGTGGACTTCTGGTCGATCGAGACGGCCGGTGACAGCCCCTCGATGAAGTCCACGTCGGGCTTGTCCATCTGGCCGAGGAACTGCCGGGCGTACGCGGACAACGACTCCACGTAGCGGCGTTGGCCCTCGGCGAAGATCGTGTCGAACGCGAGGCTCGACTTGCCCGACCCGGACAGCCCGGTGAAGACGATCATGGCGTCCCGGGGCAGGTCGAGCGAGACGTCCTTCAGGTTGTGCTCACGCGCGCCACGCACGATCAGACGGTCAGACACAAGCTCACTCTCAGCCGTTCTCGAGGGTTTCACGGGGCGGATCGAAGGCCTCCCGCCGGGCGTGGACCACGCCGGCGACAGGCTCCCGGAGGCGCTCCAGGGACATGCCCGGTCATGCTAACGAGGCCCACCGACAAAAACTTCCACGCCGGATCTCGCGGCCTCTTTCGAAAGCATATTCGATCGCCTCCACCCGGAGGAACGAGCCGCCCCGCCCGGGGTTACCACCGGCGCCCGGCGAGCCCCGCACAGTTGTCCACAGCGGCCCGGACTCGCGTTCGCCCGAGCCGCCGCAGAGTGCGAGGATCGGGGTCAGCAGCAGGTCACCGACCCGGGGAGATGGCATGAGCGAGTACCACGGCAACGTCCGCGTCGGCGGGCCGGTGCAGACCCACGAGCTGGCCCAGCTGATGATCACCAAGGTCGCCGTCGGGCCGATGGACAACAACGCGTACCTGCTGCGCTGCCGGCTGACCGACGAGCAGGTCCTGATCGACGCGGCGAACGACGCGCACACGCTGCTGACCGTGATCGGCAGTGGTGGGATCAGCCGGGTGATCACGACCCACCGGCACCAGGACCACTGGCAGGCGCTCGCCGAGGTGGTCGCCAAGACCGGTGCGACCACGATCGCCGGCCGCCACGACGCGGAGGGCATCGGTGTCCCGACCGACGTCCTGGTCGACGACGGGGACCTGATCGAGTTCGGCCGGGCGGGGCTGCGGGTGGTCCACCTGGTCGGCCACACCCCCGGGTCGATCGCGCTGCTCTACGACGACCCGAAGGGGCCACCGCACCTGTTCACCGGTGACTCCCTCTTCCCGGGCGGTGTCGGCAACACCCGCGGCGACGCCGACAACTTCACCTCACTTCTCAACGATGTCGAGGCCAAACTCTTCGACCGGCTCCCCGACGAGACCTGGGTGTACCCGGGCCACGGCGCCGACACCACGCTCGGCGCCGAACGCCCGAGTCTCCCCGGCTGGCGGTCCCGCGGCTGGTGATCAGCCGGCCGGCAGCACCAGGCTGATCATGACGGCCCGGCTCGCCGCGTCCGTGAGCGCGGTCAGGCCGCCTGCCGTGCCAGTGGGTACCGGTCCGCCGCTGTCCGCCAGCAGCGAACTGATCCGCCCGCTCCCGGATCCGATCTGGACGTCCCTGGACGTGGCCGCCGCAGGGGGTGTCCACGCCGTGGTCGTCGACGACTTGTCCGCCCAGTAGGACACCAGCCACGAACCGGCCGACGCCACGTTCACCGTCGGGGTCGCGTGGGCCGTCATGCTGGTGGCGTCGGACCGCTGGCTCACGGTGGGTTGACTCGACGCTGTGCCTCGATAAGCCCCCACCTGCAGGCTCACCTTGGTGAAGGCGTCGAGTGTCAGCCGCACCGTCTGACCAGCGTCGGCGGCCGAGGCGATCTTCCACCACGCCATGGTCCGCTGCGAACCGGCGACGACGTTCTCCAAGTTGGTCCAGCCGGTCACTCCGGACGGCCCGGTCACCGTCGTACTGGTCACGTTGAGCGTCGCGAACAGCAGCAGCGCGTCTCCCGCCTGGACGGTGGTCGGCAGAGTGACTGCGGGAGCTGTCGTGTTCGCGACGGTCCCAGCGGATCCTCGGAAGCCGACCCCGCTCGTTGCTCCCGCCGTGACCTGGTGAGTGACCTGCCCGGTCGCCCCGGCGCCGTCCGTCACCGTGAGCGTGACGTTGCGGGTACCAGCCGTCGAGTAGGTGTGACTCGGCCGAACGCCCGACCCGGTCCCGCCGTCACCGAAGGTCCACGAATACGTCGCGATGGGGCCCTCGGCATCGGACGAGGCCGAGCCGTCGAACGTGCAGGTCAGGTTGGTACAACTCGACGTGAACGCCGCGACCGGCGGCTGGTTCGAGGTCGACACGGTGTAGGCGAGATGCAGGATCGGGCTGGCGGCGCCGTCGTTCGAGGACGCGCGGCGCTCCCCCGTCCCGGTGAGGACGAACCCCATCGCGTTGCCCTGACGCCAGCCTGGCCGGTTCAGTACCTC
This sequence comes from Kribbella amoyensis, assembly GCF_007828865.1. NCBI lineage: Bacteria > Bacillati > Actinomycetota > Actinomycetes > Propionibacteriales > Kribbellaceae > Kribbella > Kribbella amoyensis. The sequence goes on from NZ_VIVK01000001.1 coordinate 5,970,976, forward strand.
CTGGGCCACGGCGCGGAAGTCGGACGTGCGCTGGGCCGACCCGGACTGGCCCGAGCCCGTCCACGCAGGCGGACTCCAGGTGGCGCGCGCCTGGGTCCGCGGTCGCGACGTCACCGTGGTGGGCTGCGCGGTGAAGGAGGCAGTGTCGTTCTCGGCGATGCCGGCGATCTGGACCGTGGTCGAGCCAGAGTTCGCCCCGCTCGACAGGAACTGGATCCAGGCCGCGGTGAGCGTCGCGCCCGGCGGCACGTCCACGTTGTCGAAGCGGAGGCCGACCGTTTGTGTCGTGTTGCCCGCGTTCGGGATGTTGAGCGTGCTCGACGCCCACTCCGCGTACCCGGTCGGCCGCTGCTCGACGTCGTCGAACGCCCGCGCGACCGTCATCTCCACCGGCAGTGCTCCGCCCGGAGCGACGACGGTGACCTGCAGATCGTCCGACCCGGTGAGCGCCGAATCGCTGCCTACAGCGCGGACGACGTACGTCCCCGCCGCGCTGAAGGTCGCGTTCGTCTGGGCCGATTGTGGCGAACCGAACGTCACCGTCCCCGGCCCGCTCACCGCTTGCCAGGAGACCGTTGTCGCGGTGGTCGGTAGCCCGTCGTCGGTGACGGTTGCGCGCAGGGCGAGTGGTTCGCCGACATGGACCGGCTTGTCCGGTCCCACGGAGACGACCGGCGGGAGGTTGGGGATCGGCGGCAGGTTCACCGCCATCTCGTACAGCTTGCCGTCGTTCTCGTTGGGGTTGGTGTCGTTGTCCACGCCGCGATCGACGAGGTACAGGTTCCATTGGCCCGAGTTGTTCGACGCCGGGGCCACGGTGATCCCGGCCGCGAAGACCTGGTTCGAGGCGGAGATGTCGATCCGGTTGATCAGCATCATGTTCCGGTTGAACTCGTAGGCCGTCTCGGACGCGCTGTCGATGACGAGCAGCGTGTTCCGGCCGGGGTGATAGCCGATCCCCTCCGGATCCCGGACGCCGTACCGGCCGACGTCGAACTCCGTGTCGAGGTCGTCGCCGGCCGGCGCGATCCCGTCGAAGACGCCGTTCGGACCGGGCGAGACCCGATGCACGTCGGTGTCCGCGCCGTCCAGCACGAACAGTTCACCGGTCGGCGGGAAGAACTCCACCTCTTCCGGATCCTGGCTCTGGAAGAGCGCGGTGCTGAACGTCGTCCGGGTGTCGTCGCCGGTCCCGTACCGTCCGTCGGGCCCCGCCACCAGCTCGTACGTCCGGAACTGGTCGTCGTCCGACACGAACAGGTGCCCGTTGGCCGGGTTGTAGCCGACGCCGGCCGGCTCCTTCGTGTACGCGGTCGTCACGCCGGTGGTCTGGAGGACGCCGGACCGGGTGGTCTCGAACAGGTTGACGCCCGCGTACAACGCGACCTCGTCCACCTCCGCGTCCGAGATCATCAGCCGATCCCGGCCACTGAGGTAGGTGATGCCGGACGGATCCGGAACCGGTGGATTGAAGTTGGACGTCAGGACGGTCCGGACCAAGGTGGCGGACACGGTCGCGGCCGTGGCCGGCGACGCGGAGAGGAAGAGTACCGACGGCGCCAGCAACAGCGCGGCCGCGGCACCGGACAGGAATGGACGGATCGATCGCATGGCAAGGCCCCCCGGCTGACTCGGGCGGCCGGTGGGACGGCAGCCGAGTCGACTCTCAGCTTCGTTGCACCCAGGCGCCGTCGGAAGGCGGCGTCGTCACCCCCAGGCCCGGCAGTCCCCCACCTGTGCCGATGCCTATTCGGAAGATAACCCCGATCCACCAGGCTGAGCCAGCTCCCCCGCCGCCTGGCCGATCTGGTCGAGGATCCTGGTGGCGCCCGCTTGCTCTGCGAGTGTCGTGGCTTCGGCAACGAGCGCGGGGACGTCTTCTGGACGGTCCTGGGCTTTCGCGAGATAGATCAGGCCGACCAGGTTGGCGGCGGCGCCGGCCGCGAAGCCGAGCGTGCGGCGGAGGTTGGTGGAGCGTTCGAGGAGGTTCCGGGCCTGATCGAGGGATCCCGCGGAATGGGCGGCGACGCCTTGGTGCCGCAGGACGTACGACAGGGTCAGCTCGTCGCCGGTCCGGATCGCCAGGTCGTGTGAGCGGGCGAGCGCGGTGAGTGCGGCCTCGTCGTCGCCCTTGACCACCTGGTGGAAACAGCCGATCCAGAAGAGCGCCCGCCCCTCGCCCACCTCGTCGCCGAGCTTCCGGTAGAGGTCGGCGGCTCGTTCGAAGTGCGTCAGCTCGGCCGGATCCTCCACCTGCGTCTCCAGGTACCGCCCGTGCAACAGCTTGCCCCGCGCGAGCACGAGGTCGGCCTCGGCCGCGTCCAGCTGGTCCGCGGCCTCCGTCAGTACCCCGTCACCTCCCACGAACACCGCCTGGTCGTACAGCTCCCCTGCCCTGACAACTCGCGTGTCCACCCCTGCTCCCTCCGACGGTCTGCCCCCTGATCCTAGGCTCGAACCGTGAGCAGCTTCGCGGAGTACAGACTCGGGCCCGCCCGGCGTGCTGTCCAGGGGCCACTACCGGTCCGTGAGCTCGGCGGGTAGTGCGACCACGTCGACCAGGGCGCCGTTGCGGATCGCCGTGATCTCGGTCCGCCGGCCGATCGCGTCGGCGAAGAGTTGCCGCTGCAACGACTGCGCGTCCCGCAACGCGGTGCCGTCGACGGCCAGGACCAGGTCGCCCGCCCGCAATCCCGCCTCGGCCGCCGGACTGCCCGCGATCACCTCGACGACACGCAACGCGTTCCGCTGACCGAACCGCTCCGCCAACTGCGGCCGCAGCGGCGCCGGCGTGGTCACCAGGCCGAGGTACGCACGGCGGACGCGGCCGTCGTTCAGCAGGGCGTGGATGATCCGCCGGGACGTCGGGTTCATCGGGACCGCCAGTCCCAGCCCGATCCCGGCCACCGCGGTGTTGATCCCGATCACGCGTCCGTTGCCGTCGGCAAGAGCTCCGCCGGAGTTGCCGGGATTCAGCGCCGCGTCGGTCTGGATCACGTCCTCGATGATCCGCTGGGCCGAGCCGCTGCGCACCGGCAGCGACCGGCCGAGGCCGCTGACCACGCCGGCGGTGACGCTCCCGGCCAGGCCCAGAGGGTTGCCGACAGCAACGACCAGGTTGCCGACCTTGAGGTGGTCCGCGTCGCCGTACTCGGGCGGGTCGGGAATGTCCCGGTCCGCCCGCAGGACGGCGAGATCCGACAGCCGGTCGACTCCGATCACCGCGGCCTGCGCGGCGGTCCCGTCGGCGAACTCCGCGGTCGCCGTGTCGCCGTCGCCGACCACGTGCGCGTTGGTGAGCAGGTGCCCGTCCCCGGTGAGCACCACGGCGGAACCGGACGAGTCACCCCGCCGACTCCGCACCCGCAGGCTTGCCACCCGCGGGATGAGCTGTTCCGCGACACCCGAGACCACCCGGGAGTACGCGTCGAGTACGTCGTCCTCCGCCATCACTGCCTCCTGATTACATCATTACAACGCGATCAAGAGCACGACGGAAGAACCTCGGTGGGACAACGACGAAGGCCCTGGCGGGAGAGTCTCCTACCAGGGCCTTCACTGTCGGGCTGGCCAGACTTGAACTGGCGACCCCCGGTCCCCCAGACCGGTGCGCTACCAACTGCGCCACAGCCCGATTCGCTCGCTCACTCGGGGCGAGCGAGCTAAACCTTACCCCATCGCCGAGGCGGTTCCGACCAGGGCTCGGCTCAGCGCTTGGCCTTCTTCGACCGGGCCCGGATCTGGACGTGCACGGGGCTGCCGACGAAGCCGAAGTCCTCGCGCAACCGGCGTTCGATGAACCGCTGGTACGACGGCTCGATCTGCCCGGAGGTGAAGATCGCGAACGTCGGCGGCATCGTCGTCGCCTGGGTACCGAACAGGATCTTGGGCTGCTTGCCGGACCGCACCGGGTGCGGGTGCGCGGCGACCAGCCGGCCCAGGAACGCGTTCAGCTGGCCGGTCGGGACGCGGGTCTGCCAGCCCTCCAGCGCCGCCTCGATCGCCGGGACCAGCTTCTCCATGTGCCAGCCGGTCAGCGCGCTGATGTTCACCCGCGGCGCCCACCGGAACTGGACCAGGTCGCGCTCGATCTCGCGCTCCAGGTAGTACCGGCGGTCGTCCTCCATCAGGTCCCACTTGTTGTACGCGATCACCAGTGCCTTGCCGGCTTCCTCGACCGCGTTCATGATCCGCAGGTCCTGCTCGCTGATCGGCTCGGACGCGTCGATCACCACCACGACGACCTCGGCACGCTCGATCGCGGAGTTGGTCCGCAGCGACGCGTAGTACTCGTGGCCCTGCGCGTTCTTCACCTTGCGCCGGATCCCGGCCGTGTCGATGAACCGCCACGGCTTGCCGCCGAGCGTGATCAGCTCGTCCACCGGGTCGACCGTGGTGCCGGCGACGTCACTGACGACGACCCGGTCCTCCTTGGCCACCTTGTTCAGCAGCGAGGACTTGCCCACGTTCGGCTTGCCGACGATCGCGACCCGGCGCGGTCCCCCGGTCTCGCCGTCGCGCTCGGGCGGCGCCTCGGGCAGTGCGGCCAGGACCGCGTCGAGCATGTCGCCGGTCCCCCGGCCGTGCATCGCCGAGATCGGGAACGGTTCGCCGATCCCGAGGCTCCACAGGCTCATCGCCTCGGACTCGATCCGCTGGTCGTCGACCTTGTTCGCGGCCAGCACGACCGGCTTGCCGGACTTGCGCAGTACCCGGACCACAGCCTCGTCCGCGTCGGTGATCCCGACGGTCGCGTCGACCACGAACAGCACCGCGTCGGCCGCGTTGATCGCCACCTCGGCCTGGGCCGCGACGAGGGCGGCCATCCCGACCGCGTCCGGGTCCCAGCCGCCGGTGTCGACCACCGTGAACGCCCGGCCGGCCCAGTCGGCGTCGTACGAGACCCGGTCCCGGGTCACCCCGGGGGTGTCCTCGACGACGGCCTCGCGGCGGCCGAGGATGCGGTTCACCAGCGTGGACTTGCCCACGTTGGGTCGGCCGACGATCGCGAGCACCGGCACCGGGCCGGTGTCCTCGCGGTCGTGGCTGGTCTCGGCTTCGGGATATCCGTAGCCGGATACGTCACTCATCAGGATCCTTCTCGTCTGGCGCGCCCGGGAGCGGGTGGCCGGTGGCTTCGACGGCGGCCCGGACATGCGCCCGCAGCACCTCGCCGATCTGGTCGGCCGTCTTCCGTACCTCGGAGTGCCGCCTCGGAAAGGGTACGCGGTCCACGGTGAACGGTTCGCCGTACACCACGTCGATCCGGCTCCCCTTCGGCGGATAGGCCTCCACCCGGCCGCCGGGCAGGCGGGTCCCGATCAGGGCGACCGGCACGATCGGCGCCCCGGTCACCAGGGCGAGGTACCCGACTCCGGTGCGGATCCGGGCGAAGTCGCCGGCGCCGCGGGTGCCCTCCGGGTAGATGCTCAGTACCCGGCCGTCCCGGAGCGCCTGGATCGCACGGCGGATCGCGAGCACGTCGTACGTCGACCGGTCGACCGGGATCTGGCCGACCCGGGTCAGGAACTTGCCCTGCAGGCCGTGGAACGCCTCGATCTTGCCGAGCTGGTGCAGCATCCGCGGCGCGACCGCACCGAGCAGCGGCCCGTCCAGCAGGCCCAGGTGGTTCGGGGCCACCAGTGCGGGACCGGTCCGCGGGAACAGGTCCTCGTTGTGCACGGTGAGGTCGTAGTGACGGAACAGGTAAGTGCGGACGAGGGCCCGCATCGGCAGCCCCAACCGGTACGGCAGCGGCGGGAGGTCGTCCGTTCGGGGCAGCTCCCGGTGCCCGGTGACTTCGGCGGTCATGACTCCTGGTCGCGCGGAGCGGCCTCGGCCTCCTTCGCCAGCCTGCAGATCACGTCGATGACCTCCTCCAGCGAGAGATGGGTGGAGTCGATCGTCACCGCGCCGTCCGAGGCCACCTGGAACTCCGACACGGTGGCGTCGTCGGCGTCGCGGCGGACGATCTGGTCGTGCAGCTGCTCGGCGGTGACGCCCTCGGCCAGCTCGGCCTTGCGGCGGGCCAGCCGGGCGTCGGTGTCGGCCGTGAGCAGCACCTTGAGCTCGGCGTCGGTCGCCACCACGGTCGCGATGTCACGGCCCTCGACCACGATCCCGCCGGTCGGCTGGGCGGCGTCGATGATCGCGCGCTGCCGCCGGATCAGCTCCGCGCGCACCTCGAGGTTGGTGGCGATCTTGCTGACGCTGGCGCTGATCCGCGGGTCCCGGATCGCCTCGGTGACGTCGGTACCGTCGGCGGTGAAGTGGCCACGCTGCGGGTCGGTGCTGATCCCGAGGTCGAGCGCCCGGGCCCGGGCCGCGACCGCCTCGGTGTCGTCCAGGTCCAGCCCGTGCTCGAGCGCCGACCAGGTCACCGCGCGGTACGTCGCGCCGGTGTCGAGGTACCGCAGCCCCAGCCTGGTCGCGACGCCACGCGCCGTACTCGACTTACCGGAACCGCTCGGGCCGTCAACAGCGATGATCATGGGCGGAAGATTACCGGTGGACGGACCAGCCCCGCTCGGTCAGGACCCGGACCAGCTGATCCACCGACGCGGGCTTGACCGCCAGCTCGACCTCACCGACCGGGCGGCCGGGGCTGTGGTCGATCCGCAGATCCTCGACGTTCGCACCGGACGCGGCCGCGTCGGCGAACAGCCGGGCCAGCTGCCCCGGGCGGTCGGGGATCGTGACGAGCACCGAGACCAGCTCGATGTGCGGCGACCCGTGCTTGCCGGGAACGCGGACCGCGCCGGACACGCCCCGGCGGAGGACGGCGGTGACCTCGTCGGCCGCCTCCTCCTTGCCCAGGGCAATCAACAGCCGGTCCAGCTCGTCCCGGATCTGCTCCAGCAGGCCGCTCAGCGCGGGCGAGTTCGCGGACACGATCTGGGTCCACAGCCCGGGGTCGCTGGCCGCGATCCGGGTGACGTCGCGGACGCCCTGGCCGGACAGGTCGAGGTGGGCCGACGGCGCGTCGACCAGGGTGCCGGCCGCGAGCGACGACATCAGCTGAGGCAGGTGCGAGACCCGCGCCACGGCGAGATCGTGGTCGGCCACGGACAGCTCGACCGTACGCGCCCCGCAGGCCTCGGCGAGCCGGCGGACCAGCTCGACGGCCTCAGGATCGCTGGTCGGATGCGGCGTGATCGCCCAGGTCGCGCCGTCGAACAGATCCGCCCGACCGGCGAGCGGCCCGTTCCGCTCGGACCCGGCCATCGGGTGACTCCCAACGTACCGAGCGAGGTCGTCGGCCGCCTTGTCGGTCAGTGCCTTCGCGTCGGCGAGTGGCTTGCCTTTCACGCTGGCCGCGTCGGTGACGATCGCGTCGGTCTGCCGCAACTGCTCCGCGATCACCTCACCGACGTGGTCCGGCGGAACCGCGACCACGACGAGCTGCGGCGCCAGCTGGACCAGCCGCGAACCGGCCCCGATCCGCTCGGCCATCAGGGCGCTGTCGGGATCGGCGTCGATCAGCTCGACCACAACCCCGAGCCGGGTCAGGGCCAGGCCGATCGACGTCCCGATCAACCCGGTCCCCACCACCCGGACCGGACCGCGTAACTCGGTCACTGCGCACCGGTCAGATCCGGGCGCAACGCCACCGCCCCGTGCAGGTAGACGTGCTGGATCTTCTCCCGCGACCGCGGCGACTCGGCGTGCAGCATCATCCGGACCACCCGCGGCAGCGCGTGCGGTACGTCGATCTCCTGCATGCACATCAGCGGTACGTCGGTCAGGCCGATCTGCCGGCCGGCCACCGCCGGGAACTCCGAGTGCAGGTCCGGCGTGACGGTGAACAGGATGCTGATCAGGTCCTCCGACGCCAGGTCGTTCGCCTGCAGGACCGCCCGGACCAGCTCGGCGGTCCGCTCGAGCAGGTGCTCCCGCTCGTCCGCCTCCAGCTGGGTGGCACCCCGGATCGCCCGTACCGCCACTGCCTGCCTCCTCGTTCGCGCCGCACCCTGTCCGAGTGCTGGTTGCCTGTCTCAACCCTAGGTCAGACCTCCCGGCACCCGCGCAGGTGTCTCGGATTTCCGTCTCAGACCGACGCGGTACCGGCGGCCGTCTGCGCCTCGGCGGCGTCGACGGTCTGCTCCAGCAGCAGCGCGATCGTCATCGGGCCGACGCCACCCGGGACCGGGGTGATCAGGCTCGCCACCTCGGTGGCTTCCTCGAAGTGCACATCGCCGACGTTGCCCTCGTTGTACCCCGCGTCCACGACCACGGCGCCCGGCTTCAGCCAGCTGCCACGGACGAAGTTCGCCTTGCCGACGGCCGCGACGACGATGTCGGCCTGCCGGACGATGTCCGCGAGATCCTTGGTCCGCGAGTGCGTGTAGGTGACCGTCGCGTTCGATGCCAGCAGCAACATCCCGGCCGGCTTCCCGAGAATCGGACTCCGCCCGATCACGACCGCGTGCGCACCCGACAAGGGCACCTCGTACGCCTCCAGCAGCCGCAGGATCCCGCCCGGCGTACAGGACCGGAACCCCGGTTCGCCGAAAGCCATCGCCGCGAACGCGTGCATGGTGACGCCGTCGACGTCCTTGGCCGGCGCGATCGCCTCGAAGGCGGCCCGCTCGTCGATCTGCGCCGGGACCGGGTGCTGCAACAGGATCCCGTGCACCTCCGGATCCTCGGACAGCTTGGTCAGCTCGGCGACAAGCTCCTCGGTGGTGGTCTCCGCGGGCAGCACGACACTGCGCGAACCGATCCCGGCCTTCTTGCTCCGGTTCTGCTTCATCCGCACGTACGTCGCGGACGCCGGGTCATCGCCGACCAGCACGGTCGCGAGACACGGCTGTACCCCGGTCCGTTCCCGCAGAGCCTCGGCCCGGACCGCGGCCTTGGTCACCATCTCCGCGGCGAGCTCGGTCCCGATCATCAACCGGGCCTGGGGCTGCGTGGTCGCGTTGTCGGCGGACTGGGTGGGGGTGCTCTGGGTCATGGGGCGCGCTCCTTCGGGCGTCGACGAACAGGTCGGTTGCCCAGGCGCGCGGCTCGAGCCGGAGGATCCCGGCAGACCGTTCCCCGGTGGTTCACCACCTCAACGCCAGTAGCGGTCCACTCACCAGAGTAGGCGATCCCCGATCCAGGGCCTCACCCTCACCCTCACCCCCGCACTCACGCCAACCTCCACTAGACCCTTACGCCCTCGGCACCCAGCCGACTGACGTGTTGTTTGACGGCTGACGGGTTGCAACCTGCCATCGGCCCAAGAACCCGCTACCGGCCGAACAACCCGTCAGCCATAAGCCGGCGGGGACATCCGGCGGCGGTGCGCCAGCACCTGTACCCGAGGCCGCCGGTCCCCAGATCATTCAGAGGAGGCCGGCTCGGTCGAGGGCGTAGTAGGCGGCGTCTGTGCCTGTCATGGTTCCTGGGGTCCGGAGGTCGCGGCGGAAGTCCTCGACGGTCAGTTCGACCGGGACGCAGTCCTCGTAGTCGTCCAGGTCCTGGTGGCCTTCGGCGCGGCAGTCGCGGGCTATCGCGATGTGCTTGCGATAGAGCGACGAGGTGGCCGCCAGCCAGCCGACCAGCTCGATCGACCCGCAGCGGTACCCCGTCTCCTCCTCGAGCTCACGGACGGCCGCCGTCGCTGGATCCTCGCCGACGTCGATCAGGCCGCCGGGGAGGTTCGTGACGACGCGGTCGAGGCCCGGGCGGAACATGCGGACCGTGACGATCCGGCCTTCCGGGGTGAGGGGCAGAACCGTGATACCGGCCTGGACCCCTTTGGACAGCGCCGGGCTGAACACGTCCCAGTCGACCTCGCGCCCGTCCGGCAACCGGTACCGCCGGACGCGCACGGTGAGGAACCCGTCGAACCCGGGCCGCTCCCCCAGCACCTCCCACGGCTCCGGATCGCCCGGTCGCCGATCGACGAACTCCGCACCCGGCACCCCGTCGACGCCCCGAACGAGACCGTCCGCCGTCGGAGTGGATCCGGCGGCGGACGGGTTCGCTTCTCGGTCGGTCACAGGGGGCGGTCGTCGTCCGGGTCTTCCGGGGGCGCGACGGGGGCGTCGTCCTCCGGCGGGGCGACCGGGGCGTCGTCGTCGCTGTCGCTCTCGTACGAGCCGCCGTTGACGGACTCCTGCTGCTCGGTGTGCGCGGCCGGCTCGGCGGGGGCCGTGTCGGGCCGGGACTCCGCGAGGATGCGTTCCAGCGTCTCCTCGGAGATGCGCTTGAACTTGCGGGTCTGGGACCTGGTCCGGTCCAGCACCGCGACCTCGATCTGGTCGGGCGTCAGCTGCCGCACCTCGGAGCTGTCGTGACCGAGGGCGTCCACCGCCAGCCGGAGCGCACCCGCGAGCGAGATGCCCTCCTGGTAGTGCTCGCCCACGTAGTCGGCGACCTGCTCGGCCGGACCGCCCATCACCGCGTACCCCCGGACGTCGGCGATGGAGCCGTCGTAGGTGAGCCGGTAGATCTGGTCGTCGGCACCGGTGGCCCCGATCTCGGCGACCAGGATCTCCACCTCGAGCGGCTTCTCACCGCCGGACGAGAAGATCGCGCCGAGGGTCTGGGCGTAGGCGTTGGCCAGCGCCCGGCCGGTGACGTCGCGACGGTCGTAGGAGTACCCGCGCATGTCGGCCAGCCGCACGCCGGCGATCCGCAGGTTCTCGAACTCGTTGTACCGGCCGACCGCGGCGAACGCCATCCGGTCGTAGATCTCGGCGACCTTGTGCAGCGCGGGCGACCGGTTCTCCGCGACGAACAGGATGCCGTCGGCGTACTGCAACGCGATCGCGCTGCGACCCTTGGCGATGCCTTTGCGGGCGAAGTCGGCCCGGTCCCGCATCAGCTGCTCGGGTGAGACGTAGAACGGAACGCTCATCGATATCCTTCGTGAACTCGGGGACCAGGCTCAGGACAGCGGCGCGGCCGGGCCGTCGGGACGCTGCAGCCGGGCCGCGACGACGCTGTCGACGATCGCGCCGACCTCGTCCTCGGGCATCCGCTGGTAGCCGTCCGAGGTGACGACACCGACCACCGGGAAGATCCGCCGGGCCATGTCCGGCCCACCGGTCGCGGAGTCGTCGTCGGCCGCGTCGTACAGCGACTGGATCGCCGCCGTCACGCACTCGGTCGCCGACAGGTCCTCCCGGTACAGCTTCTTCAGCGCACCCCGGGCGAACAGCGAGCCCGAACCGACACTGTGGAAGGCCTGCTCCTCGTACCGCCCGCCGGTCGGGTCGTAGGAGAAGATCCGGCCGCCCTTCAGGTGCTCGTCGTAGCCCGCGAACAGCGGCACCACGGCCAGCCCCTGCATCGCCATCGCCAGGTTGCCCCGGATCAGCGCGCTCAGCCGGTTGGCCTTGCCGTCCAGGCTGAGCGTGGTCCCTTCCAGCTTCTCGTAGTGCTCCAGCTCCACCTGGAACAGCCGCACCATCTCGACCGCGAGCCCGGCCGATCCGGCGATCCCGACGCACGAGTACTCGTCCGCGGGGAACACCTTCTCGATGTCGCGCTGGGCGATGATGTTGCCCATCGTCGCGCGCCGGTCGCCGGCCATCACGACGCCGCCCGAGAAGGTGGCGGCGACGATCGTGGTGCCGTGCGGGACGTCTTTGGACAGGTCACCCGTCCCCAGCGACCGCCGTCCGGGCAACAGGTCGGGCGCGTGCCCGGCCAGGAAGTCCATGAACGACGAGCCGCCTGGGGTCAGGAAGGCTTCCGGCAGCCGGCCGGAGGCATCGAATGTCATCGAGCGGTTCACTCCCCACCCTTTTGCACGAACCCGCGGACGAACTCTTCCGCGTTCTCCTCGAGCACCTCGTCGATCTCGTCCAGGATCGAGTCGACGTCCTCGTCGAGCCGTTCCTTGCGCTCGGCGACGTCCTCGGAGACCTCGACCTGCTCGACCTCTTCCTCGGTCGACGAACGCTTCGGCTGCTTGTGCTGCTGACCGCCGTCCTTCGCCATGGCACACACCTCCTAGAACCGCTGGAGAGGCCGCCCAACCGACCCCTCTACAGCGACCCTACCCGTCGGCACCCCCAGTGATGGTGCGAACCAGGTCACTCGCGGTGTCGCAGTTATCAAGAAGTGCTCCGACATGGGCTTTCGTGCCCCGCAACGGGTCCAGGGTCGGGATCCGCTGGAGCGATTCGCGGCCCGGCAGATCGAAGATCACCGAGTCCCAGGAGGCCGCCGCGACCTGCGCCGCGTACTGCTGCATGCAGCGGCCGCGGAAGTACGCGCGGGTGTCCGTCGGCGGGTGCGAGACCGCCATCCGGATCTCCTCGTCGCTGACCAGGCGCTGCATCCGGCCGGCCTTCACCAGCTTGAAGTACAGCCCCTTGTCCGGCCGGAGATCGGCGTACTGCAGGTCGACCAGGTGCAGCTTGGAGTCGTCCCAGTCCAGCCCGTCGCGATCGCGGTAGGACTGGAGCAGTTTGAGCTTGGCGACCCAGTCGAGCCGGTCGGCCAACTGCATCGGGTCCGTGGCGAGCTGGTCGAGCACTTCCTCCCAGCGGTGCAGCACGTCCTTGGTCTGCCGGTCGGCGTCGTCGCCGTACTTGTCCTCGACGTACTTGCGCGACTGCTCCAGGTACTCGGTCTGCAACTGGACCGCGGTCAGCTTGCGGCCGTCCTTCAGCGTGATCAGGTGCGTGCAGGACGGGTCGTGGCTGATCTCGTGCAGCGCGGTCACCGGCCGGTCGACGGACAGGTCGTCGGTCAGCCAGCCGTCCTCGATCATCGACAGCACGAGCGCGGTGGTGCCGACCTTGAGATAGCTGGAGATCTCGGACAGGTTCGCGTCGCCGATGATCACGTGCAGCCGGCGGTACCGGTCCGGGTTCGCGTGCGGCTCGTCGCGGGTGTTGATGATCGGCCGCTTCAGCGTGGTCTCCAGCCCGACCTCGACCTCGAAGTAGTCGGCCCGCTGGCTGATCTGGAAACCGTGCGCGGTGCCGTCCTGGCCGAGCCCGACCCGGCCCGCGCCGGTGACCACCTGACGGCTGACGAAGAAGGGAGTCAGGTGCCGCACGATCGACGCGAACGGCGTGGACCGGCGCATCAGGTAGTTCTCGTGCGAGCCGTACGACGCGCCCTTGTTGTCGGTGTTGTTCTTGTACAGGTTGAGCGGTGGGGCGCCGGGGATCTGCCGGGCCTGCCGGGCGCCTTCCATGATCACCAGCTCGCCGGCCTTGTCCCAGACCACGACGTCGCGCGGGTTCGTGCACTCCGGCGCGGAGTACTCCGGGTGGGCGTGGTCGACGTACAACCGGGCGCCGTTGGTGAGGATGACGTTGGCCAGCCCGGTCTCCTCGTCGGTGAGCTGGCTGGAGTCGGCCACCTCCCGGCTCAGGTCGAAGCCGCGCGCGTCCCGTAACGGGTGCTCCTCGTCGAAGTCCCATCGGGTCTTGCGCGCCAGCGGCTGCGTCTGGGCATAGCCGTTCACCACCTGGCTCGAGGTCAGCATCGGGTTCGCCCCGGGCTGGCCGGGCACCGAGATGCCGAACTCGGTCTCGGTCCCCATGATCCGCCGCACACTCATGCGATCGAGCCTACGCGGTCGGGCCCGGGAAAAGCGTTGAACTGTCCACAGGCTCACGTGTGAGACTGCCCGGATGGACGAACTTGTGGCCCTGCTCGACGCCGACGGCCGGGTCTGCGGCTCCGCACCGCGCTCGGTGATGCGCCGGGACAACCTGCGGCACTCGGCGACCGGCGTCCTGGTCCGCAACGCGGCCGGCGACATCTACGTGCATCGGCGCACCCCCACCAAGGACGTGTACCCGGCTCGCTACGACTTCATGGCCGGTGGTGTCGTCGCGGCCGGCGAGGACCCGTTCGACGCGGTGGTGCGGGAGCTGGCCGAGGAGCTCGGCATCTCCGGGGTCGAGCTGGAGAAGCTGCCCGAAGGTGACTACGCCGACGACGACACGAACTACCACGCGTACCTCTACGCCTGCCGGTGGGACGGTCCGATCCAGCACCAGCCGGAGGAGGTGGACTGGGGAGCGTGGATGACCCCGGCCGAGCTCGTGCAGCGCCTCGACGATCCGGACTGGTCCTTCGTCCCGGACACGACCGCCCTGCTCGGCTCGTACGTCCGGGCCCTCGTATGACGATCACGGACAACGGCTGGGACTCCCGCGCCTGGCTGGAGGGCTCCTGGGTCCACCGTGAGCCCCGGCGCCCCGAGGTACGGCCGAAGCTGCTCGCCGAGACCCAGCTGCTCCCTTGGCTCGCTCCACAGCTCCCTGTCCCCGTACCGATCCCCGAGCCCACCGAGTACGGCGTACGTCACCAACTGCTCGTCGGTGAGCCACTGACGGACGGCAGTACCGCGCTGGGCCGGCAGCTCGGGTCGTTCCTCAAGGCGCTGCACGGGGTCGACCCGGACGAGGCCGTCGCCTACGGCGCCCAGGACCGTGAGACGGCGGCGGCCGAACGCGCTGAGGTCATGCAGCAGATGCGAGACGAGGTACTGCCGTTGCTGCCGACGGACGTACGCGCTGCGGGAACCGCTCTCCTCGGGCGGCTCGGGCACGTGTTCACCCAGCTCGTCCACGCGGACCTCGGTCCGGAGCACCTGCGGATCCGGGACGGCCGGGTCGCCGGAATCATCGACTGGACCGACGCGCACATCGGCGATCCCGCGTTGGACCTGTCCTGGCTGCTCCACAACTCCCCGGCCGGTATCGCGGCAGGCGTGGCCGAGACGTACGAGGTGAGCCACGAACTGCGTGAGCGGGCACGCGACTGGCACCGGCTCGGCCCGTGGTACGCGGTGCTCTACGGGCTGGAGAACGACCTGCCCGACGAGATCGAGGGTGGGCTGGCCGGAGTACTCGTCCGGCTGTGAGGCAACCATTCGGCGGGGTCGTGGTCATTCCCTGATGTGGAGATCATCATGACCGCGTCGGACGCCGCCCGGGCCGCTCCCGACGACGAGGTGTGGGAGCGGCTCCGGGAGGGCGATCAGAGCGCCCTCGGCGAGTTGTTCGACCGGTACGCAGACGACGTGTACGCCTTCGCGTTCCGGCGGACCGCGTCCTGGGCCGCGGCCGAGGACGTCGTGCAGGCGACGTTCCTGAGTACCTGGCGCCGGTTCCACCGCGACCCACCGGGCCCGCTCACGGTACCGAGCGCGCGCGGCTGGCTCCTGGTGGTCGCGGGCAACGAATGCCGCACCCTGTACCGCACCGGCCGGCGGTTGCGCGCGCTGGTGGACCGGCTACCGGATCCGCCGCACAGCCCCGATCACGCGGGCGAGGTGGCCCGCCGGCTCGACGACGAACGACGGATGTCGGCCGTGCGTCGCGCGGTCGGCAAACTCCCCCGGCACGAACGCGAGACGCTCGAACTCGTCGTCTGGTCCGGCCTCACCCTCGCCGAGGCGGCCGCGGCCCTCGGTGTCGCCGAAGGAACCGTCAAAGCCCGTCTGCACCGCGCCCGCCGCCGTTTCCCCGATCTGCTGTCGCGGGTCGCGCTCTCCGAGGAGCTGTCATGAACACCGATCTCGAACCACCGCCGGTCCCCCGGCTCACCGAGGACCAGCACAGCCGGCTCCGCTCCCGCGTCCTCACCGCAGCCGACCCGGTGCGGCGTACACAGCGTCGGTGGGTCGCACCGGTCGCTTCGGTGGCCGCCGTCGGTGCCGTCGTGGCCGGCACCCTGGTCGTCACGAACCGCCCCAGCGAGCCCACCCCGGCCGCCCCCGTCGGCGTCATCGACAAGAGCAAGATCGTGAAGACGCAGAAGGACCCCGGCGTGATCGATCTCGGTGCTGCGACGCCGACTGAAACAACGGAAGCGGCCAGGGCCTGCCAGTTGCCAGGGGGCGAGCGGACCGAGGTGCTCTGGAGCCGCAAGGTCGCCGGGCCGGCGCCGCTGAAGGCCGGCCTGGTCGTGCTGGCGAAGCAGACCCCGGGCCAGCCAGGCGGCTTCTACAACCTCGGTCTGGTCGCCGGTTTCCCCGGCGGTGTCTGCGGCGCGATCCGCGACGCGGACTGGAACCGGCAACCGACCCGCACCGACGGTCTCGTCACGCTCGCCGGTGCCGGTTCGATCGACTCGCCGGGCGCGGGCAAGGCCGCCCTGGCCGAGTACCGCGCGATCCACCGGGTCCGGCCCGAGATCGCCAGGATCGAGTCACGCTACGTCTGGCCGAAGGGTCACAGCGCGTGGTTCGCCGGGGTGGTCCAAGGCGGCTTCGCCTTCACGGTCGCCGCGGCGACGATCCCGGCCGGCCAGTACCAGCCGAGGACGGACGGGCAGAGCGATGTCCGGCAGGAGCTCCGGGCGTTCGACCGGGCCGGCCGGCCGGTACCGGTGACGTCCTGAGTCGAAGGCTGACCGGGCGCCAGGGGTACTGAGCGCCCGGTCAGCTGTCCACGGTGGCGACGCCCACCAGGAGGCGTCAGCCGGGCGTCAGCGGCCCATGAACCGGCTGATCGAGCGGGCCAGGTTGACCCCGACCAGGCCGCCCCAGCAGATGATGACGGCGATCGTGCCCTCCATGTTCGCGGCGATCGCGGTGATCGGGATGCCGGCCACGACGGAGACGATCGCGAGCGCGAGACCACCGGGGTCGCCGTCCGGCTTGCCCGGCGGCTGCTGCGGCTGCGCGGCCGGGAGCGGCGCGTTCACCGGCTGCCCGTACCGGGCGGCGGCGCGGGCGTCCAGCTTCTCCAGGAACCCGTCGATGATCTCGGGTTCGTAGTCCGCCCCCAGCTCCTGCCGGGCCGCGATCGCCGCCCCGAGGTCCTTGCGCATCTCGTCCGTCGCCATAACCGAGACGCTACGACCTCCGCGGCTCCGGGACTATCAGGGGAAACCCCGGCCCCTCCCGCTCCGGCCCCCGACAGCCGGCCCGCCGTCCCACCGCGGACAGCGAACTGCCCCGGATCCACAGGGGATCCGGGGCAGTCGACGGGCTGGTTACAGGTACTGACCGGTGTTCGTGGCCGTGTCGATCGACCGGCCCGGCTCGGTGCCCTGCTTGCCGGAGATGAGCGTCCGGATGTAGACGATCCGCTCGCCCTTCTTGCCGGAGATCCGGGCCCAGTCGTCCGGGTTGGTGGTGTTCGGCAGGTCCTCGTTCTCCTTGAACTCGTCCACGCAGGCCTGCAGCAGGTGCTGCACCCGCAGGCCCTTCTGGTTGTCGTCCAGGAACGCCTTGATCGCCATCTTCTTCGCCCGGTCGACGATGTTCTGGATCATCGCGCCCGAGTTGAAGTCCTTGAAGTACAGGACCTCCTTGTCACCGTTGGCGTAGGTGACCTCGAGGAAGCGGTTCTCGTCGGCCTCGGTGTACATCCGCTCGACCACGCGCTGGATCATCGCGTTGACGCACTCGCGGGTGTCGCCACCGAACTCGTGCAGGTCGTCGGTGTGCAACGGCAGCGTGGTGGTCAGGTACTTCGAGAAGATGTCCCGGGCCGCCTCGGCGTCCGGCCGCTCGATCTTGATCTTCACGTCCAGCCGGCCCGGCCGCAGGATCGCCGGGTCGATCATGTCCTCGCGGTTGGAGGCGCCGATCACGATGACGTTCTCCAGGCCCTCGACGCCGTCGATCTCGCTCAGCAGCTGCGGCACGATCGTGTTCTCCACATCGGAGGACACGCCCGAGCCACGGGTCCGGAACAGCGAGTCCATCTCGTCGAAGAACACGATCACCGGCATGCCCTCGGAGGCCTTCTCACGGGCCCGCTGGAAGACCAGCCGGATGTGCCGCTCGGTCTCGCCGACGTACTTGTTCAGCAGCTCCGGGCCCTTGATGTTGAGGAAGAAGGATTTCTGCCCCTCCACCCCGGTCTTCTCCGCGACCTTCTTGGCCAGCGAGTTCGCCACCGCTTTCGCGATCAGCGTCTTGCCGCAGCCGGGCGGGCCGTAGAGCAGCACACCCTTCGGCGGCTTGAGCTCGTGCTCCAGGAACAGGTCCTTGTGCAGGTACGGCAGCTCGACCGCGTCCCGGATCTGGTCGATCTGGCCGCCCAGACCACCGATATGGGTGTAGTCGATGTCCGGCACCTCTTCGAGGATCAGCTCCTCGACCTCGGACTTCGGGATCTTCTCGTAGACATAGCCGGAGCGGGGCTCCAGCAGCAGCGAGTCGCCGGCGCGCAGCGGCACGTCGAGCAGCGGCGAGGCGAGCCGGACGACCCGTTCCTCGTCGGCCTGCGCGATGACCA
The DNA here is from genome assembly GCF_007828865.1 of Kribbella amoyensis. Taxonomy (NCBI): domain Bacteria; kingdom Bacillati; phylum Actinomycetota; class Actinomycetes; order Propionibacteriales; family Kribbellaceae; genus Kribbella; species Kribbella amoyensis. Next base: position 5,989,137 of record NZ_VIVK01000001.1, read on the forward strand.
GTGCCCGCTCGCCGTCGGCCAGCAGCTCCTTCAGCATCACCACGTCACCGACGACCTCGAACTCGCAGGCCTCGACGACGTTCAGCGCCTCGTTCAGCATCAGTTCCTGGCCGAGCCGCAGCCCGTCCAGGTCGACCGAGGGGCTCGCAGCGACCCGGAGCTTGCGGCCCCCGGTGAACACGTCCAGCGTGTCGTCCTCGTTGCGGCCCAGGAAGGTCCCGAATCCGGACGGCGGTTGGGCCAGCCGGTCGACCTCTTCCTTGAGGGCGATGATCTTCTCTCGGGCCTCGCGCAACGTCTCCGCCAGTCGTTCGTTCTGCGCGGTCACGCTCGCCAAGGACGCTTGGGTTTCGGACAGCCTGCTCTCGAGCGACCGGCTGTCCGCCGGATGCTCCAGCAATCGACGCCGCAGCGCTGCGACCTCGGCTTCCAGGTACCGGACCTGGTTGCGCAGCTCTGCCGCGGTAGGACTCTCGTCTCCAGCCACGATCATCACCTCACCATGTGGGGCTCGACCCTATGGACCTTACCCAGAAAACCTCGCCGGGCAAGCTGAATCCCATCACGTGTCGGTTGCGGATGGGGTGCTTGCCGAAGGCGTGTCTCCGGCTGTTTCGGACCGGCGCGGGCCGGAATAGTCGTCGCCGTACGCCCCGGGCGCCGGACGGCGTTTCTTCAGCGGTGCCCGGAAGCCCGGAGCCATCCGGCGCGCCGTCACCAGGAACGCGGTGTGGCCCTGCATCCGGTGGCCCGGCCGGACCGCCAGACCTTCGACGTGCCAGTCCCGGATCAGCGACTCCCAGGCCCGCGGCTCGGTGAACTCGCCGTGCGCCCGCAACGTCTCCACCACCCGGCTCAGCTGGGTCGTGGTCGCCACGTACGCGCAGAACACACCGCCCGGCGACAACGCCTCGGCGGCCGCGTCCACGCACTCCCACGGCGCCAGCATGTCGAGGATGATGCGGTCCACGTCGGTCTCGGCCAGCTTCTCGACCAGGTCGCCGACCTCGAGCCGCCAGGCCGGGTGCTCGCCGCCGAAGAAGCCGGTGACGTTCTTCCGGGCGACCTCGGCGAAGTCCTCCCGCCGCTCGAACGAGACCACCTCGCCGTGGATCCCGACCGCCCGCAGCAGCGCCGTCGTCAACGCACCCGACCCGGCCCCCGCCTCGACCACCTTGGCGCCCGGGAAGACGTCGGCCATGGTGACGATCTGGGCGGTGTCCTTCGGGTAGATCACCGCGGCACCGCGCGGCATCGAGACCGAGTAGTCGGCCATCAGCGGCCGCAGCGCGAGGTACTCGACGCCGCCCTTGGACTTGATGGTGACGGCGTCGGGACCGTCGATCAGGTCGTCGTGGGCGATCCCGCCCTTGGTGGTGTGGAAGATCTTGCCGCGCTCCAGCAGCACCGAGTGCCGGCGCCCCTTGGAGTCGGACAGCGTGATCCACTCGCCCGGCTGCAACGGCCCGTGGTGGACCCCGGAGAACGCCTGATCAGGAAACTCACGTACATCGCCCATAAGACCGCTCACCCTACTTGTTCGCACCGACAGTTCCGTGCGCGCGGAGTACGGGCCGAGCGGGCGGCCGGTCCGGCGTCAGCGGGCCCGGAAGGCGCGCTCGATGTCGGCGGTCGCGAGGACGCCGTACACCTTGCCCTGCTGGTCGAGGACGAGGTACTCCGAGGACGGGTTCTCGCGGAGTGTGGAGAGGATCTCCTCGCCGGTGTCGTTGACCCCGATGATGTGGCCGGCGCCGATCCGGGTGGCCACCTCGCCGACGTTGGTCCACGGCCGCTGGTTCGGCGCGATCGAGGTGACGGCGGACTCCTTGACCAGGGCGTGCGGCTTGCCTTCGCCGTCGATCACCACGACGGCGCCGGCGTGTGCCTCGGCGGCCAGCCGGACGGCCTCGGAGACCGGGGTGGTGGCGTGCACGGCGATCGCCCGGCGGGCCAGCGTCCGGACCTGCAGGGCCGGCAGCTTGCGCTTCAGCCGGGCCTGCATCAGCGAGGCGGTGGAGCCCATCCAGAGGAAGAAGCCGACGGCGAGCGCGATGACGAAGTCGATGACCGTCGGTTGCCGGTCGAAGAACTCCTCCAGCAGCACCGGCGCGGCGAGCACGGCGATCGCGATCAGCCGGCCGGCCCAGGCGGCCGCGATGGTGCCGGTGTGCATGTTGCCGCTGAACTTCCAGACCACGGCCCGCAGCACCCAGCCACCGTCCAGCGGCAGGCCGGGCAGCAGGTTGGTCACGCCGACGATCAGGTTCGCGATCGCGAGCTGCAGGACCACGGCGTAGGTGACGCCCTCGTCCAGCGCCCGCGAGCCGGCGTACGCCAGGCCGCCGACCAGGAGCGACGCGATCGGCCCGACGACCGAGACCGCGAACTCCTCCAGCGGCGACTTGCGCTCCCCCTCGATGTGGGTGCCGGCCGCGAAGAAGCCGAGGTTGATCTCCGTGACCGAGATCTTGAACTTCAGCGCCATCAACGCGTGCGCGAGCTCGTGCAGCAGCACCGACACGGTGAACGCGACGACGAACGCGAACGACGCGAAGTACCGCCAGCCACCGGCCAGGTACGGGAACTGCTGGGCGATGATCGTGGAGAACCCGATCGCCAGCAGCACCGCCACCGGTAGCCACGTGAACCGCATGGTCAACTGGATTCCCCGGACACGACCGAGTACCCAGGTGCCGGGCGGTGGGCCGGCGGGCTGGGCTGGGCTGTGCGGATCGCGCGACTCTGACATCGAGGCCAACGCTATCGGTCCCGTGGTAACTCCGCGCTACACGGCCACGGTGAGCCGGGCCGAGTAGCCCTGCTCGACACTCCCCGTGACGGTCGCGAGCTGACGGGTACCGCCGTCGTCGCCGAACACCATGTCGCTGGTCAGCGAGGTCCGGGCGAGGTTCTCGGTACTCCCGTCGTACCCGCTGGTCGCGTAGACGGCCTGGCACGGCTCGGCCGGGAACGCGAGCTGGGAGGTCGCGCTGATCTTGCCGGCCGCGGTCGCCTCGGACAGCGACGAGTACACCTCGAAGTGGATGTGCGGCCACCGCCCGCTGTACGCCGCCGGGTAGATCGAGGTGAACGTGACCTTGCCGTCCGCGTCCGCCGCCTGGACGCCGCGCAGGTAGTTCTCGGACGCGATCTCGTCGTCGTACAGCGAGTACCGGCCCTTGGCGTCGCAGTGCCACAGATAGACCGCGGCGCCTTCCAACGGGGTGCACCTGGCGGCGTCCTGGACGACGAGCTCGACCGTGAGCGGGACACCCTCGGCGACGCCGCTCGCGGATCCGAACGACTTGGTCAGGTCGCTCCGGACGATGCCGGACTCGGTCAGGACGTTGGGACCGTTCGACCCGTCGCCCGGGTACGGCCCGGCCGTCTCCTCGGGGATCTCCTCGACACACGAGACGGCCCCGGTACTCGGGGTACCGGACGTGGTCGGCGTACCGGAGGTGGTCGGCGAGGTGCCGGCCGTACTCCCCGAGGTCGCGTCGTCCGCCGCGCAGCCGGCCAGGGCGACCAGGCCCGCGCCCGCGAAGAGACGCAGGACGTTCCGCCGGCGGAGGGTGGCGAGGTCGTACTCCAGGCCGAGGTCGTGCTCGTGCGGGACTGCCATGGCGCTCTCCTTGTCATTGCTGGTGTGTCCAGCGTGTCGAGCCCGGCCGATGGTTCCCCGAAAGTCCGCTGGGAGTTCGCTGTGAGCTGGGAACCGGCGTTGTCCACAGGTCCGGGTGGCGGTCGAGCGAAGTGTCGGCGGTCTCCCCTAGGGTTTCGGACATGAGCGTTGCAGCCGAGCCCGACGTGCACCGTCACCCGCAGGGGGCGCTGTCGCCGTCCCGTGCGGCCGATTTCATGAGCTGCCCGCTCAAGTACAGGTTCCGCGTGATCGACCGGCTGCCCGAGAAGCCGTCGTCGGCCGCCGTCCGCGGCACCGTCGTGCACGCCGTGCTGGAGCGGCTGTACGACCTGCCGCGCGGGCAGCGCACGCTCGACGAGGCCGCCCGGATGTTGGAGCCGCAGTGGCAGCAGCTGCTCGCCGACGAGCCCGAGGTCGCCGAGTTGTTCGCCGAGGACGCCGACGGCGCGGAGCTGGCCAAGTGGCTCGCCGAGGCCCACCAGTTGCTCGGCAAGTACTTCACCCTCGAGGACCCGAACGCGCTGGAGCCGGCCGAGCGCGAGCTGTACGTCGAGACCGCACTCGACTCCGGCCTGGTCCTGCGCGGGTACGTCGACCGGCTGGACGTGGCGCCGACCGGCGAGATCCGGGTGGTCGACTACAAGACCGGGCGCTCGCCGTCGGAGTTCTTCGAGGCGAAGGCGCTGTTCCAGATGAAGTTCTACGCGCTGGTGCTGTGGCGGCTGCGGGGCGTCGTCCCGGCGATGCTGCAGCTGGTCTACCTCGGCAACGGCGAGATCGTCCGGTACGTGCCGGACGAGGCCGACCTGCGCGCCTGCGAGCGGAAGATCTCGGCGCTCTGGACGGCGATCACCCGCGCGCTGGAGTCCGGCGACTGGCGGCCCAGCCCCGGTCCGCTCTGCGACTGGTGCGACCACAAGGCGATCTGCCCGGCCTGGGGCGGTACTCCCCCGCCGCTGCCGACCCGCTCCGTCGAAGAGGTCGCGCACGAGTCCGCCGGGGTCGATCTGGTCGGCGTCGACGGCTGATCACAGGGGTGGGCGAGATGTGGCGACGCGGCGTTGAGGGATCGGTCACACCGCGTGGAGCCAGGTCGATGCGGAACCCAACCGGTTGTCTCGGATAACGTCCGCCCTATGAGTCATCCGCATCCTGAGCTCGGTCAGCCGCCCCGCCTTCCCGACGACGCCCTGCGGGTGGTGGCGCTCGGCGGTCTCGGCGAGATCGGCCGCAACATGACCGTGTTCGAGCACCGCGGCAAGCTGCTGGTGGTGGACTGTGGCGTGCTGTTCCCCGAGGAGCACCAGCCCGGCGTCGACGTGATCCTGCCCGACTTCAGCTGGATCCGGGACCGGCTCGACCAGGTCGAGGCGATCGTGCTGACGCACGGCCACGAGGACCACATCGGCGGCGTGCCGTACCTGCTGAAGGAGCGCGGCGACATCCCGCTGATCGGCTCCAAGCTGACGCTCGCGTTCATCACCTCCAAGCTCAAGGAACACCGGCTCAAGCCGCAGACCGTCGAGGTCAAGGAGGGCGACCGGCGCAAGGCCGGCCCGTTCGACCTGGAGTTCCTCGCCGTCAACCACTCGATCCCGGACGGCCTCGCGGTCGCGATCCGGACCCGGGCGGGCCTGGCCCTGCACACCGGCGACTTCAAGATGGACCAGTTCCCGCTGGACCGCCGGCTCACCGACCTGCGCGGGTTCGCCCGGCTCGGCGAGGAGGGCGTGGACCTGTTCCTGACCGACTCGACGAACGCCGACGTGCCCGGGTTCACCACCGCGGAGAAGGACCTCGGCCCGGCCATCGAGGCCGTCTTCCGGACCGCGCCCGGCCGCATCATCGTGTCCAGCTTCGCCAGCCACGTGCACCGGATCCAGCAGGTGCTGGACGCGGCCAAGGCGGGCGGCCGGAAGGTGGCCTTCGTCGGCCGCTCGATGGTGCGCAACATGGGCATCGCCCGCGACCTGGGGTACCTGAGCGTGCCGAAGGGGCTGATCGTCGACCTCAAGGAGCTCGAGCAGCTGCCGGACCACAAGGTCACGCTGGTCTGCACCGGGTCCCAGGGCGAGCCGATGGCCGCGCTGTCCCGGATGGCGAACCGCGACCACATGATCCGGATCGGCGAGGGCGACACGGTCCTGATGGCCAGCTCGCTGATCCCGGGCAACGAGAACGCGATCTACGCGGTGATCAACGGCCTGATCCGCTGGGGCGCGAACGTCGTCCACAAGGGCAACGCCAAGGTGCACGTCTCCGGCCACGCCAGCGCCGGCGAGCTGGTGTACTGCTACAACCTGGTCAAGCCGCGCAACGTGATGCCGGTGCACGGCGAGTTCCGGCACCTCAAGGCGAACGCGGCCCTCGCGATCAACACCGGCCTGCCGGCGGACCGGGCGATCATCGCCGAGGACGGCGTCGTGGTCGACCTGCACAAGGGCCGGGCGAAGATCACCGGCAAGGTCGACGCGGGGTACGTGTACGTCGACGCGATGACGGTCGGCGGCGTCACCGAGGCGAACCTCAAGGACCGGCGCACGCTCGGCCAGGAGGGCGTCGTCACCGTCGTCCTGATCGTCGACGCGCACACCGGCAAGCTGGCCGAGCCGCCGGACTTTCTGGCCCGCGGGTTCGTCCACGACGACACCACCTTCAAGCCGCTCGTTCCGGTCATCGAGGACGCGCTGCGCAAGGCGGCGTCCGAGGCGATCGGCGACGCGGTCCAGCTGGAGCAGCTGGTCGGTCGCGCGGTCGGCCACTGGACCCACCGGCACTGGCACCGCCGCCCGGTCGTCATCCCGGTCGTCATCGACGCCTGAGCATCAGCGCCTGCAGGGACCCGGCCGGTCCTGAACCGGCCGGGACGTGGACTGGACCTCGGCGGGGTCGGCGCACCTTGGGGCGGATAGCGTTCAGCCCATGACCGCGGAACCAGTGCCCGGCGACCAGGCCGGCCCGATACTCGTCGACCAGGCGGTGGCGATCAGGACCCTCGGACTGGTCCGCAGTTACGGCAGCGGCGAGACCCGGATCGACGCGCTCGCCGGCGTCGACGTCGAGCTCGGCCGCGGCCGGTTCACCGCGGTGATGGGCCCCTCCGGGTCCGGGAAGTCGACGCTGCTGCACTGCCTGGCCGGCCTGGACCGGCCGACCGGCGGCCAGGTACTGCTCGGCGACACCGATCTCACCCGGCTGGACGAGCGGTCGCTGACGCATCTGCGCCGGGACCGGATCGGCTTCGTCTTCCAGGCGTTCAACCTGGTCCCGACCCTGACCGCGCTGGAGAACATCACCCTCCCCCTCGACCTGGCCGGCCGCAAGCCGGACCAGGCCTGGCTCGACACCGTGATCGCGACCGTCGGCCTGGCGGACCGGCTCCGGCACAAGCCGGCCGAGCTGTCCGGCGGGCAGCAGCAGCGGGTCGCGTGTGCACGGGCCCTGGTCTCCCGGCCGGACGTGGTGTTCGCCGACGAGCCGACCGGCAACCTCGACTCCAAGGCGTCCGCGGACGTGCTCGGCTTCCTGCATCGCTCGGTCCGCGAGTTCGGCCAGACCGTGGTGATGGTGACCCACGACCCGACCGCCGCGGCCTACGCGGACCGGGTGCTGTTCCTCGCCGATGGGCGGGTCCGGTCCGAGCTGGTCGACCCGACCGCCGAGTCCGTGCTGGAGCTGATGAAGCAGCTGGACGGGACTGCCTGATGCTCAAGCTGGGCCTCCGCTCGGTGCTGGCCCACCGGCTGCGGTTCGTGCTGTGCACGGTCGCCGTCCTGCTCGGGATCGGGTTCGTCAGCGGCGCGATGATCTTCACCGACACGCTCTCCGCGGCCCTGAAGAAGAACTTCGCCGGCAGTACCGCCGACCTCACTGTGACCACCGCGCCCGGCCCGAACGACCCGGGTACCGAGGACGGCCGCACAGCAACCCTGACCAGTGACATCGCGCACCGGATCGCCACGGTGCCCGGGGTGGCGAGCGCGGACGCCCAGCTGCTGCTGCCGGGCATCGAGATCCTCGGCAAGGACGGCAAGCCGATCGAGAACTACGGCCTGCAGGCGTACGCGGCGAGCTGGCCGCACGACCAGGCCGGCGCACCGTTCACGGTCGTCCAGGGCAAGCCGCCGTGGGGTCAGGGTCAGGTCTCGCTCGACCAGACCACCGCGCGCCGGGAGGGGTACGAGCTCGGCCAGGAGGTCAAGATCGTCACCCCGGCCAAGTCGGTGACGGCGACCCTGACCGCGATCACCACACCGGCCCTGGCCGGCGAGGCCGCGGGGGCACCGCTGGTCGCCTTCGATCCGGCGAGCGCCCAGCTCCTGCTCCTCGGCAAGGCCGGCTGGACGTCGATCGCCGTCTCGGTGCAGCCCGGCCAGGACCACGAGGCGGTCCGTCAGGCGGTCGCGAACGAGCTGGGCTCCGGCCCGTACACCGTGCGGACCGCGGCCCAGGTCTCCGCCGACGGGAAGAACGCGCTCGACGACGTCTTCGGCGGCTTCAGCACCGTCCTGATCCTCTTCGCCGCGCTGGCCTTGTTCGTCGGCGCGTTCCTGATCGTCAACACGTTCGCGATGGTGGTCGCGCAAAGGTCCCGCGAGCTGGCCATGCTCCGCGCGATCGGCGCCTCCCGGTCCCAGGTCACCGGGACCGTGCTCGCCGAGGCCGTGGTGATCGGCGCCGTCGGCTCGACGGCCGGCCTCGTCCTCGGGATCGCGGTCGCCGGCGGTATCCAGCTCTTCTACCAGACCCTCGACCTCGCCATCCCGTCCGCGAACCTGCAGATCGGCGCGGCCACCGTCATCGCGAGCTACGTCCTCGGCATCGGCATCACCCTGGCCGCGGCGTACCCGGCGGCTCGGCGGGCGGGCAAGCTCCCACCGGTCGCCGCGATGCGCGAGGACCACACCGTCCCCGAACGGTCCCTCGTGGTCCGGCTCGTCCTCGGCGGCTTCCTGCTGCTGATGGCGCTCATGCTGATCGCCATCGCCTTGGCGGCCCGCGGACTTCCCGGGACCGTCCTGCTCGCGTTCGGAGCGGCGCTCACCCTGCTCGGGATCGTCCTGATCAGCCCCTTGATCAGCCGGTACGCCGTCCGCTGGCTGATGGCCCCGTTCGGCCGGAGGGCCCCGGTGACGCTGGGCCGGCGCAACGCCGAGCGCAATCCCCGCCGGACCTCGGCCACCGCCTCGGCGCTGATGATCTCGCTCGCGCTGGTCAGCGGGCTCGTGGTGATCGCGGCGTCGGCGAAAGCCTCGGTGGACAAGGGCATCTCGGACGCGATCGGGACCGCCGAGTTCGTCGTCGTGAACGAGGGCGGCGGCGGCTTCAGCCCCCAGGTCGGCGACCGGATCGCCGCCGTCCCGGGCATCGCGGGCGTGCACCGGATCCGCCAGCTCCCGGCCAGGGCCGGCAAGACCCCGGTCGCCGTGTCCGGGGTCTCGGACGACACGCTGAAGGGCCCGATCACGGTCGCCGTCGACGAGGGCAGCGTCGACCGCCTCGGCCAGGGCGAGGTGGTCGTCCCCCGCAACCTGGCCAACGAGCTCAAGCTGTCCGTCGGCGGCAAGCTCGAGCTGACCACCACCAGCGGCACCCGGTCGCTGCCGGTCGGCGCCGTGATCGCGACGAACCGGCAGGTGGACGCCGTCCTGGTCTCCCTCGGCACCTTCGCCGAGATCGGTGGCCCCGGCACCGACCGGACCCTGTACGTCGACGTTGCCGAAGGCACCGATCTCGGCCAGGTCCGGCAGGCCGTGCTCGACCGGCTGACGGACTACCCGTCGTTGCTCGTCCGCGACCAGCAGGCGTACGCCGCGGGCGAACGCGCGCCGATCAACGCGATCCTCGGCGTCGTCGGCGCGTTGCTCGGACTGGCGATCCTGATCGCGCTGCTCGGCATCGTCAACACGCTGGCGCTGGGCGTGGTCGAGCGGACCCGGGAGATCGGGCTGCTCCGCGCGATCGGGATGGACGGGCCGCAGCTGCGCCGGATGCTCCAGGTGGAGTCGATCGCGATCGCGGTGCTCGGGGCGCTGCTCGGCCTGGTGATCGGGGTGCTGTTCGGCTCGATGGTGCAGAAGGTGATGTCCGACGACGGTCTCGCTGTCCTCGACATCCCGGTGCTCCAGCTGCTGCTCGCGGTCCTGGTCGCCGCGGCCGTCGGCGTACTCGCCGCCATCTGGCCGTCCCGCCGCGCGGCCCGCCTCGACGTCCTCCGGGCGATCTCCACCGAATGAACCGGCCCGGCGCGGGAAGCGTCAGGGAGTGATGCCGTGGCTGCGCAGCGTCCGCTTGGCCCAACCGCAACCTGGTGAGAGGGTCCCCAAACCGGCATTGACCGGTAGCCTGCCGGTGTGCCGGGCAGCGTCCAGTCGATCGAGCGAGCTGCCGCAGTGCTGCGTCTGCTCGCCGCTGCCCAGAACGGCCTCGGGGTCGCCGATCTGGGCAACGCTCTCGGCCTGCCGAAGCCGACCGTGCACGGGATCCTGCGCACGTTGCACCAGGTCGGGTTCGTCGAGCAGGACCACAGCGGGGCGCATTACCACCTGAGCGACGCCTTCGGCCGGCTCGGTGAGACGTACCTGGATCCGAACGAGCTGCGCAGCCGGGCGATCAACTGGGCCGACTCGCTCGCGTCCCGCAGCGGCGAGGTGGTCCGGGTGGGCCGGCTGGTCGAGGGCAAGGTCGTGGTCGTGCACCACGTGTTCCGCCCCGACGACAGCGACCAGAACCTGGACGTCGGGACCACGTTGCCGCCGCACGCGTGCGCGCTCGGCAAAGCCGTGCTGGCTTTCGATACCAGCGGAGCCGCGAAACCGCGCAGACTGGAAGCGTTCACGACCAGGACGATCGTGGATCCGGCCCGGCTGGCCGAAGAGCTGGCCGCGGTCCGGACGAAGGGGTGGGCCGGGGAGTTCGAGGAGCACACCGTGGAACTGGCGGGGATCGCGGCGCCGATCCGCGGGCTGGGTGGACTGGTGGTCGGGGCGGTCGGGCTGACCGGCCGGATCGAACGGATCTGCGACAGCCGGCTGCGGCACCGTGCCGACCTGGTCACCATGGTGCGCGCCGCTGCCGAGGCGATCGGCCGGGACCTGCGGGAGGACCGTTGACGGCCGGACCACTCAGGGGGCGTGGGAAACCACGGGTCAGCAGGATCAGCCAAGGTGGCGGGGAGGACGCCTGATGGCAGAACAGTTCGTAGCGGCGGTGGACCAGGGGACGAATTCGACCAGGTGCATCCTGTTCGACCGGCGCGGCCGGCTCGTCTCGGTGGCCCAGCGCGAGCACAAGCAGCATTTTCCGAAACCCGGCTGGGTCGAGCACGACGCGGAGGAGATCTGGCGCAACGTCACCCGGGTGGTCCCGGCCGCGGTGCGCCAGATCGGCGCCGATCCGGGCCAGATCGTTGCCATCGGCATCACCAACCAGCGGGAGACCAGTCTGCTCTGGGACCGCCGGACCGGGCAGCCGATCGGGCACGCGGTGGTCTGGCAGGACACCCGGACCGACCGGCTGATCACCGAACTGGCCGGCGACGAGGGGGTCGACCGGTACGCCGATCTGTGCGGCTTGCCGTTGACTACGTACTTCTCGGCACCGCGGTTGCGCTGGATGCTCGACCACACCCCCGGGCTGCACGCCCGGGCGGAACGCGGCGAGGTCCTGTTCGGCACGATGGAGAGCTGGCTGATCTGGAACTTCACCGGCGGCCCGGCCGGCGGACTGCACGTGACCGACGTGACGAACGCCAGCCGGACGATGCTGATGAACATCGAGACGCTGGAGTGGGACGACACCCTGCTGGACGCGTTCGGCGTCCCGAAGACCGTGCTGCCGGAGATCCGGCCGTCGTCCGGCGTGTTCGCGACGGCGACCGAGGTACTGCCGGGAGTACGGATCGGGGCCGCGCTCGGCGACCAGCAGGCGGCGCTGTTCGGCCAGACCTGTTTCAGTCCCGGCGAGGCGAAGTGCACGTACGGCACCGGGTCGTTCCTGCTGCTCAACACGGGCAAGGAGATCGTCCGGTCGACGCACGGCATGCTCACCACTGTCGCGTACCAGATCGGCCCGCAACCCGCGGCGTACGCGCTGGAGGGGTCGATGGCGGTGACCGGCTCGCTGGTGCAGTGGTTCCGCGACGGGCTCGGCCTGATCCACACCGCGGCCGAGATCGAGACGCTGGCGCGGACCGTGGAGGACAACGGCGGGGCGTACATCGTGCCCGCGTTCTCCGGGTTGTTCGCGCCGCACTGGCGGAGCGAGGCGCGCGGCGTGATCGCGGGGCTCACGTCGTACATCACCAAGGGGCACCTGGCCCGGGCGGTGCTGGAGGCGACCGGGTTCCAGACGCTCGAGGTGGTGAACGCGATGAACGCGGACTCGGGGATCGCGCTGACCGCGCTCAAGGTGGACGGCGGGATGACCGCGAACAACCTGCTGATGCAGTTCCTCGCCGACCTGCTCGACGTCCCCGTGGTCCGGCCGATGGTGACCGAGACGGTCTCCCTCGGCGCGGCGTACGCGGCCGGCCTGGCCGTCGGCTACTGGCCCGACCTGCAGGGTCTGCGGAGCAACTGGCACCGGGCCGGCCAGTGGGTGCCGCACATGGAGGACGACCGGCGGACCAGCGAGTACGCGAACTGGCAGTCCGCCGTCGAACGCACCTTCGGCTGGATCCGCCCGGACCAGTAGTTGCCCGCAGCTCCTGGTCGCGGGACCTCACGGCGCCGCGACCAGGAGCTGCTCAGATCGGTGAGACGATGTCCGGCGCTTCCAGCCGGACCTTGTCGGCCGACTCGTCGTCGGGCTGGTCCTGGGAGTCGCGCTCGGACTGGACCCGGCGCAGGTAGTACGACACCTCGCGCTCGATCGTCTGCTCGTCCCAGCCGAGCACCGGGGCCATCAGCCTTGCGGCCGCCTCGGCCGTCCCGACCCCGCGGTCCCAGGCCTCGATCGAGATCCGGGTCCGCCTTGCCAGCGCGTCGTCCAGGTGCCGGGCGCCCTCGGCCCGGGCCGCGTAGACGATCTCGGCCTTCAGGTAGTCCTGCGCGCCGGGCAGCTGCTCGCCGAGCGACGGGTCCTCCTCGACCAGGTCGAGCACCTCCTCGACCAGGGCGCCGTACCGGTTCAGCAGATGCTCGATCCGGGCCACGTGCAGGCCCGACCGCTGCGCGATCAGGTGCCGCTGGTTCCACAGCGCGTGGTACCCGTCGGCGCCGACCAGCGGGAGGTTCTTGGTGACCGACTTCGGCACCCGCCCGTCCAGCGCGTTCGCGGCCGCGTCGATCGCGTCCTTGGCCATCACCCGGTACGTCGTGTACTTGCCGCCGGCCACCACCACAAGCCCGGGGGCCGCGTGCGCGACGACGTGCTCGCGGGACAGCTTGGAGGTGCTCTCCGACTCCCCTGCCAGCAGCGGCCGCAGTCCGGCGTACACGCCCTCCACGTCCTCGCGGGTCAGCGGCGTGGTCAGCACCGCGTTCACGTGGTCGAGCAGGTACTCGATGTCCTTGCTGGTCGCGGCCGGGTGGGCCTTGTCCAGGTGCCAGTCGGTGTCGGTGGTCCCGATCAGCCAGTGCCGGCCCCACGGGATGATGAACAGCACGGACTTCTCGGTCCGCAGGATCATCCCGCTGCTGGACTGGATCCGGTCCTTCGGCACCACCAGGTGGATGCCCTTCGACGCGCGGACGTGGTACTGCCCGCGTTCGCCCACCATCGCCTGCGTCTCGTCGGTCCAGACCCCGGTCGCGTTCACGACCTGCTTGGCCCGGATCTCGAACTCACGGCCGCTCTCCAGGTCCTTGGCCTGGACCCCGGTGACCCGCTCGCCCTGCCGGACGAACCCGGTCACCTTCACCCGGTTCGCGACGTGGGCACCGTAGGAGGCGGCCGTCCGGGCCAGCTCCATCGTGTGCCGGGCGTCGTCCACCTGGGCGTCGTAGTACTGGATCGCGCCGACCAGGGCGGACTTCTTCAGGCTCGGGACCAGCCGCATCGCCCCGCGCCGGGTCAGGTGCCGATGGATCGGCAGCCCGGCCCCGTGGCCGGAGCTGAACGCCATCCCGTCGTACAGGGCCACGCCGGCGCCCGCGTAGAACCGCTCCCACCCGCGGTGCTGCAGCGGGTACAGGAAGGGCACCGGCTTGACCAGGTGCGGCGCCAGGCGCTGCAGGAGCAGACCGCGCTCCTGCAACGCCTCGTGCACCAGCCGGAAGTCCAGCATCTCGAGATACCGCAGTCCGCCATGGACCAGCTTGCTGGACCGGCTGGAGGTCCCACTCGCGAAGTCGCGGGCCTCCAGCAGTCCCGTGGTCAGACCCCGGGTCGCGGCGTCGAGCGCCGATCCGGTGCCGACCACCCCGCCACCGATCACCAGGACGTCCAGTTCCCGGCCGTCCGCCATCGCGTCGATGGCCTCGGTCCTCGCCTGCGGTGACAGAGCCACTACACCCACTGTGCTGTTCCTTCCGGTTGTTCTCGTACTGCGTGTTGCCGGGCCGTCGCCGTCAGTCGACGTCGACCCAGTCCAGGGTGCGCTGGACCGCCTTCTGCCAGCCCGCGTACCCCTTCGCGCGCTGGTCCTCGTTCCACTGTGGCTCCCAGCGCTTCGCCTCGTTCCAGTTCTGCACCAGCTCTTCCTTGGTGTTCCAGAACCCGACCGCCAGGCCGGCCGCGTAGGCCGCCCCGAGGGCCGTGGTCTCCGCGACGACCGGCTTGCTGACCGGGACGCCGAGGATGTCGGCCTGCATCTGCATGCAGAGCTCGTTGGCGGTGATGCCACCGTCCACCTTCAGCACGTCCAGCTTCACGCCGGAGTCCTTCTCCATCGCGTCCGAGACGTCCTTGCTCTGGTAGCAGATCGCTTCCAGTGTTGCTCGGGCCAGGTGGGCGTTGGTGTTGAACCGGGACAGCCCGACGATCGCACCGCGCGCGTCGGACCGCCAGTACGGTGCGAACAGCCCGGAGAACGCCGGCACGAAGTACACGCCGCCGTTGTCCTCGACCTGCCGGGCCAGCGTCTCGGTCTCCGCCGCGCCGGAGATGATGCCGAGCTGGTCCCGCAGCCACTGGACGGCCGACCCGGTCACCGCGATCGAGCCCTCCAGCGCGTACACCGGTGCCTCGTCGCCGAACTTGTAGCACATCGTCGTGAGCAGGCCCGCCTTCGAGCGGACCAGCTCGGTGCCGGTGTTCAGCAGCATGAAGTTGCCGGTGCCGTAGGTGTTCTTGGCCTCGCCGGGGTTGAAGCAGACCTGCCCGACGGTGGCCGCCTGCTGGTCGCCCAGGTCACCGGTCAGCGGCACCACGCCGCCGATCGGGCCGTTCGCCAGCGTCTCGCCGTACTTGCTCGGATCCGACGACGGCCGGATCTCCGGCAGCATCTGCCGCGGGATGTTGAAGAACGAGATCAGCTCGTCGTCCCAGTCGAGCGTCTCCAGGTTCATCAGCATCGTCCGGCTGGCGTTGGTCACATCGGTGATGTGGACGCCGCCGTCGGTCCCGCCGGTGAGGTTCCAGAGCAGCCAGGTGTCGGTGTTGCCGAACACGGCGTCACCGGCCTCGGCGGCCTCGCGGACCCCGTCGACGTTCTCCAGGATCCACTGGACCTTGCCGGCCGAGAAGTACGTCGCCGGTGGCAGCCCGGCCTTCTGCCGGATCACGTCGCCCTTGCCCTCGCGTTCCAGGGCGGAGGCGATCCGGTCGGTCCGGGTGTCCTGCCAGACGATCGCGTTGTAGTAGGGGCGGCCGGTCCGCTTGTTCCAGACCACGGCCGTCTCACGCTGGTTGGTGATCCCGAGCGCCGCCAGGTCGCTCGACTGCAGACCTTTCGCGTTCATCGCGGTGCGGATCACCGAGCTGGTCCGCTCCCAGATCTCCACCGGGTTGTGCTCGACCCAGCCCGCCTGCGGCAGGATCTGCTCGTGCTCCAGCTGGTGGATCGCCACCTCGTTGCCGGAGTGGTCGAAGATCATGAATCGGGTGCTCGTGGTGCCCTGGTCGACGGCACCGACGAAGTCAGCCATGGAACTTCCTCTCCTCACACTGCGCT
The DNA here is from genome assembly GCF_007828865.1 of Kribbella amoyensis. Taxonomy (NCBI): domain Bacteria; kingdom Bacillati; phylum Actinomycetota; class Actinomycetes; order Propionibacteriales; family Kribbellaceae; genus Kribbella; species Kribbella amoyensis. The sequence continues at coordinate 6,004,841 of NZ_VIVK01000001.1, forward strand.
GTCCTGCGGCGGGTCATGCTGTGGTCTCCGGCTCGGGGACCCGGCCCGGCTCCTCGTCCGCGTCACCGACCGGCAGGTGCCGGCCGACCAGCAGGTCGTAGAGGAACGCGCCGATGAGCGCCCCGACGATCGGTCCCACGATCGGGACCCAGAAATAGGGATCCCCGAACTGGTCCTTGAAGGCTTGCCCTCCGTAGCCGGTGATGGCGGAGGCCAACCGTGGCCCGAAGTCACGCGCCGGGTTGATCGCGTATCCGGCCAGGGTGCCCCAGGCCATCCCGATCCCGACCACCAGCAGCCCGATCAGGAACGGGCCGAGGTTCGCGGCCGGAGCCGTGTTGCGCAGGTCGACGATGGCCAGGATGACCAACATGAGGATCGCGGTACCGATCACCTGGTCGAGCAGACCGCCCCACATCCCGACCCCGAGTTCCACGTTGCCGTTGCCCGGCAGGGTGGAGAACACGCCCTGACTCTTGATTCCGAGATCGGGGTCGAACTTGGTCAGCACCTCGTTGTAGTTCCAGCGGACCACCAGTGCCGCCGCGAACGCGCCGAGGAACTGCGCACCGATGTACGGCAGCACCTTCCGCCAGGCGAACCCGCGGAACGCCGCCAGGGCGATCGTCACCGCGGGATTGATGTGGGCACCGCTGATCCGGGCTGACACGTACACACCCATGGTCACGCCGATACCCCAGGCCCATGCGATCGAGTCGTGATCCCCGATGCCGCCGGCCACCACTTGGGCCACCACGCCGACGCCGAACAGGATCAGGATGAACGTTCCGGCGAACTCGGCCGAACACTCCCCCAGAAGGGTCCGCGCCTTGACCGCCTCGGTCGTAGCCATGCTTGACCTCCCTTCCACCCCGTGACGACCACGGAGAACTGGAATGTAGGAGCGTCTGCGAGGCGGCACAACGCTTGTCGTTCGACATTGTCGAACGGTGCCGGACGGTCCCGGGCCGCGACACTCCGCGCCCGCTCATAAGACCTCTCGGGGCACTGGTCCGACGCTGGAAAAAAGTTGCCCGCAACGGCAACCGGAAGGTGGTCCCGGCGCGTCCTGTCTACGGGACGAGCCTGGGGGAAGGGACGAGATGAACGGCGATTTCAGGAAGTTCGCGGTCCGACGGGAGCGGGCGTTGTACCGCTACGCACATCTGCTCACCGGTGACCACACCGAGGCCGAGGAGCTGACCAGGGACGCGTTGGGGCGGACCCAGGCGACCTGGCGTCGTCATTCGGACACGGCCGGTGCGGAGTTGTACGCCCGTCGGGCCATCACCACCGCCACCGCCGGCCGCTGGCGCCCGCGGACCTGGTTCGCCGACCGCACCCGGGCCGGCCACCCGGCCGTCCCCGCCCACGACAACGTCGCCGCCGACAGCTGGATCCGCGACGAGGTCCAGTCCCTCCCACCCCGCCAGCGGGCCGCCCTGGTGCTGCGCTACTACGAGCGCCTCACCGACGCCGAAGTGGCCCAGATCCTCGGCTGCTCGGTGCCCACCGCGCGGGCCAGGACCAGCCAGGCCCTCGACACCCTCAGATCCCGGCTGGACCCCGAGACGGCGCACCTGGTCGACCAGCTCCTGACCACCCGCGGCGCCGGCTGATCCGAGACACGAGATGCTTGGCCGGTGGACGAGACATTCGCGGCGCTGCTGCGGAGCCGGCGACTGGCTCTTGGCCTGACCCAGGAACGACTGGCCGAGCTGGCGGGCGTGAGTCCCCAGGCGATCGGCATGCTCGAGCGAGGAGTTCGGCGCTTCCCGCAGCGGACGACCCTCGACAAACTCGGTGACGCCTTCGAACTGACTCCGGCGGAACGGACGGCGTTCGAGCAGATCGCCTCCCGGGGCAGGGTCCCGACCGACAGCACCGAGACACCCGGACCGCTGTGGACCGCGCCGCTGCAGTTGCCTGGGGCGACGCCGAACTTCGTCGGCCGGGACGAGCACCTCGACCAGCTGACCGGGTTGCTGACGAACCGGTCAGGTCCCCCGGGCAGTCCGGCGATCGCCACGATCCAGGGCATGCCCGGTGTCGGCAAGACCTCGCTCGCGCTGGTCGTGGCCCACGCGGTGGCGGCCCGGTATCCCGACGGAGTCGTCCACCTCGACCTCCGCGGGTTCGGACCGGGCGAACCGCTGGCGCCGTCGACCGCACTGGCCCGCGTCCTGGAGTCGACCGGGCTCCCCGCCGACGAGCTACCCGCTCGGTTCGAAGACCTGGTGACCACCTTCCGTACCCGCTTCGCCGACCGGCGGGTGCTGTTGGTCCTCGACAACGCGGCCGAGCTCGGTCAGGTCACGCCGCTGATTCCGGCCAGTGCCGGCTGCGGCGTCCTGGTCACCAGCCGCAGGACGCTGACCGCCCTGCAGGCCGGCCGGCATGTCCACCTCGATCCGCTGACCCCCGACGACTCGGTCGAGTTGTTCACGTCGATCACCGGCCGGGACGACCACGATCCCGCCGTACGGCGCATCGCGGAGCTGTGCGGCCACCTCCCGCTGGCCATCACGATCGCCGCGGCCTGGCTGGTGCGCCGCCCGGCCTGGTCCGCCGACGACCTCGCCCTACGCCTCGCCGACGAGTCCCGCCGCCTGGATCTTCTCGGCACCGACGACCTCGACGTCCGCGCCAGCGTCACCTTCTCCATCGACCAGCTCACCGCCGGCGAGAGGCCGGAGGACCTCGCTGCCGCCGATGCCTTCGCGTTGCTCTCGCTCCCTGACGGCCCCGACCTCACTGCCCAGACAGCCGCTCCCCTGCTGGGCTCCTCCGACGCAGCGGCCGACCGCGTCCTCGAGTACCTGGTCGACCTGCACCTGCTGCAGTCGCCGCATCCGGGCCGGTACCGCTTTCACGACCTCGTCCGCACGTACGCCCGCGAGCTCGCCGACGACCTCGATCCGGCGCGCCGGGACAGCGCGTTCGCCCGCTATCTGACCTACTACCTGGCCGCCGGCTGGCGCGCCTGCGAACTGTCCGACGCCGGGAGCGCCCGGTTCGCCTGGTCCGGTCCGGACTGGCGCAGTACCGGACCCGCCTTCACCGAAGCGGGTGCCGGCCTGGACTGGATCGACCGCGAACTGGCGAACATCCTGGCGGTGATCGACCGGACAGGTCAGCGGGAGGACACCGCCGAGACGACCGCCGGTCTGCTGATCGGCCTGTTCGGCTATTTCACCGCCCGCGGCCACCTCGGCGAGTGGCTCGACGCGATCGACCAGATGGTCCACCGGCCGATCGCGCCGTGGAGCCGCGCGCAGTTGCAGGCCGACGCTGCCATCGCCGCGACCGAGTTGGCGCGCTACGACGAGGCGTCCGAACGCTTCGAGGCCGCGGCCGCCGGCTTCGAGGCGGTCGGCGACCTGCGCGGCCAGTCCATGGTCGCGAACAACCATGCCCGCCTCTTCACGCGGCGTCGTCTGTACGACGAAGCCCTCCCCTACGTCGAGCGTGGTCTCGCGATCAACCGCAAGCTCGACAACGACCGTGGCATCAGCTTCTCGCTGGCCGGCCTCGCCGAGATCTACGGCGAACTGGGCCGCCATCACGAAGAGGTCGAGTACACCAAAGAATCCCTCGAGTACCTCGAGCGGTCCGGCAGCACGCGCCACGTCGCCAACACGTTGATCGATCTCGGCGTGGCCCATGCCCGCCTCGGCCGGACCGAACTCGGCGTCGACGAAGCCCGGCAGGGCCTGCGGCAACTGGAGGCGCTGGGACAGGTGGGCAACTGTTCGGACGGGCAGGTCTGGATCGGCTGGATCCTCGCCCTGGCCGGACGGCACCGGGAGGCGGTCGGCAGCTACGAGGAAGGCCTGAGTATCGCGGTGGAGCTCGCGGATCGCCGCCGGGAGGCCAACGCCCGCTTCCGGCTCGGGGTGAGTCAGCTCGCGCTCGGCGACCGGCCGGAGGCGGACCTCAACCTCGACTTCGCGCTCGGCTTCTACCGGGAGCACCGGCCCGAGGTCGCCGACGACATCGAGGCGATCCTGACCGGTGGACCGCCGGCGGCCGCAGCCTTCGCGGCACGCTCCACCATCATCTGACGCCGGGAACCACAGCACCGCCCGGGAGAAACTCGTCCGGGCGGTGCTCGGAGCCGTCTCAGGTGCCCTACTTGCCGGCGGTCTCCGCCGCCTTGAGGGCGTCGGCGGCCTGCTCCTCGGTGGCGTTCTCCGGGAAGTGGCAGGCGGTCTGGTGGCCCGGGGCGAGCTGGATCAGCGGCGGCTCGACCTTCTTGCAGAGGTCCTGCGCCTTCCAGCAGCGGGTGTGGAAGCGGCAGGCCGGCGGCGGGTTGATCGGGCTCGGGACGTCGCCCTGGAGCCGGATCCGCTCGCGCTTGGTCTTGCGGGCCGTGTCCGGGATCGGGACGGCCGAGAGCAGCGCCAGCGTGTACGGGTGCATCGGCTTCTCGTACAGACTGACCCGGTCGGCCAGCTCGACGATCTTGCCGAGGTACATCACCGCGACCCGGTCCGAGACGTGCCGGACCACGGACAGGTCGTGCGCGATCATCACGTAGGTGAGGTCGAACTCCTCCTGCAGATCCTCCAGCAGGTTCACCACCTGGGCCTGGATCGACACGTCCAGCGCGGAGACCGGCTCGTCGGCCACGATCAGCTTCGGCCGCAGCGCCAGGGTGCGGGCGATCCCGATCCGCTGCCGCTGACCGCCGGAGAACTCGTGCGGGTACCGGTTGTAGTGCTCAGGGCTCAGGCCGACCAGCTCGAGCAGGCCCTGGACGGCCTTCTTCACGCCGTGCTCGGTCTTCACGTTCTGCAGCTTGAACGGCGCGCCGACGATCTTGCCGACCGTGTGCCGCGGGTTCAGCGAGCCGTACGGGTCCTGGAAGATCATCTGGACGTCGCGCCGCATCGGCCGCATCCGGCCCTCGGACAGGTGGGTGATGTCCCGGCCCTCGAAGACGATCTTGCCCGCGGTCGGCTCCAGCAACCGGGTCAGCAGCCGGCCCGTGGTCGTCTTGCCACAGCCGGACTCACCGACCAGCGACAGGGTCTCGCCGCGGTTGACGCTGAAGTCGAGACCGTCGACGGCCTGGACCGCGCCGGTCTGACGCTGCAACAGGCCCTTGCGGATCGGGAAGTGCTTCACCAGGCCCTGGACCGACAGCAGCTCCTCGCCCATCGCGGGCACGGTGGCGCCCCGGGTCGGGCCGGCCTCGGTATTGGCAGTCGTCACAGTCGTCGCTCCGTCGATCCCGTTCACAGCTTCGGCAAGATGTCGGTCTCCCAGGCTTTCTTACGCTCCTGCGGGGAGAGGTGGCAGGCGACCCGGTGGCCGCCGCCGATGTCCAGCAGTTCCGGCCGATCGGTCTCGCTGGCGCCGTTGTTGAGGTGGGCGTAGTTGCAGCGCGGGTTGAACGGGCAGCCCTTCGGCACGTTGATCAGGCTCGGCGGCGTGCCCTTGATCGGGATCAGCCGCTCGCTGCGTTCCCGGTCGATCCGCGGCATCGACCCGAGCAGCCCCCAGGTGTACGGGTGCTGCGGCCGGTCGAAGATATCCTCGGCGGTGCCGTACTCGATCGCGCGGCCGGCGTACATCACCTGGATGTCGTCGGCCAGCTCGGCCACCACGCCGAGGTCGTGGGTGATGATGATGACCGCGGAGTTGAACTCCTTCTGCAGGTCCCGGATCAGGTCCAGGATCTGCGCCTGCACGGTCACGTCGAGCGCCGTGGTCGGCTCGTCGGCGATCAGCAGGTCCGGGTCGCAGGACAGCGCCATCGCGATCATCGCGCGCTGCCGCATCCCGCCGGAGAACTCGTGCGGGTACGCGTCGACGCGCTTGTCCGGCTGCGGGATCCCGACCCGGTCGAGCATCTCGATCGCGTGCTTGCGGGCGACCGACTTGGAGACGTCGTTGTGGACCTGGTACGCCTCGACGATCTGCCGGCCGACCGTGTAGAAGGGGTGCATCGCCGACAGCGGGTCCTGGAAGATCATCGCCATCCGCTTGCCGCGGAGTTTGCGGACCTCCTCCGGCGTCGCCGAGACCAGGTCCTGGCCGTCGAGCAGGATCTCGCCGCTGATGGTGGCCGCGCCGCGCTGGTGCAGCCCCATGATCGACAGGCTGGTCACGCTCTTGCCGGAGCCGGACTCCCCCACGATGCCGAGCGTCTTGCCGCGCTCGAGCTGGAAGGACAGCCCGTCCACCGACTTGACGATGCCGTCGTCGGTCGGGAAGTGCACGCGGAGGTCGCGGACGTCGAGGAACGCGTCGCCGCGGTCGATCCGCAGTGGCTGGTCCTGCACGGTCTCGTTCGCTGCTTCGGTCACTGGATCCGCACCCTCGGGTCGACGACGGCGTACAGGAGATCGACGATCAGGTTCGCCATCACGATGAAGAACGCGGCGACCAGCGTCACGCCGAGCACCTTGGGCAGGTCGTTCGCCCGCAGCGCGATCACGGCGTACTGCCCGATGCCGGGCAGCGAGAAGGTCGTCTCGGTCAGGATCGCGCCACCGAGCAGGAGCCCGAGGTCCAGACCGAAGATGGTGAGGATCGGGGTCAGCGCGGCTCGCAGGCCGTGCCGCGTCACCACGGTCCGTTCGGTCAGGCCCTTCGCGCGGGCCGTCCGGACGAAGTCCTCGTTCATGGTTTCGAGCATGCCCGCCCGGGTGAGCCGCGCGTACGCCGCGGCGTACAGGAAGGCGAGCGTCACCCACGGCAGGATCAGGTCGTACGCCCACCACGCCGGGTTCGACGCGTCCATCGGGTTCGTCCCACCTTGGGCGGTCCAGCCCAGGCCGTAGCTGAAGATCGACAGCGAGAGCAGACCGGTGAAGAAGATCGGCAGCGAGACACCCGCCAGCGCCACCGACATCATCGATCGGTCCAGCACCGACCCCCGTTTGAGTGCGGAGATGACGCCCGTCCCGACCCCGGCCAGCAGCCAGATACAGGCGGCGCCGAAGGCCAGCGAGGCGGTCACCGGTATTCGGCTGACCAGGTCGGGCCAGACCGGTTGCTGGGTGAGGAAGGAGTAGCCGAAGCACGGCGCCGGGCAGTGCTCCGTCGCCGGGCCGTAGTTGTACTCCTGCCCGACGAACAGGCCCTTCACGAAGCGCCCGTACTGCACGTAGATGGGATCGGTGAAGCCGAGCCGTACCGCTGTCTCGTGAATCTGCTCCTGGCCGGCGCTCTTGCCCACGTACCGCGACGCGAGGTCGTCGGCCGAAGCACCACCGAGCTTCGGTACCAGGAAGAAGATCGAGAACGTGACGGCGGTGACGATGAAGAGCAGGATCACTGCTCCGATCACCCGCCGGACTATGTATGCGAACACCTGCGCGGCACGGTGGCCGGCGGTCCCTCGGGACCCCCGGCCACCTCAGCCTTCACCTACCTCTGCTGGCGAATCATGAGTGGTCAGGGCAACTCAGGAAGTTGCCGCCTACTTCAGGCCGATGCCGGCGTAGTCGTACATGTTCTGGCTGTCGCTGACGTACACGTTGGCCAGCGTGTCCGGGCGGTACAGCAGGCCCTTGGCCCAGATCCCCGGCAGCACCGCGGCCTGCTCCATGACCTTCTTGTCGATGTCGACCCAGATCTGCTCACGCTTGGCCTTGTCGGTCTCCGACAGCGCCTGGTCGATCATCTTGTCGACCTCGGGGATCCGGACACCGAGGTTGGTGTTACCACCGGTGGCGCGGATGACCCGGCTGTCGACGATCTGGCTCATGAAGCCGAAGCCGTCCGGCCAGTCCGCACCCCAGCTGTAGACGATCAGGCCGAGGCTGTTCGCCTTGGCGTAGTCCGGCTTGCCGGCGTACAGCTTGGTGTAGTCACCCGTCGGGAAGCCCTTCGGGGTGAGGTTGATGCCGACCCGCTTCAGCGACTGCTGCAGCGACTCCGCGACCGCCTTCTCCTTCGGCCGGTCGGCCCGGTAGGCGATATTGGTGCTGAAGCCCTGCGGCATCCCGCACTTGGCCAGCGCCGCCTTGGCCTTGTCGACGTTGCCGTTCTTGTCCTGCTCGAAGCCGTAGTCGTCGAACTTCTGCGACCCGGTCACCAGCGGCGGCATCATGTTCGTGGCGATGTCACCACCGATCGGGCCACCGTACGCACGCTGGTAGCCCTCGTGGTCGGCGGCGTACAGGATCGCCTTGCGGCAGTCGATGTTGTCCAGCGGCTTGACCTCGCCGTTGAAGACGGTGAAGTTCAGCCGCGGCGCGGGCACGTTGTCCGCGTTCGCCTTCAGCTGCGGGTTCGCCAGGATCTTCGCCTGGGTCTCCGCGAGCACACCGGTACCGGCGATGTCGACGTCGAGGTCACCGGCCTGCAGCCGGTTGTCGATGTCGGCGCCGTTCACGTTGAAGGCGACGGTGATCTTGTCCGGCAGCGCCTTGCGGCCCGAGTTCGGGTCGGACGCCGGGTCGTACTGGTCATTGCGGACCAGCGCCAGACCCTTGTTCGGGTCGTTGCTCTCGAACTTGTACGGGCCGGTCGAGATCGGGTGCAGCTTGTACTTGGCCCCGTTGTCCTTCGCCTGCGGCACCGGTGCGGTGGCCGGCAGCTGGGCGAAGTAGTCGAAACCGGAGAACGGCTTGTTCAGGTGGAAGACGATGGTGTAATCGTCCGGGGTCTCGATGGCCTTGGCGATCCCGGCCATCGTCGGGTCCTTGTAGACGCTGTAGCCCTTCGGCACGTCCAGCAGGAAGTCGTTGAAGTACGTCGGGCCGTTCGGCAGCGTGGCCTTGTCCAGCGACCGGGCGACCGCGTACTTGACGTCCTTGGCCTTGACCTCGGTGCCGTCCTCGAACTTGACGCCCTTGCGGATCTTGTAGGTCCACGTCTTGGCGCCGTCGCTCGGCACACCGGCGGCCTCGGCGAGGTCCGGAACGACCTCCGCACCCTCCTTGCCGGGGGCCGACTTGAAGACCATCAGCGGCCGCACGTAGTTGCGGACCAGGTTCCAGGACAGGCCGTAGTAGGTGTCACCGGGGTCGGTGGAGTCCCAGTTCTCGGTGATGGCCATCCGGAGCGTGCCACCCTTTTTGTCGCTCGGGTTGTACGTCCCCTTGACGGCCGCGTCGTACTCCGCCTTGGCCGTGTTCCCGCCACCGCCGGAGCCACCGGACCCGCCGGAGCCACTGTTGCCCCCGCAAGCCACGAGGCTCAGTGCGACGGCCGCACTGACGGCGGTAGCCGTCGTAATGCGATTCCATCTCATCTTGTTGCACCCCTTTATTCGTGAGAGCCAGGCTCCCTGGTTGGAGAGAAGTCCTATCGCGAGCGGGGGTCGAGGGCGTCCCGCAGCCCGTCACCGAACAGGTTGAAGGCCAGCACCGTGACGAAGATGGCCAACCCGGGCGGGATCATGTACAGCGGAACGACCTGGTACCAGTTCGCGGCGGTCGACAGCATGTCGCCCCAGCTGGCCGTCGGCGGCCGGACACCGACACCGAGGTAGGACAGCGCCGCCTCGAACAACACGTTCGTGGGGATCAGCAGGGTGGAGTACACCAGGATCGGCGCGATCAGGTTCGGCAGCAGCTCGGTGAAGAGGATGTACGGACGTCGCGCGCCGAGACTCCGGGCCGCGTCGACGAACTCCCGCTCCCGCAGCGACAGCGTCTGGCCGCGGATGATCCGGCCGATGTAGGGCCAGCTGAAGAACCCGATGATGAAGACGATCAGCGCGACCCGCAGTGAGTCGCCCTGCAGGCCGAGCAGCTTGTCCGGGATGGCACCGACCAGGGCCAGCGCGAACAGCACCAGCGGGAAGGCGAGGAAGATGTCCATCAGCCGGCTGATGATGGTGTCGATCCAGCCGCCGAAGTAGCCGGCGACGATCCCCATCACGGTGCCGATCACGACCGAGACGATGGTGGCGAGGAAGGCGATCAGCAGCGAGATCCGGGCCCCGTAGACGATCCGGGCGAAGATGTCGCGGCCGTTCACCGGCTCGATCCCGAACGGGTGGTCCCAGCTGATCCCGTTCCACTTGGCGATCGAGGTCTGCAGCGACGGATCGACGAGGTCCTGGTGGAACTCGTTCGGCGTGACCCCGAAGATCTTGCAGATCAGCGGGGCGAAGACCGCGACCAGGATCAGGAAGACGACGACGAAGCCACCGGCCAGGGCGACCTTGTCGCGCTTCAGCCGGGTCCACGAGATCTGCCAGAGTGACCGGCCCTCGATCTTGCCGGCGCCCTCGAGCAGAGCCTCCGGCTGCGCCGACGACGATCCGGGCTCGACCTCGAGTGGCGTGCTCACGCGCTGCGTTCCCCTGACTTGTTGTGGTCACCGGCCGAAACCGGCATGGCTGCCGCCTAAAACTGCCGCCGAAACCGGCCGGAGTCAAACGCGGAAAGTACTGCGTTGCCCGATCGTGATGCTGTGGAAATCGTCCCGTATCGTGGACAGTCGGCAGTAAACCATGTCCTCGCACAACCCGTCGTGGGCGCCTCGCCGAGTGTCACTTCTTCAGGGTCGAGAAGGTCACGAACGACAGCGGGCTGAGCGCCGTCTCGAGGTTCTCCACGTCCTGGCCGGCGACCACGGTGAACCGGTTCTGCCAGCTCGGGACCAGGGGTGCGTCCCGCGCGATCACGGCCTGCAGGTTCTCGACGATCCGCTCGCGGTCCAGCTGGTTCTGCGCCGCGATCTCCTGGTCGACGAGCTTGTTCGCCGTCTGCGAGCGGTACCCGTTCTGCAGGGCGCCGCCCTCGCGGACGATCGGCACCAGATACGCGTCGGAGTCGGGGTAGTCCGGCATCCAGCCGGAGTGATAAATGTCAAAGGCGCCGGCCCTGGCCAGCTGCTGGTACCGGGGCCACTCGACGCTGCGCAACGTCACCCGGAACAGCCCGGACGCGTCCAGCTGCCGCTTCACCTCGGCCACCTCGGCCTTGGCGCCGGCGCCGTAGTGCGTGGGGGTCCAGCCGAGCGTCAACGGCACCGGCGTCGTGATCCCCGCGCCGCGCAGGATCGTGGTCGCCGCGGCCTTGCTGGGATCCTTGTACTCCGTCCGGAACGCGTCCGCCTGCCCGCCGAACCCGGGCGGCACCGGCGAGTACAGCGGGGTCACCTGGTCGCCGTACACCTTCTTGGCGATCGCCTGCCGGTCCAGCAACTGCGCGACGGCCCGGCGGACCGCGGGTTTGCGCGCGTTCGCGGACTTGAAGTGGAACGAGAAGAACCGGGTCTCCGCCGACGCCGCCTGGACCACCTGGTACTTGTCGCCCTCGCGCAGCTTCTCCAGGTCGCTCGCGCCGAGACCGTGGAAGGCGAGATCCACCTTGCCGGTACTGATCGCCTGGTTCAGCGCGGCCGGGTCCGCGAGCATGCTCAGCTCGACCCGGTCGTTCTGCGCCGCCCGCGGACCGCGGTACCCCTTGAACTTGGTCAGGCTCGCGGACGCGCCCGGCTGGTACGCGGCGAGCTGGTACGGCCCGCTGCCCATCGCCTTGTCCGGCAGGAGTTCCGCCGCCGGGTAGAACTGCTCGTCCACGATCGAACCGGCCGTGGTGGTGAGCAGGTACGGCAGCCGCGCGTCCGGCTTCTTCAACGTGAACACGGCCGTCAGCTCGTCCGGCGTGGTGATCGAGGCGACCGACGTGAACAACGCGGCCCCACCGCCCGGCACCTTCAGCCGCAGCATCCGCTCGAAGCTGAACTTCACGTCCGACGAGGTCAGCTTGTCGCCGTTCGGGAACGTGAGCCCGCTCTTCAGGCTGCAGGTGTACGTCGTCGGTGCGTCGTACTGGCAGTCGGCGGCGTCCGGGACCGGGGTCGGTTTGCCCGGCGCCATCGTCAGCAGGGTCTGGTAGAGGTTCGACAGCAGAGTGCGCGAGCCCACGTCGTACGGGCCCGCCGGGTCCAGCGACGTCACCTTGTCGGTGCTCGCCGCCCGGATCACCAACTGCTTCGGTGTCTCGTTCCCCTGCCCCGGCTGATTACCGGACTTTCCGCATGCCGCCATCGAACCGGCCACTACGCCGGCCGTGGCAAGCGCCACCAGACGACGCCCCACCACCATCACCACTTCCACCCTCTCGTCCCCAGACACGCCCCCGCGGGCACTCAAGAAAGGTAGCGCCTCAGCGGAGCAGGTGACGCAGCGCCTCCGGGGTGATCGGTTCCAGTGACTTGACGATCAGCCGGCGCGGTGCCTCTGGAATGGCGACCCACTGCGGCACCGACACCACGTACGCCCCGGCCGCTGTGCCGGCCTCGGTCCCGGTCAGCGAGTCCTCGATCACCACGCAGTTCGCCGGGTCGACGCCGAGCGCCTTCGCCGCGGTCAGGTACGGCTCCGGGTGCGGCTTGCCGTTGACCACCTCGTCACCGGCGACGACCACGTCGAACAGACCGGCCGGCACGTGCGTCAGAACGGCCTCGATCATCAACCGGAACGACGCCGACACCAGCGCGCACGGGATCTCTTCCTTGTTCAGCGCCTGCAGCAACTCCAGCGCGCCCGGCCGGAACTCGACCTCCTGCCGGAGCGACTCGATGACCTGCGAGAACATCCGCTCGGCCAGCTCGTCCGGCGTGATCGTGCCGGCCGGGATCCGCGCCATCCAGACCTTCAGCGCGTCCCGCAGATCGCTGCCGACCAGGGTCATGCAGTCCTCGAGGGTCCACTCGGCGCCGAGTGACGCCATCAGGTCGATCTGCACCCGTGCCCAGACCGTCTCGGAGTCGACCAACGTGCCGTCCATGTCCCACAGCACCGCTTGCAAGGTCATCGGGGATCCTTCGTCTCGCCGGGGTGCGCCAGCAGCGCCTCGGTGGACTGTTCGGGGTGCAACTGCGGCTCCTCGGTTCGGCGGAACGGGCTCGGACAGCCCCACCAGTCTCGCCTGAGCCTCCCGATCGCCCGACGCCGGGTCCCGGTACTCCGCCCGGTTGTTGCCCTTCCGGGACATTCCGCTGGGCGTGAAACCCGGCGCGTCGGCAGCCCCTGAGACGTAGGCTGGCAGTCCCGGTGCTGCCAGTGCCGGAGTGACCGAAGAGACGACTAGGACAGGGGGTGGCGAGTGGTAGATCTCGCGAGCCTGAGGGACCCGGTCGTGATCGCCGCGTTCGCGGGCTGGAACGACGCCGCCGAGGCGGCCACCGGCGCAGTGGACCACCTGATCGAGGAGTGGGACGCCGAGCTCGTCACCGCCATCGATCCCGAGGAGTACTACGACTTCCAGGTGACCCGGCCGACGGTCGGCTTCGACGCCGACGGCGTCCGCCGGCTGACCTGGCCGACCACCCGGATCTTCGTCGCCCGTCCCACCGACACCGACCGCGACATCCTGCTGATCCGCGGCATCGAACCGAACATGCGCTGGCGCAGCTTCAGCCAGGAACTGCTCGCCCTGGTCGACGAGTCCAACGCCCAGCTCGTGGTCGTCCTCGGCGCCCTGCTCGCGGACTCCCCGCACACCCGCCCGATCCCGGTGAGCGCCTCGTCGTCCGACCCGGAGCTGACGGCGGCCTGGAGCCTCGAACCGTCGACGTACGAAGGGCCGACGGGGATCACCGGAGTCTTCGCCGACCAGTGCGGCACCCTCGGCGTACCAGCTGTGTCGATCTGGTCCGCGATCCCCCACTACATCGCCGGTACTCCCTGCCCGAAGGCGTCGCTGGCGCTGCTCGGGAAGATCGAGGAACTGCTGGATCTACCGATCCCCGAGGGCGATCTGCCGGAGCTGGCGCGAGCCTGGCAGCGAGGCGCGGACGAGCTGAGCGAAGAGGACCCGGAGGTCGCGGAGTACGTGGCGACCCTGGAGGAGCAGCGCGACACGGCCGACCTCCCCGAAGCAACAGGCGACGCGATAGCAGCCGAATTCGAGCGCTACCTGAGACGCAGAAACAACAACCACCCAGAAAGCTGATCAAGTCCTGCGGTGAGTCGGTGGTGTCACTCCGAAGCTGGCTGAGCACGCGAGCAGGCTCGCAGGTGTAGTTGATGCGGGCGACCAACCTCACGCGAGCGGGCGCCACCCGGCCGAGACATGACCGCCCAACCAGAACTGTGAGCTTGCTCGCGTCCCCGGCCCGGCAACTGCTGGCGGTCGAACGTCAGCAGGGTGTGGTGGAGGTGCGTGCGCTTCGACAGGAGGTCGTTGGTGTTGTGGGCTGTTCGAGTGGCTGGCGTCGGCTCACGAACTGTGGACTTGGCTGCTACCTCCTGTTCGAATGCTCGCTGCCAATCCGACCCCCTCAATCAGAACTCCCCAGCACCCCGACAGCCAAGTGCTGACCGTCAGGGGCCGGACCTTCGTGCGGACTACAGCTTCACGCCAAGCAGGGCGTCGATTGCCGTCGCCACGACCGCCGGGGCTTCGGTGTCTTCGCCGTTCGATTCCGCCCACTGGTCCACCGCTGCCAACGCCGCCGCGGTGTCGAGGTCGTTCGTCAGCGCCGCGCGGATCGCCTCCACCGCGGCAGCGCCGTCGGGACCGCTTCCCCGGCCCACCGCGCCGCGCCACAGATCCAAGCGCTCCTGGGCGTCCAGCAAATCGGAGTCCATCCAGAACCAGTCGGTCCGGTAGTGATGCGCCAGCAGCGCCAGCCGGATCGCCATCGGGTCCGCACCGCCCTGGCGTTCCTTCGACACCAGGACCAGGTTCCCCTTGGACTTCGACATCTTCTCGCCGTCCAGGCCGACCATCGCCTGGTGCACGTACGCCCGGGCGAACGGGTGCTCCCCCGTCGCGCACTGCGCCTCGCTCGCCGACATCTCGTGGTGCGGGAAGATCAGGTCGGAGCCGCCGCCCTGGACGTCGATCGTCATGCCCAGGTAGTGCAGTGCGATCGCCGAGCACTCGATGTGCCACCCGGGTCGCCCACGACCGAACTGCGAGTCCCACGCCGGCTCGCCCGGCCTCTCGCGCTGCCAGACCAGGCAGTCGAGCGGGTCGCGCTTGCCCTCCCGGTCCGGGTCGCCGCCGCGCTCGGCGAAGAGCGTGCGCATCGTCTCCGCGTCGTACGACGAGATGCTGCCGAACGCCGGGTCCGCCTTCACCGCGAAGTACAGGTCGCCGTCCACGTCGTACACCGCACCCGCGCGCTGCAGGTCGGCGATGCGCTCGATCACCAGCGGGAGCGACTCGACGACGCCCACGTACTCCTGCGGCGGGATCACCCGGAGCGCGGTCATGTCGTCGCGGAAGAGCTGGATCTCGCGCTCGGCCAGGTCGGTCCACTCCACGCCGGTCGCGGTCGCGCGCTCGAGCAGCGGGTCGTCCACGTCGGTGATGTTCTGCGTGTAGTGCACCTGGTACCCGGCGTCGCGCCAGAGCCGGTTGATCAGGTCGAACGTGACGTACGTCGCCGCGTGGCCCATGTGGGTCGCGTCGTACGGCGTGATCCCGCAGACGTACATCCGGGCGGTCCCGGCGTCCGTCGGCGGTACCTCGACCAGGTCGCCCGACGCGGTGTCGTAGAGGCGAAGACGCCGGGCCGGCCCCGGTACGACCGGGATTTCTGGGTTCGTCCACGCCTGCATGGAACGGAGCCTATCCAGTCAGCAAGTTCGCGACACGAACAGGTTCCACTTCCCGAGCACCGCCACGCTCAGCCCTCTTCCGGTGTATGTGGCCCCCACACCCGCGCAACGTACTCCGCGAACGGCACCGGCTCCCGCCCAAGCACCTCGCGTACGCCGGTCGCCGGGCGCGCCAGGGTCCCGTCGGCGATCACCTCGAACATCCCGACGAGCGACGCCACCACCTCCTCGGGCAGACCCTCCGCCCGCAGGTCCGCGGCGTAGTCGGCTCCCGTGATCTCGCTGTACGAGATCGGCCGCCCGGTCGCGGCGGAGATCCGCGCGACCGCGTCCGCGAACGTCAGCCCCTCCGGCCCGGTCACGTCGTACACCCGGCCGGAGTGACCGTCCTCGGTGAGCAGCGCGACCGCGACCGCGGCCACGTCCTCGACGTCCACGAACGGCTCGGGCACCGTCCCCGCGGGCAGGGCGAGCCGGCCCGCGAGCACCGGGGCGTACCAGAGGTCCTCGTCGAAGTTCTGGCTGAAGTTGTTCGCGCGGATCACCGACCACTCGGCACCCGAAGCCTGGACCACGCGCTCGGCCTCGACCATGCTCTGCCCGAATCGCCCGGCGTAGGTGTCCGCACCACGCCCCGACAACACCACGAACCGCGAGACCCCAGCGGCGACCGCCTGCGCCACGAACGGCGCGACCGGCTCCACCTCCTCGGGCGCGACCAGGTACACCGCGGAGACCCCACGGACCACGTCGGCCCAACTGCCCGGATCGGACCAGTCGAACGGCGGGTCCGCCTTCCGCGATCCCGCGCGGACCTCCACGCCCCGCTCCCGCAGTCCCCGGACCACCCGTCGCCCGGTCTTCCCCGTTGCCGCCAGCACCAGAATCGTCATGCCACCATCCAGCCCGATCCGGCCGCGATTCCCCATGGCCGATCGTCCGGGCCGCATGTCCGTTGGTCCGGCTCCTTACCCTGATTCCATGGACCCGCTCGACGACCTCCTCCGCGGCCTCCGTGCCAACGGCGCCGTCCTCGGTACCCCGGCCCTGCCCTCGCCGTACGCCCTGCGCTTCACGGACGAGGCGGCCCTGACCCTGCTCGCCCCACTCCGTGGCGAGGCGTGGATCGTCGCGGACGACGCCGAGCCGCAGCGGATCCGGCCAGGCGATGTGGCGGTGGTGAGCGGTCCGAAGCCGTTCGTCGTCACCGACTCCCCGGACGGTCCGCCGCGGGCGCCGATCGACACGACCTGCGACGGCTCGATCGGCGCGCACCCGATGCCCGGGGCAACAAAGGGGACGGTCCTGCTGGCCGGGGCGTACCACGGCCGGCAGCAACTCCCCCAGCGACTTCGGGAGGAGTTGCCCACGGTCGCCGTGGTGGTCTCGGACCACGACTGCTCACCGCTTCGGGACTACCTCGAGGAGCGGATCGCGGCCGGCGCCCTCGGTCGGCACGTGGGCCTCGATCGGCTGATCGACTGGTTGATGGTGTGCACGTTGCGCGACTGGTTCGAGGTCAACTCGCCACCCTGGTACCAGGCACTCGGCGACGACGCGATCGGTCCCGTCCTGCAAGCACTGCACACGTCCCCGGCCGCGCCCTGGACGCTGCAGACCCTCGCCGGAATTGCGGGTGTCTCGCGGACCACGTTCGCCCGCCGGTTCACCGAGCTCGTCGGCGAACCGCCGCTCGCGTACCTGACCGACGTGCGGATGACCCTGGCCGCCGATCTGCTCGCCGAACCGGGAGCCACGGTCGCGGCGGTCGCGCGTCAGGTCGGGTACGCCGACGCGTTCGGCTTCAGCTCGGCCTTCAAGCGCGAACGTGGCGTCAGCCCCGCGGCGTACGCGAGACCGGCCTGACCTGGCCGGTCAGAACGCGGGCCACGGGATCGCCGGCCAGTCGTCGCTCGGGTACGGGAAGATCCCCGTCTTGAGCAACGCGGCGCACCGCTCCCGGGTCGCGGTCAGTTCGACCGTCGTGATCAGCTCGCACAGGTCGGCCCCGAGCTGACCCGCCAACTGGTCGGCCAGCTTCCGGACGTCGTCGAGCAGCTCGCCCGGGATCGGCTCTCCGGCCCAGCCCCACAACACCGTGCGCAGCTTGTCGTCGGCGTTGAAGGTGACCCCGTGGTCCACACCGAAGACGCGCCCGTCCCCCGGGTTCAGCACGTGGCCGCCCTTGCGGTCCGCATTGTTGACGACGGCATCGAACACGGCCATCCGCCGCAACGCGTCGATCTCGGCGTGCACCAGGGTCACCGGATTGTGCCGGCCGTCGAGCGCGTCCAGCACGCCGACCCAGCCCTTCGGTACCCGGCCCTGCGGAACGATGTCGACCAGCTCGGTCTCGCCCGCGGGCAATTCGGCCTCGTCGATCCACAGCTGGACCATCCCCTCGCCGAGTGGCCCGTCGCGCAACAACGTCGGCGGGACGACGGACCAGCCGAGCGCCTCGGACACGACGTACGCCGCGTACTCGCGCTCGGCCAGCGTGCCGTCCGGGAAGTCCCACAACGGACGCTCGCCCTGGACCGGCTTGTACACCACGGTCGCGCTCTCGCCGTCGAGGCTGACGGAACCCTGGAAGGTGCCGTTCGACGCGGCGACCAGACGGCCGTGCAGGGACAGTTCACCCCGCCGCAGCAGGTCGGGATCGGTCATTCGCGGACGTGCCGGCGGTAGCCGTTGGCGCGTGGGCAGATGTGCCCGTCGGCGTCGATCGGGCGGCCGCAGAACGGGCAGCTCGGCCGGCCGGACGCGACCAGGGCGACGGCCCGGCGGGCGAACGCGCGGGCCTGCTCCTCGCTGATCCGGACGATGAAGACCTCGGACTCCTCCGACTCCAGCGCCGCGGCGACCGGGTCGGTCTCCTCCAGCTCGACCTGCTCGCCGGTGACGACCGCGAACACCTCGATCACCACCCGTTCGGCGTCGGCCTCCCAGGCCAGCGTCATGGTGCCGGCCCGGAACTCCTCCTCGATCGGCTGCTCCAGCGGATCGGTGTCGTCCGCTCCGGCCGGGGTGGCCGGCTCCCGGTCGAACCGCCGGGCCACCTCGTCCAGCATCACGTCGAGCCGCTCGGCGAGCGCCATCACCTGTTCCTTCTCACAGGCCACCGAGGTCAGCCGGGAGCCGTCCCGGGCCTGCAGGAAGAAGGTCCGGGCACCGGGTTCTCCGACGGTGCCGGCGACGAACCGGTCCGGATCGTCATACGAATGCACTACGCGCGCCATAAAAAGCACCCTAGGGCATGTCCGGTAATCATCCGCAGCCGCGAGCAGGACCGCACCGGTACGCCCTGCTACCGCCCGCCGACGACCGCGTCCGAGGACGGCGCGGCCGGCTTCTTGCGGGTGCTCTTCGACTTCGCGGCAGGCTTGGGAATCAGCGACGCCAGCTCGCTGCCGGTGTCGTTCAGCCGGACCAGGAACGGGCGGGTCGGGGTGTAGCTGATGATCGTCGTCGAGGCGGTGTCCACCACGATCCGCTGGAACGTGTCCAGGTGCTGACCGAGCGCGTCGGCCACGATCGCCTTGATCACGTCGCCGTGCGACACCGCCACCCAGAGCGCGTCGGGGCCGTGGCTCGCGGCGAGGGCGGCGTCGTGGTCGCGGACCGCGTCCACTCCGCGTTGCTGCATGCCGCGCATCGACTCGCCGTTCGGGAACACCGCGGCCGACGGGTGCTGCTGGACCACCGGCCAGAGCGGGTCCTTCATCAGCGTGCTCAGCTTCTGCCCGGTCCAGTCGCCGTACCCGCACTCGGTCAGCCGCCGGTCGGTGGCCGGCCGCAGTCCGTCGTGCAACCGGGCGATCGCGGCCGCGGTCTGCTTGCACCGGTCGAGCGGGGAGGTGACGATCGCGGCCAGCGGCAGACCGGCGAGCCGCTCGGCGACCGCGGCGGCCTGCTGGACCCCGGTCTCGTCGAGCTTCACCCCCGGCGTCCGCCCGGCCAGGACACCGGAGGAGTTGGCACTGCTGCGACCGTGCCGGACCAGAATCACCGTGGGCATGCCCGCACGTTATCCGGTCCAGGCAAGTCCCGGTGCCATCATGGTGGGGTGATCGTCGACTGCGGGGTCTACGCCGGCGGAGAGCGGCAGGACCTGCCCAAGGACCCGGAGACCGTGGCCCAGGCCCTCGACGACGACGGGGAGTGCTTCGGCTGGGTCGGCCTGTACGAGCCGTCGCCGGCCGAACTGCGCCGGGTCCAGGACCTCTTCGGGCTGCACGAGCTCGCTGTCGAGGACGCGCTGAAAGCTCACCAGCGGCCCAAGGTCGAGCGGTACGGCGACTCGATCGTGGTCGTCCTGCGCACCCTCTGGTACGTCGACGAGGGCGACGCGGTCGAGACCGGCCAGGTCAGCGTCTTCGTCGGACGCCGGTACGTCGTGACCGTGCGGCACGGCGAGGGAGCTCCGCTGACGACGGCCCGCAAAGAGCTGGAGGAGCGCGCGTCCGTCCTCGGCCACGGCCCGCCCGCGGTGCTGTGGGCGATCTGCGACTCGGTGGTCGACGGGTACGAGACGGTCGCCGAGCAGGTCGAGATCGACGTCGACGAGGTGGAGGCCTCGGTCTTCTCCCCCGACCGGACCAGCGACGCCGAGCGGATCTACCTGCTCAAGCGCGAGGTGCTCGAGATGCGCCGCGCGATCGTCCCGCTCCGGGAGCCGATGGAGGGGTTCGCGCACGGCTCGGTCCCGCTGGTCAGCCCGGAGGCGGCCCCGTTCTTCCGCGACGTCGCGGACCACGTCGCCCGCGTCGCCGAGCAGACCGAGGGCATCGACACGTTGCTCAGCTCGGCGCTGAACGCCCACCTGGCCCGCGTCTCGGTCCAGCAGAACGACGACATGCGGAAGATCTCCGCGTGGGTCTGCATCGCTGCGGTCCCGACCACCGTGGCCGCGATCTACGGGATGAACTTCGACAACATGCCCGAGCTGCGCTGGTACTACGGCTACTTCGTCTGCGTCGGCGGCATGGCCGCGATCTGCGCGACCCTGTACGTCTTCTTCCGCCGGGTCGGCTGGCTCTGACCACCCCGGTCCGGCGCGGCCGGACCGGGGTACGGACGTCAGGTGGCCGTGATCGTGCTGGTGGCGAGCAGGATGATGATGACGATGCCGAGCAGGATCCGGTAGAGCGCGAAGACGCCCATCGTGTGCTTGGCGACGAAGCGGATCAGCCAGGCGACCGACGCGTAGCCGACGACGAAGCTGACCAGCGTGCCGACGACGACCGGGGCGACGCCGATGCTGCCGTCCAGCGCGGACGGGAGCTCGAAGATCGCGGCCCCGACCAGGGCCGGGATCCCGAGCAGGAAGGCCATCCGGGTCGCGGCGACCCGGTCCAGGCCGCGGAACAGGCCGGCCGTGATGGTGGCGCCGGAGCGGGACACGCCGGGGATCAGGGCGAGGCACTGCATCAGGCCCATCACGACCGCGTCGATCAGCGTGATCCGGGTCAGCGGCCGCGCCTTGCTGCCGAACCGTTCGGCCGCGACCATGAAGAACGACCAGACGATCAGCGACCCGGCCACCCACCACATACTGCGCAGCGGGCCGGAGATGATGTCGCGGGCGAGGAACCCGACGATGCAGATCGGCAGCGAGCCGACGATGACGAACCAGCCCATCCGGTGGTCGAACTCACCCCGGTGCTCGGGGTGCCGCAGGCCGCGGAACCAGGCCACGGCGTACGTCCGGATGTCCTTCCACATGAACAGCACCACGGCCGCGATCGCGCCGAACTGGATCACCGCGGTGAACGCGGTGACCGCCCGGTCGTCGATCGGCAGGCCGAGCGCCTTCGACGCGATGGTCAGGTGGCCGGTACTGGAGACCGGCAGGAACTCGGTCAGGCCCTCGACGATGCCGAGGATGATGGCGTCCCAGATGGTCATGGCGGTCAGTCACCGATCCCGGCGAGCTCGAGCGCCTCGGCGACGGTGCGCAGGTGCGCGATCCGCTCGTCCACGGTCGGCGCGAACGGGGTCAGCGCGACCGTGGTCGCCCCGGCCTCGGCGTACGCGGTGAGCTTGTCGGCGATCCGCTCCTTGCCGCCGAGCAGCGAGATCGCGTCGACGAAGCCCTGCGGGACGGCTGCCATCGCCTCCCGGTGCTTGCGGGCCAGGTACAGGTCCTGGATCTCCTTGGCCTCGTCGGCGTACCCCATCCGGACCGCCAGCTGGTTGTAGAAGTTCTTCTCCCGGCTGCCCATCCCGCCGACGTACAGCGCGGCGTACCCACGGATCGGGTCCGCGCCGGCGGTGAGGTCGTCGCCGACCACGACCGGGGTGGACACCACGGTGTCGAAGCCGGTCAGGCCGAGGCCGGGTTGACGGGTCTCGCGGCCCGCCCTGATGTGGTTCAACTGCTCTCCAAGATACGAGGGGTCGTTCAGGATGCCGAGCCAGCCGTCGGCGATCTCGCCGGCCAGCTCGAGGTTCTTCGGCCCGACCGCGGCCAGGTAGACCGGGACATGATCGCGGACCGGCCGGATGGACAGCTTGAGCGCCTTGCCCGGGCCGTCGGGCAGCGGCAGGGTGAAGTGCCGGCCCTCGAACGCCACGGTCTCGCGCCGGAGCGCGGCGTCCACGATCGCGACGTACTCCCGGGTCCGCTCCAGCGGCTTGCCGAACCGGACGCCGTGCCAGCCCTCGGACACCTGTGGCCCGGACACGCCGAGGCCGAGCCGGAACCGGCCGCCGGACAGCTTGTCCAGGGTGGCGGCGGTCATCGCGGTCATCGCCGGCGTCCGGGCCGGGATCTGGAACACCGCCGCGCCGACGTCGATGGCCGAGGTCTGGGCGGCGATCCAGGTCAGCAGCGTGGCGGCGTCCGAGCCGTACGCCTCCGCGGCCCAGGTGACCGAGAACCCGAGCCGTTCGGCCTCCTTCACCAGCCTCAGATGATCCAGATGGTCGTCGCCACCGAGCACGAAGCCGATGTTGAGTCCGAGTCGCATGACAGGCGAGCCTAACGAGCCGTTGTCGGTGCCCCGCAATAGGCTCGGACCATGCAACAGCGCTATCTCGGTCACAGTGGTCTCGCGGTGAGCAGGCTCGGCCTGGGCACCATGTCCTGGGGCCGCGACACCGACGAGCACGAGGCGCGCGAGCAGCTCGCCGCGTTCGTGTCCGCCGGCGGGACCCTGGTCGACACCGCGGCGGCGTACGGCGACGGCGACAGCGAGCGGCTGATCGGCAACCTGCTCGGCGACGTGGTCGACCGGGACGACCTGGTGATCGCGACCAAGGCGGGCTTCAGCGTCCGGCGCGGCGAGCGGATCACCGACACGTCCCGTGGTGCCCTGCTCCGCGACCTGGAGGGCTCGCTCCGCCGGCTGAACGTCGACCACATCGACCTGTGGCAACTGCACACCTGGTCCGACGACGTGCCGCTGGAGGAGACCCTCTCCGCCCTCGACCACGCGGTCAGCTCCGGCAAGGTCCGCTACGTCGGGGTCTCCAACTACGCCGGCTGGAAGTCCGCCCGCGCGGTCACCTGGCAGCAGGCCTGGCCCGGCCGCGCCGTCCCGGTGTCGAACCAGGTGGAGTACTCCCTGCTCGCCCGCGAGGCCGAGACGGACGCCCTGCGCGCGGCCGGCGGTCTCGGGATCGGCGTGCTCGCGTGGTCGCCACTCGGTCGCGGCGTGTTGACCGGGAAGTACCGCACCGGCATCCCGGCCGACTCCCGGGCGGCGTCTCAGCATCTGTCCAGATTCGTCGACCCCTACCTGGACGGCCGCGGTTCGGGCATCGTGGAAGCCGTGGCCCGGGCCGCCGACGGGCTCGGCTGGACCCCGCTCGAGGTCGCCCTGACCTGGGTCCGGGACCGGCCGGGCGTGACGGCGGCGATCGTCGGGGCGCGGACGACGATGCAGCTCAAGTCGGTGCTGGGCACGGAGGAGCTCACCCTCCCGCCGGCCATCGTGGCCGCGCTGGAGGATGTGTCGTGAGGTGTGTGAGGTAGGCCGGAAGGTGTGGAGGTGCGGATGGCCGAATACGAACTGCAGCAGTTCGAGGTGTCCAGGACGGAGTCCCGCGGTGCGGTCCGCAAGCTGCTGACCGAGCACGCGGAGTACGGCGGCTGGGAGCTCGCCCGGCTCCGTCGCTACCCGGACGGCACCCGCAGGGTCTGGCTCCGCCGCCGCATCATCCGGGTGATGCGGACCCTCTGACCGTCAGACGTTCGGTTGGATGTCCACCGCCTCGTCAGGCCGCGTGGTGGTCCAGATTTCGGACCTGCCCCGGAATCTGACTGGGCTGGTGGGGCTTCTTCAGCAGGATTCCGAGCGCGACCACCGAGGTGAGGGCCCCGGCGCCTATCAGGGTCGGCTCGGCGCCCACCGCGGCGATGATCGGTCCACCGACCAGCAGACCGGCCGAGCTGCTCGCGCTCACGACCACGCTCTGCCCGGAGAGCAACGCCCGCCGCTCGGCCCCTTCCGACGACCTGGTGATGAGCATCGAGATCGCCGCGATCCCGAGCACCACGGTGACCCCCGACAACGCGGCCAGGACGGTCACCGCGGCCGGCGTGGTCCACACCCCCATCCCGATCCAGCACAGCCCCATCACGAACCACGCGACCGCGGCGAGCGGTACCGGCGGGATCCGGCGAATCACGGCCAGCGTGACCGCGGTACCAGCGAGCGCGCCGACGCCGTACCCGCTCATCCCGGCCGCGAGGTACACGCCCGGCTGACCGCGTTGGGCCCCGATCACGGACAGGCCGAGGGTGAACGCGAACCAGGTGAGGCATCCGGTCCCGCGCGCGATCCAGCCGTACAGCACATCGGGCC
The DNA here is from genome assembly GCF_007828865.1 of Kribbella amoyensis. NCBI lineage: Bacteria > Bacillati > Actinomycetota > Actinomycetes > Propionibacteriales > Kribbellaceae > Kribbella > Kribbella amoyensis. The sequence continues at coordinate 6,029,141 of NZ_VIVK01000001.1, forward strand.
GACCCTGCAAGCTCGCGCGGATCGACGGAGCTACCACCTCCTGCGGCGCCCGCTCGGCCTTGACCGTACAAGCGAGCAGACCGGCGACGAGGACAGCGGCCGCCTCGATCCAGAGCAGCGTGTCCGTGAACCCGGCGGCGATCGCGAACGCCCCGATCGGTGGACCGATGAGCATGCCGATCCGGCGGAGCCCGTCCTGCCAGGTGAGCAGGACGACCGCCTTGTCCGGGCCCCACCGGTCGCCCGTATCGGCGAGCAGGGCGGAGCGGCCCGGGTTCGACAGGGCGTCGCCGAAGCCGAGGAGCAGGCCGCTCATCACGAGCAGGGCCGGCTGGAGTACCCCGAGCGCGGCCGTCGCCGGTACGGTCGCCAGCGCCATCGCGGAGAAGGCCGCGACCACCGCGAGCCGCGGTCCGGAGTCGACCCATTGCCTGGCCTTGCGCGCCCACCACGGCGAGAGCAGGACCGGTACTCCGGCCGCTCCGCCCACCAGGCCCGTCGCGGCCACCGAGCCGGTCTCCTGCAGGACGACGAGCGGCAGCGCGACCTGCGTTATCCGGTACGCCAGGTCCGCCGTCCCACTTCCGGCCAGCAACGCCAGCGCCTCGCTCCGAGCTCTCACGCCTTCGATTGTTGGGATTCCGGTCCCGCGCCGGTAGGTAGCCGTTGCCCTGATCAACTCATAAGCTGAGCCTATGACCACCCTGCCGTCGGTCGAGGACCTGCGCCTCGTGCTCGCGATCAGCCGGTCCGGATCGCTGGGGACCGCGGCGCGCGACCTACGGATCTCGCAGCCGTCGGCGTCACAACGGCTGGCCCGGATCGAGCGCAGCTGCGAGACCCGGCTGTTCGAACGCGACACCCGCGGCGCCCGGCCGACCCCGGCCGGCCGCGAGCTCAGCCGCCGGGCCGAACACATCCTCGGCCACCTCGAGCAGGTGTACGAGGCGACCAGGGCGGCAGGGACCACGGACCGCCTGGTGGTCGGGACATTCGCGAGCCTGGCCGCGAACTTCTTCCCGGTCCTGGACGCCGAGCTGCCCGACCTGGACATCCTCCAGCAGGTCGACCACGGGCACGTCCTGGTCGACTGGGTCGCCGAAGGCACGATGGACGCCTGCTTCATCGCGATCGCGGACCAGCTGACGCTCCCCCGCGGCACGGTCTCCCGCCGGGTCGGCCGGGACGAGCTCGTCCTCTTCGTCCCCGCCGGAGTCACCCCGCCCGGCCGGGGCAAGCAGCCGCTGAAGGACCGGCAGATCCCGTTCTCCACCTACGACCGCGGCGCGGACGAACTCCGGGACCGGCTCATCTCCCTCGGTGCCCAGGCCCGCCGCGGCGTCACCCTCGGGACCACGGTCGCGATGGCCCGCCGACGGTCCCACCTGGCCCTGGTCCCGCGGAGCGCGCTCGCCACCGAACTCCAGCCGGGCGAACGCCTCGTCCCCGCGCCCTTCACCTACCGGCTGACGCTGTCCATGGTCACCCGGTCCACGCCGCCGCGACCGCTGACCACGGTGCTCCCCCGGCTGCGGACGGCGCTGAACCTGACCCGCTGATCAGACGCTGCGCAGGACCGACACGACGACTCCGAGCACGGTGGCCCGGTCCCCGTCGATCACCTCGTACGCCGGGTTGCGCGGCTCGAGGTACACGTGGCCGTTACGGCGCCGGTACACCTTGACGGTGGCCTCCTCGTCGATCATCGCGGCCACGATCTGACCCGAGTGCGCCTCGGACTGCTGCCGGACCACGACGATGTCCCCGTCGCAGATAGCGGCGTCGATCATCGACTCACCGCGCACCCGCAGGCCGAACACGGTACCCCGGCCGGTCAGGCCACGGGGCAGCTCGAGCACGTCGTCCACGTGCTCGACGGCCGAGATCGGCGTACCGGCCGCGATGTCACCGACGACGGGGACGGGGACCGAGGTGTCGCTGCCGGAGTCCCGGGTCGCGGTGTCGCGGAGGAACAGCCGGACGTCGATCGGCCGGGACACGGACTCGCCCCGACGGAGGAACCCGCGCTCCTCCAGGCTCGCCAGGTGCTTCGACACCGACGACGAGGACCGCAGCCCGACCGCGTCACCGATCTGCCGGGTGCTCGGCGAGTACCCGTGCTGGACCACCCAGTCCCGGATCACGGCCAGGATTCGCTGCTGCCTCGGCGGCAGGGTCGAGGTGTCCAGGAAGTCGAGGTCGGGATCGCCGTAGGAGGTCACCCGCAGGATCGTAGAGGGCCCCTCCCCCAAAACCCGTCAGGCTTGGCCGAGGAACCGGTCCAGGACCCGGCTGCCGAACTCCAGCGACGCCGTCGGGACCCGCTCGTCGATGCCGTGGAACATGCCCATGAAGTCCAGGTCGGGCGGCAGCTGCAGCGGGACGAAGCCGAAGCAGCGCACTCCGAGCCGGGACCACGACTTCGCGTCCGTGCCGCCCGACATCAGCAGCGGCGCGGTCCGGCTCTGCGGGTCCTCGGCGGCCAGGCACGCCTTCATCGCCTCGACCAGGTCGCCGCTGAACTCGGTCTCCAGGGCGATGTCCTCGATCACCGTCTCGCGCTGCACCTTGTCCCCGAGCAGCTCGTCGATGGTGGCGAAGAACTCCGCCTCGTGCCCGGGCAGGAACCGCCCGTCCACGTGCGCCTCGGCGTCCCCGGGGATCACGTTCACCTTGTACCCGGCGTTCAGCATCGTCGGGTTCGCGGTGTTGCGGATCGTCGCCCCGAACATCCGGCTGAAGCTGCCCAGCTTGGCCAGCGTCGCGGTCATGTCCTCGGGGTCCAGCTCGGTGCCGAGCAGGTCCTCCAGCGTCGCGAGGAACTCCCGCACGGTCGGCGTCACCCGCAACGGCCACTCGTGGTTGCCGATCCGGGTGACCGCCTCGACCAGGTTCGTCACCGCGTTGTCGTCGTTCACCATCGAGCCGTGGCCCGCCGTCCCCCGGGCCTTCAGGCGCATCCAGTTCATGCCCTTCTCGGCCGTCTCGATCAGGTACAGCCGCAGGTCGTCCTTCACGGTCAGCGAGAACCCGCCGACCTCGCCGATCCCCTCGGTACAGTCCGCGACCGTCTCCGGGTGGTTGTTGATCAGCCACTGCGCCCCGTACAGCCCGCCGGCCTCCTCATCCGCGGTGAACACCAGCCGCACGGGCCGCCGCGGCTTCACCCCGGCCCGCTGCCGTGCCCGGACCACGGACAGCACCATCGCGTCGAAGTCCTTCATGTCGACCGCACCCCGGCCCCACACGCACCCGTCGAAGACCTCGCCCGCGAACGGGTCCACCTTCCAGTCCTTCGGATCCGCCGGCACCACGTCCAGGTGCCCGTGCACGAGCAACGGGTCAGCGCTCTGGTCCTCCCCCTCCCAGTGCGCCACCAACGTCGCCCGCCCCGGCTCCGACTCGTAGATCGTCGACTCGATCCCGACCTCGTCGAGCTTGTCCGCGACGTACTCCGCGGCCATCCGCTCCCCGTTGCTCTTCCCGTTGCCGTAGTTCGTCGTGTCGAACCGGATCAGCTCCCGGCACAGCTCCACCACCTCGGCATCAGCGGCGTACGAGGGTCCCTCAGGCGTCGTCGGAGAAGTCATGCCCCCATCCTCCCCTGCCCGATGTGAATTTCACCCGTGGGGTTTGCTACTGTTCTCCGGTCAGCGTCACTCGGGCCAAGCCAGAGCGACAAAGACCACTCGTCCGGGTGGCGGAATAGGCAGACGCGCTAGCTTGAGGTGCTAGTGCCCGTTTTAGGGCGTGGGGGTTCAAGTCCCCCCTCGGACACCATACTTAGCCCCACGATCCCCTAAGGGATCGATCTCTACGCCGACCATAGTTGGTCACGACTTAGGACGTGCTGCTCAGGCAGCGCTGCCAGCCCGCTCCGCAACCTGCTTCTCGGCCGCTACCGCGTTGTACTGATCCCGCAGTTCGGCCGGATCCCACCCCGCTTCGAGCGCTTCCGGGCCCGATCCATGGTGACCTTTGCCGCACGGACACGCCCACAAAGTTCCTCGACATACGCGGCACGACCATCCTCGCCCTCAGCATCGATCAGAAGTGCCTCGATCGTGGCTTCTCGGTGTGCCGGATCGAACAGCGTCCCGACCCACCGATTCAGCGCCGGTACGACGACGTCCTCCCGCAGATAGATCTGCCGAGGATGCGCCAACGCGGCCGCCGACCCCGGCACTAACTTACGAGCATTGCACCGGTGGTACAACGTCTCCGCATGCCGCGCGGCCCCCTCCATGTTCCGACTACACATCGAGCACTTGATCCGCCCCCGAAGCACATAGACCCGCCGCGACGGCGAGCGCCTCCGAGGCCCGCTCGACCACCCCTTCGCCCCACCCACCCGACACCGCCGCTTCTCAAGCTCCGCCGCCGTGAAGACCTCGACCGAACCGATCTCCGGATGCGTCGGCCGCCGCGACCGCACGATCTTCGCCTGCGGCGACCGGCGAAACTTCACCACGTAACCAGCGTCAACGTCATCCGGGTCGACCAGCTCCTCGACCTTTTGCCACCGCCCATAGATCGCGTACCCGGTGTACCGCGGATTCTCGAGAACCGCAGCAATCGTGCTGTGCTGCCACCCATCCATGATCCGGTGCCGGTTCTGCTCCGGTGTATGCGCCGACGGACACGGCACACTCTCCCGATTCAGCTGCTCCGCGATCGCCTTCCGCCCCCACCCTTCGAGGTACATCGCGAAGACCCGCCGTACGACGGCCGCCGCGACCTCATCGACAACCATGACCCGCATCCGCTGCCCCTCCGCCGCCTTCTTAGGGTGCGGGTAGGGCCCGCCATCCACCACCCGATACCCGTACGACGCCCCCCACCCTGAAACTGCCCATCGACCAACACCTGCGCAGCCATCGCCACCCGCTTCTGCACATGCTGACGCTCAGACTTCGACAACCCACCCGTGATCGTCATCGCCATGTCGTGCACCGTGTTCTCCGGATCGAACCGACCCCCAAGACTCGGAATCCACAACGACACCCCGAACAGATCGAACTTCGGCCAGGTGAGGCTGAACTGATTACTGAACCAGCACCGAGTCGCCTCCCCCACGACGAGGCCGTCCCACTCGCGACCTGGGTCCTTCAACGCCCGCAGCACTCGGCTCGCCTCGTCGCGCCGCTCCCACGGCAACGACCGCGACTGACCGCTGTCGAAAACTCCGCAACGATCTCGCCACCCAACGGCTGCACAAACCGAGCGGCCTCCCCCAACTGCCACGCTTTCGACGTCGCCGGATCCTGGTTGTCCTCCGTCGAACACCGCCCATAGAACGCCAACCGCCCCGCCCCACCGCCGCCGCTCACATCCGTTTCCGGCTCGGACTGTCCGCCCCGAGCGACAAGTTCGTCCAGGTCCATGGTCGGGTGCTGGACGGTACTGCCGTGGCCAGCCAGGACTATGAGACACCGAGCAGCGAGCTCCCAGACCCCCTCCCCCGATCGACCTGCCCAGGACGACGACACAAGTCCGCCGACACCGGGGTCGGTGTACACCGGTCCGACAGCCGCAGACCAGCATCGAGATCCCCGTCACGCTGATCGACGGCAAGGTCGCCGAGCCCACTGAGACCATCTCTTCGCGGGCCGGCGGAGTCTTCGATGTGGAGTACAGGTGCCGTCGACGATCACCACAACGGCTAAGGCGCTTCGGCGCTGGCCCAGCCACTGGGGCAGCGCCGAAGGGTTGGCAACTCTGGGTAATCAGTGCATAATCTCTAGCTCGTTCGGTGTGGGGAAAAATACGGCACCGATACCGTAGGGGGAAATCTTATGCACTTGCAGTCTTTCGCGGTCAGAAACTTTCGGCGACTACGGCAGATCAGGGTGGATCTGGACGACGAGGCAACGATCTTCGTCGGCGCCAACAACTCCGGAAAAACGTCATCGATGCACATCTTCCAGTATTTTATGATCGATAGCGTCAAGTTCGGAATTCACGACTTCAGCGCTGCCTGCTGGCAGCAGTTCAACGAGTACGATCCAGCCACCGAAGGCGCGGCGCTGCCGGACATCACCCTCGACCTGTGGTTCAACATCGACGAGGCCAACCTGCACCGGGTCATCGACCTGCTGCCGGACCTCGAATGGGAGGACTCCGCGCCGGTCGGCATCCGTTTGTCTTTCGAGGCCAAGGATCCGGCGCAACTGCACGCAAACTACCTGGCAATGCGGGCCGAGACAGGGCGCTGGCCCAGCGACCTGCACGACTACCTGCGCAAACGACTCAGGGTCGAGTACCACGTGGTCCACTACAAGCTCGACCGCCGGCAGTTCGACAAGCACCTGCTGCTGAAATCCGAGCAGACTCTCCAGGTCCTTGAGAAAGGCAAGGAAATCCTCCGCTCGATCATCAAAGTCGATCTCCTCCACGCCCAGCGGCACCTCGCCGACACCGAACAGCGCGGTCGCGACGAAGACCTTTCCCGCACTCTCGGGCGATACTACGAAAGATATCTGGAAAAGCCGGATCCGGCCCAAGCACCGCTGCAGGCGCTGGCCGACACCGAAGTGGGTCTCAACAACCATTTCAACACCGTCTTCGGCCCGATCGTGAAACGCCTCAACAAACTCGGATATCCGGGCATCGACAATCCCGATCTGATGGTGCGGACCGAGCTCCGCGGCGATACCTTGATGAACACTAGCGCCCAGGTGCACTACGTGGTGCCGGGTGCCCCGGCCGGTCAGCCGGCGATTACGCTGCCTGACCGCTACAACGGGCTCGGGTTCAAGAACCTGATCTACATGGTGGTCGAGATCGTCGCCGCCCACGAGGCCAGGAAACAGATGGCCGAGGGTCAGCCGCCGGTGCACCTGATCATGGTCGAGGAGCCGGAGTCGCATCTGCACGCCCAGCTCCAGCAGGTATTCATCCGGCAGCTCAAGAGCATCATCGACGACGTCGAGGACCCGGGCACACAGTTCGTGCTGACCACCCACTCCTCGCACATCGTGTACGAGGACTTCAGCTCGATCCGCTACTTCGCCAGGGTCCGCGACATGGACACCTTCCGCTACAGCGACGTCCGCGACCTCTCGGTCTTCTCCGACGAGGTCGAGGCCGACACCCGGAAGTTCCTGCTGCAGTACCTCAAGCTGACCCACTGCGACCTGTTCTTCGCCGACGCCGCCATCCTGGTCGAGGGCAATGTCGAGCGACTGCTAGTGCCCCTGATCATCTCGGAGTTCTGCGAGCGGCTGGCGACCTCACACCTGACGATCCTCGAACTCGGTGGCGCGTTCGCCCACCGGTTCAGGAAGCTAGTCGAATTCCTCGGCCTGCATTGTCTGGTGATCACCGACATCGACAGCATCTCCGGACCACCGAAACCCCGGGAAGCGTGCACCACCGACAAGCCCGGTGCGATCACGGCCAACCAGACACTGATCCAGTGGCTCCCCGGAGAGGAGAACATCAAGACGCTGCTGGAGCTCGAGCCGGAGAAGAAGGAGTACCGCGGTGGCCCAGGGAAGGCGACCGTCCGGGTCGCCTACCAGACGCCGCACGAGATCAGCTGGCACCTTGAGAAGCTGACGATCGCGGGCCGGACCTTCGAGGAAGCGCTGGCCTTCGAGAACCTCGACTGGAGCCAGGACGAAGCCAACAAGTCGCTGAGACTTAAGGTGAAGGATCCGGCCGATCTCGACGCTGTCGTCCAGGGTGTCTTCGAGCGGGTCCGCAAGCTCGACAAGACGAAGTTCGCGCTGACCCTGATCGAGCGAGAGGTCGACTGGGCCTGCCCCAGCTACATCTCCGAAGGACTGGACTGGCTGGCCGACGAGATCTGCGACCTGGACGCGCCACCGACCGTGGTGTCCGCCGAGGAGGTGACCGATGAGTCCTCGGATTGACAGTCCCAGCACTCCGGCCGACGAGGAACTGCAGCAGATCCTCGCTGACCCGGAGATCCCCGGCTTCACCATGATCGCCGGCGCCGGGTCCGGCAAGACGACGTCGCTGGTCAAGGCACTGCACCACGTGATCTCCACCCGTGGTCGACAATTCCTTGCGAACCGGCAACAGATCGCCTGTATCACCTACACGGAGATCGCCCGGCAGGAGATCGAGGACGATTTGGCGAACAGCCCGATCGCGCACGTCTCGACCATTCACAGCTTCCTGTGGACCCTGGTCGAGCCCTTCCAAGGCGACATCCGGCGCTGGCTGGACAAGAACGGGCGAGCTGCTCTCGCCGAACTCGAGGACAGGTACGCGAATGCGGGCGCGCGGACACAACCGAAGACGTTGGAGGCTCTCAAGCGGCGGATCGAGCGCCGGCGTGACGGACTGGCGAGGTTGGACAACGTCGAGAAGTTCAAGTTCGGGGTGGCCACCAGCTACGGCGAGGGGATCGTCGGCTATGCCGACGTCCTGAAGATGGTGCCCGAGCTGATCCTGAACAAGCCGTTGTTCGGCAAGCTGATCGCCCGCAGGTACCCACTCGTGTTCGTCGACGAGAGCCAGGACACCTTCAAGGCGGTGGTCGCCTGCCTCCGGCATGTCGCGGTGACACAGAAAGGGCACTTCTGCCTGGGCTTCTTCGGCGATCCGGTCCAGAAGATCTACAGCACCGGGATCGGGACGATCGTCCCCGAGGACGGCTGGCGCAGAGTGGAGAAGCCGGAGAACTTCCGGTCACCACTGCGAGTACTCGCGGTCATCAATTCCATCCGTGCCGAGGCCGACGGCCTGGAACAGATCTCTGGTCTTCCGGCTGATCTGCAACGCGACGGCGAAGTCACGTACTTCGTGTTCCCCCTCGCCGCCGATCGCAACGCATTGCTGAAGAAGGCGCAGACCTGGCTCGAGCAGCACTCCGAAATCAACGCCTGGCAGCGCGAGGACGAGACCAAGACGCTCGTCATCACGCACCGGATGGCGGCCGGCCGGCTCGGCTTCCAGGCCTTATACGACGCGTTCCACGGCACGCGGCTGCAGGAAGGCTTCACCGAAGGAAGTGCCTGGCCACTTACACCGTTTCTCAGCACCCTGCTACCTCTGGTCCAGGCGGCGAACAGCAACCGTGCTGAGCTGCTACCGCGATTGCGAAAGTCGAGCCCGCTGCTCCGGCCGGAGAACGTCGACGAGACCACGGTGCGACCGACTCTGGCGACTCTCGCCGCAGGTGTGGACGAACTCGTCAAGACGGTGGCGGACGGCGGGCCCGGGTCTGTTCGCAAGGCGCTCTCGGTGGCGCACGAGCGCAGTCTGGTCGAGCTCGACGACCGCCTGCTCCAGGTCTTGGCGGAGGATCCGCCGGAGTCCGAGGATGACGAAGAACAGATGCTCACGGCACTGATGCGGTGTGATGTGGCTGAACTGGAGGGTTACGCCCGCTATATCGGTAACGACTCGCCGTACTCGACGCAGCAAGGAGTCAAGGGCGCGGAGTACAAGGACGTGATCGTCGTCCTCGACGACGACGAAGGCCGGCACTTCCAGTTCTCCTACAACAAGTACCTCGGCCTGGAGAACCTGTCGAAAGCGGAGGCGGCCAGGGGCGCCGACGAAGAGACGAGCGTCGACCGCACCCGTCGCCTCCTCTACGTCTGCGCCTCGCGCGCCACCCGGGCGTTGGCCATCGTCCTGTACGCCGCCGACGTCGACGCAGCCACCAAGGCAATGCAGGACTTACTCCCCGGCGCCCATCAGGTCTCAACCGAGGACCTCGCCTCGGTGGAGACCTGATGCTCAGGCGGTAGTTCGGATCAGGTCGGCGGCCATTTCGGCAATGGCGAGGTCGAGTCGGCTGGTTAAGGTGCGTGTCCGGCCTCGGACAGACCTTATCCGCAGGGTCACCCACCGGGTCGACCTCCACGTCATCGGTCTGGTCGGCGTGGTGATATCTCAGCGAGAGCTGGAGCGCGCCGCAAAGCCGATTCAGCTCCTCCGGGTTCACATGGTTCAAGGCCGCTCCGATGTCACTCAACTCATCGATCCACGCCTCGATCGGTGCCTTGGTAATCACGACCTGAGCCGGCAAAGAAGTCAGCGCCTTCTCGGCCACCTGCTTCTCAGCCGCCGGACCACGTGTCACGAGCGGCACCTTCACAGCGCACCGCCGACACCGTCGTCCGGATCCATCATCGGGCTCGACCACCCGGTAGGCCAGCACGGCACGGTCCGGCTCGTGCAGCTGCCAGATCACTTTGAGCCTGAGCTCGTCAAGGCGTGTGAACGTGGTCAGATCAGGGCTGGTGAAGGTAGCGTCAGGCACCTTGAGGTTCTCTCGATGGGCGGTGAGAACTCCCATCATCGGAAGATCTCGACCCCTACCCAGACACCGACGCGACGCCAGCCTCTACACCCTCAACTGCGAAGAGCCAGCAAAGTCTGGTACCCCACGATCCGCGTGCCCATCCCCCGATCCGGATACCGACACCGGCGGTCGGCCAGCCGGAAATCGAGTACGAGACATTCTCGTATCCGGCTCGCCGGGACGATGTGCGGCGCGGAGATCACTGTGCTGTGCTGGAACAGCACGGAGAGTGATACCGGGGCGGGGTGGGTAGCGGTGGCCGAGAAGGTGGTGCGAACTAGGCAGGTCACGCTGCACCGGCTGCGGCACCGGCTGAAGAGTGCTGACGAGTTTTTCGACGTACTCGACCACGAACAGCTCGACGAGCTCGAAGACCTCGACTTCGGTCCGGTGACGGTGGCGGACTGCTCAGGACTGTGGGTCCAGGGATCGTTTCGCACCAAGGCCGGCGAATCCGCCGAGTGGTGCGCGGCCGCCTCTCGGACGTTGGGCTACACCGTGCATTTCGCCGACACCCACTCTGCCGGCTTGCTGCAGCTGATCGTGGACGAGGCCGCGTACGCGATCGCGTACGGACAGGGCTACCGCCTGCTCCCCGGTGAGGCAAAGGACCATCGATTCGGACTCGAGTTCGCGATCCGCGCCCTCGACCCGACCCACGTTCACAAGCTGATGCGACGGAGGCCGGGCGCCCGCGGCCGGACCGAGGTCACGCTGATGCCCAACGGGTCCGCGATCTGGGCGTTCGACGTCGCGGACGCGTACGCGGATCTGGTCGGAAGCGCAAGCGGTAAGTCACAGGCGATCCAGCTGAGTCGCTCTCGGCCGACGCAAGCGACATCGGTCGACGGCGGTGTCGGACTGCAGATCCGCCTGGCAACCGACCCGGTCGAGCTTGTCTCAGACATCCGCACGATCGCCGGCATCCTCAGCCGGGAGCGCCGGCCGGAGCTTGAGTTCATTGACCGCATCAGACCGATCCGCGACACCGAGCTCGTCGATCGACTGGACGACGAGATTGATCAGCTCCTCAGCGGTACGCCGGACGAGGTGAGCCTTCGCCTCAGCGCTGTCGTACCGATGGACCTCGCCGAAAGGATTGAGGACGTCCGCGCCTTCAAGGTCAGGCTCGAGAAGAGCAACCGCACCTATGACGAGATCACCCTCGACGTACTGCTGAACCAGGCGAAGGTCCTCCGCGAGGGCCCGAGGCTGCAGGCATTCCGAGACGGTCGGGTATACGCCTTCAAGGACGAGGCCTGCACTCACCCGGTCGGCAGCAGCAAGGCGATCCAGTGGCTGGAGGCAACGGCTGCGCTCCCGGAGGACCGTCACTTCGCCATGGTCGACGGACGCTGGTACGAGATCGACGCCGACTACCGGGTCCGACTCCGCCAACGGGTACACGAGCTACTCGAAGTCGCGTCGGATCTCAAGCTGCGAGCGTGGCGAGCTGGAGAGACCGAAAGGGATTACAACGAGAACTCGGCCCTCGACCCCGACCTCGGTCTTGTCTGTCTCGACCGACACGGCGTGAAGGACGAGTTCCACCACAAGTGGGGCTTCGAGGCCTGCGACCTGCTCGGTCCGGACAACCAGCTGATCCACGTCAAGCAGGCAACGAGCTCGTCTCCGCTCAGCCATCTGTTCAGCCAGGCCTGTGTCGCCGTACAAGGCCTCGAAGGGTCGGTCGAGGCGCGGCAGCGCTTCAGGGAGCTCGTACGGCAGCAAGGGCGGGGCCGCGAGCTACCAGGAGACTTCGTACCGACGAAAGTTGTGTTCGGAATCCTGTTGAAGAAAGGAGAAGCCGTGACCTCCAGCACGCTCTTCCCATTCGCGCAGGTTGCCTTGGTTCAGGCTGCCCGCGTGCTGCAGTCCGCGCGAGTTCCGATCGACATCGAGGTCCGCGGCATCGAGCGCGCCTCGGCACCTCAGTCCGACGGCTGAGAGCCGGCGATCGGGGCGTCGTCAGAGGTCGTGGATCCAGGATCGGTCAGCCCGCAGGAGGGTCGCGTTGAGTGCTTCTTGGGGGATGCGTACGCCGCGGCCGAGGAGGTCGATGATGCCTAAGGCAAGCCCCGGGTCGCGGAACCAGCACGTCAGAGACACTGCCTGATCCGTCGGCACCCGCGGCTGGTTAGCTTGCTCGTCCTTCGTGGCCAGGAGACGACGGTACAGGCTGTCAGCGGGAAGAACCTCGGGCATGCCCTCGTCGACCGCGGTCGCGGCGGCGTTCCGTGGGATGCGCAGACCGTCGACGTCCAGGTCTCCGTAGTATCGAATGCGCGAGATGCCGTCGAGTTCCCGGCACGAGAGGATCGACGCCTCGAAGGCGCCGCCCGCCCCCCAGGCAAGATGCCCTACCGGACCCGGATCGGCGCCAAGGGCTGCCCGGATACTGCTGAACGTGTTGTCGTTCTCGATGACGAGTAGCACCGGACCTCTGCCGACACGGACGCTCGGCAACGGCGGATGCGTACGAAAGGTCCGTAGAAGGTCCAAGGTCAGCCGGCCAGGACCGAAGACCCCGGTCTGCATCAGCTTGTCCAGTTCCTTCTCGTGGCTGAAGATCGCCAGCGACCGCTCACGTAGGGGGAGGACATCTGGTTCCTTCCCGTGGTCGCGCAGCCAGGTGTTCACGGACTTCAACCGGGTTACCTGTCCGAGGGTCAAGCGTGCTTGGAGAACCCAGGACAGCTCAGGCCTCCACGCCACCGACCGCGCCACTGCCGCGGCGGTTACCCGCGAGGCGTTCCGCGGCACCGTCACCCGGGTCGGCAGATGCGGAAGTGCGATCCGGTCGGATGTCTTCGAGACGCGGATCAGGCCGACAGAGTTCAGCTCGCCGAGAGCACGAGCCAAAGCTGCGCGGCGCTCCGGCCGACCGGCCGAGCTCGGGTCCGCCGAATCCCACAGTCCCCACAGTTCTCTCAGCGGTATCGCGCCCCGGCCCGAATCCTCGATCGCAAGGGCAAGCCTTGCTGCCCGCGGTGTCAGGCCAACCATTGGTTCAGCGGGATCGACGTCTGTCATCGTGGGTCCGCCAGCCCGCTCGTCGGAGCACCAGGCCGACGATAGACGCGGCCGGCCGTCACCGTACCCGGTGCCGACTCGTCATCAGAAGGCAGTTCGTCCTCGTCGTACGGCGGTGGCAGCACCCGCCGCACGACCTCCGCAACCTGGATGTACTTCAAGCCCGCCCTCAGATCGGCGTCGTTGCGCAGCCGGATCCACAGCGGAAAGTCGGCAAGAACCCGGTCGTCGGTGATACCCGTCGTGTAGATCAACTGGACGCCGAGAGCCTTCGCGACCGACTGCTGGAGGTCCAGCAGATAGGACGCGTTAGCCCGCCCGATCGGGTTGTCCAGGAACAGCACCCCGGAATGCCGTGAACGCATCTGCCCGCGCTCGTTGGCACGCAAAGCGGCGAGTGTGCAGTACAGAACGATGGCTGCGGTCAACTCCTGCCCGCCCGAGAAGACGTCGTTCATGTCCTCGATACTCACCCGTTCGTCCCGCAGCACCGAGTCCGGCTTGAGTACGTCGACGGTGAATCCCTTGGGCACCGCGGCATGCACCGCCTCAAGCAACAAGCTGGTGCCGTCCCGCTTCGAAGATGCACGCGCTCCGCTTCCCCGCGCCGCGAACTCGGCTGCGACCCGATCGACCACTTCGCCGACATGGACGCTGACTGCTGCGGGATCAGGCTCGGCGAAGGCGATCCGCAGGAACGGCCGACCGCTCCACTCGGCCAAGTCGGCAGGAAGCTTCGACAACCTGCCCGCCTGACGGAGGGCACGCAGCGCGTGGTCAACCAGGGCCGCCAAACGTTCGACGATCGCCTTGCGATGCCGGTTCACATTCTCCAGATCGCTGGTCAGCGTCGCCAACCGCGCGATTAGCGAGGCGGACCAGTCCGACGCCTGAGCGGCCAGTCTGATGGACGGCGATTCCAGGATGCTTCGCCGAGCCTGGTTGGCGAGCGTTTCGTAGCGAGCGAGACTTGCAAACGAAATGAGCTCCTGCACCGCATCCGCCAACTCACGGCGGCGGGCCTCGGCTTCTTGCCTGGTAGACCGCAATCTGAGGACTGCCTCGCCGGCGGCTGCCGCAGCGGACTCGGGCGACTCGGCGTACGGATCTACTGCGGGAGCCGAGTCGTCAACCTCGCCCAGCAGGGTCGCAAGAGGAAGTACGGCTTCCTTGATGGCCTGAGTTGCACGATCGGCATGCCGGAGCCGATCTGCCAGCCTGGTCATTCTGCCGTTGATCTCTTCGACGCTCGCCTGAGCGATCCGCAATTTCTCCTGGGCCTTCAGCTGCAGAACCTCTCCGGTGGCGACAGTGGTCGGCACCCACTCCGGCGACAAGGTCGTCCAGGACCGGCGGCCCGGCTCAGTAGGCGAGGCGCTCTTGACCGACTCCTCGAGTCGTCCAGTACGGAGGGTCGCCTCGCTGAGCTGCCCTTGCAGACGGTCCCGGCGATGGCGTGCGTTGTCCGCGGCAACTGCCCAGGATGTCCGGTCCGCTCCGGCCGGCGTCTCCCGAAGCTCGGCAGCCTTGGCGATGTATCGCTGATCGCGCAACGCCAACTCCGAGTCGAGCTGACTCACCTTCGCCGCGGCATCGGCAGCCTGCCGACGCAGGTCGGGGTCCGTCGCAATCGCGAGATAGGTCTGTTGCGCCGCGGTCGCTTCGTCCTTCAGGGTCGCCAACGGCGCTGTCGGTACCTCAACGGATCGCTCACCGCTCGTCGAGATCACGCCTTCGGCCGCCGAGCGATGTCTTCCGGCCCGTGCCCGCGACTGCTCTGCAAGCTTCAATTGCGCCGTAGCCAAGGAGCGGCTTTGAATTCCACGCCGGCGCGCCTTATCGGCCTCACGCTCGTAGCGTGCGACCTCGCTGGCCAACGCGGCAAGCTCTGTTTCTGCCTGCACAGCAGCATTGGTGTATTCAGCCAACGCTTCCAGTGCGTGGAGCCGGTCCGACAGTTTT
Organism: Kribbella amoyensis; assembly: GCF_007828865.1. NCBI lineage: Bacteria > Bacillati > Actinomycetota > Actinomycetes > Propionibacteriales > Kribbellaceae > Kribbella > Kribbella amoyensis. Next base: position 6,044,421 of record NZ_VIVK01000001.1, read on the forward strand.
CGCTCGGTCTCTTGAGAGCGCTCGAATGTGCTGACAGCAGCCGTGTGCCGGCCACGGAGGGAAGTTAGTTCCTCAGCGAGTTCATCAGCCGCCGTGTGTTCCTGGGCGGCGGACTCGGCCGATATCCTGACTTCGTCCTGCAGGTGCCCGAGCCTGCCGGCCGGGTTGTCGCGGCGCCATTGAACGACCGCATTGCGAGCCACGGTGGCTTCCTGCAGTTGGTTTTCGAGTTCGCTCATGGCCCTCGCTCGCCGCAGCAGAGCTTCGTGCAATTCATCGCGGCGATGGGCTGCGGCATCCTCGTCGTACATCGCTGGAGTTGGCTCGACCACGAAACCGGCCGGGCTTTCGTCCTCGTCCGAGGTCGGCAATGCGAGCAGAGCGGAGCCGGTGCCCACTTCGATCGCCGCAGCGGGCATGAGCTTTGCTGCGGCCAGCGCATCGCTCGCGACCGACATCTGTGACTGATCAACGACCACCACGCCGTCGGCCAGCGCCGGATGTGCGGCGATCAGCTCGGCGCGCTCCTCGGCGGAGGCAGTTTCACGCAAATACCGCCAGCCGGCGTGGGCCGCCACACCCGCCTCATCGAGGACAGCGAGAACAAGCTGTACATCAGCTCTGGCAGGCAGTAGGCCGCCATCTCCAAGAGCTTCGACAATGCGTGCATCTTCACGCTGCTCGGCACGTAGGTCGTCCAGCGCCCCGGTGTGAGCGCTGGTGTCGCTGCCCAAAACCTCGATCAAGTGCTCAGCAGCGCTCTCCAGGAGCTTGGCGATCATTGCGTCGGATGCGGCCTCCACAGGGATGTCGTCCGTCCCAATGGCTGCGGCGAGCGCCGGAAGCGCGTAGGCATGGGCCGCTGCCTTGTACATGGCCTCAAGGTCGCGGACCTTCGCGTCCGCGAATGAGGACGCTTGTAGCGCCCGCTGCTCTGCCTCGCTCACGCGGGGCTCAAGCGAGTCAATCAGGACACTGAGATCGGCAGCCTGGCGCTTGTCCGTGCTGACCCCGATCATCGCCTGACGATGCGACTCGGCTGCCTCGAGGACAATGCCCGGCACGTCGGCAAGCCGGGTATGAGGTGGCACCAGGTCGCTGTCTGCTGCTTTCTCGACGCGCGCTATCGCCTCGCCGATCAGCTGCTTTTGAGCTCGATGCCGTTCCTGGGCTCCTGCAGCAAGGGAGAGCGCGGCTCCCCTCTGCCCCTCGGCGGCGTCAGCCTGCTCCCCTGCCTCTGCTGCCTGCTCGCCATGATCCTGGGCGGCTCCATCGGCGATCCGCGCTTCTTCGTCGTACTTGGTCAGCAGACGCCCCGCGGTCAGGTCTCGTCTCTCGAGCGCGGGCGCTGCATCCTTGTCGGAAGCAGCGACCTGCTCGGCCAGCTCCTTGGCAGTGGAGATCGCCAACTCTCGCTCGGCAACGAGCGGCAGAGTCTCCCAGCCGGACAGTTCCAGGGCTACCTCCTGGAGTTCAGCTTCCGTCGCCGCCTTCTGGTTTTGCTCTTCGGCGAGTTCGAGCAGCAGGGTCCGACGTTTCACTTCGTTGAGCAGTTCACGCGCGCCGTCTCTCTCACCCTCACGAGTCGTTCCGAGCGCACGAGCTTCGTCTTGCTCGGCGCGAACGTTCGCGGCAGACAATTCTTCGATCCGCAGACGGGCCTCCAGCGCAGCAGCGAGACGCCTCCCGTCCGCAACCGCCAGTTCGCTCTCGCGGGCCGCGTCCAGATCTGCCTGGTGTGCGTCGGCGACGGGATCGAGCCCGGCGATGGCCCCTTCGAGGAAATCGCGCTCCAGCAGCATGTCCTGGCGGTCGGCGAGATTGGTCGCCCACTGCCTGAACGTGTCGGCGACCGAACTCGCGTCCTCGGGATCGGTGATGGTCGTGAGCAGCCAGTTCACGAAGTCCTTGGACGAGTTGTACTTGAATGCCTTGGCTGCCTCGCCCTCGTCGACGTTCATCCGCCGCTGGATGTCGAACAGGTCCGGCTCGATCCCCTGATCCCGCAGGTGCTTCCGCCAGCGTCCCTGCTCGTCGCCGATCCATGCCAGCTGCGTTGCCGGCGTCGCTCTGTTGACCTCCTCGATCGTCTCTCGAAAGCCTTCCAGGCGTCGGCGTCTACCGTCACGGCTGACCGGCAACGTGCCCAACTGGAGCAGCTCACTGGGACGGAACGAGTACCAGGCCTCGCTCAGGGCGTTGCTGTTCGACGCCGTCTTGGTCCGCCGCTGGTAGACCTTGCCGGTGACCAGAAGCTCGCCGGTCAGTACGTGCATCCATTCGAGCGCCACATGCCCAGTGTCGGCGTCGAGAACGAACTTCTCGAGCACAGCACCGCCGACCGTGCTCCGGCGGCCAGGCAGAACGACACTGAAGATCAGCTTCAGCAGAACGGACTTGCCGCCGCCGTTCTCGAGTAGCAACAGCGAGTACAGTGACGGCCGGCGACTCTCGCCATCCAGCAAATTCCGCGCCGGGATTGCCTCGCCGAGTCCCGACAGATCCAGCGTGACATCGCCGTATCGAGCGCCTCGCGGCCCGATCCCGACGAGGCGAGCACGATTCAGTTCGTACATGGCACGAACCTCCGACCCGGCCGTTCCTGCCCCGTCATCGCAGGTCGTCCTCGGTCCACTCGATCCGGGTCAGGGCACCGGTCCCGTCGGTCACCGTGGTGATGCCAAGGCCGAGCAGTTCGGAGAACATACGCTGTCCGGCCTCGCGCACCTGCATCCGGTACCGACTGGTGGTGACGTACGTGCCCCCGTCATCCGAGCTGCGCCGCGAAAGCAGGCCCTGATCGGCAAGGAACGCCAGCGCCTTGCCGACGATGCCCACGGTCGACGACGAGACGCGGCGTCCGTCGCCGGAGCCGGGCGTCGAAGCACGGCGCGCATAGACACGCCACGCAGCCTCGAGGTCCGGCGTACCTAGGCCCGGGTCCTGTTCCTCGCCCCGCTGAGCCGCCGACTCAGCGAGCCGGCGGCCCGCCTCCCGAACAAAGGCGTCGACACCGTGAACTGTGATGCGGCCGACGTACGCTGGGTTGGAGAGATCCGCCGGCCGCGGGTAGGCCAAAGCTGCCGCACCCAGATGTGCCAACGCATGGATGACACGTTCGGCGGCCTTGCCTTCACCGCCGGTGCGCTTCGCGTAGTCGGTCATCTTGATCGCGAAGACGCTCTCGTCCGTACTGGCGACCACCAGTCCGTGACGCACGTCAGCGTCGAGGATCACCAGGTCGAGACCGATCGCGACAGCTCGGACAATCTCGGCGAACGCGTCGTCGTCGCGAAAACGGTGGACCAGTACGCGATACGTCTCGTCTCGCACTGGTAGGAGTTTCGGGCGAAAGGAGAAAGCGATCAGGCGCGCCGCGTCCGCCACCGCCGCTGTAGAGCTGGACGGCACGTGTCCCGATGGGTTCATGCGGCCCCCTCCTTGCCGAGTGGTCGATTCCCGTCGTCTTCACGTGCGTCACGAGCCAGGCGTAAGCTGGCCCGAGCCACCAGCAGATCCGATCCACCGAACTCTGGATCGTCGAGAGGAACGCCGTCGTCAACGGCCATCAGGACGTGGGTGCCGTGGTGACGTCGCGCCGTACCGATCTCTTGCGCCGCCAGCGCCAGCACGCGGACGACCACGAGCAGTGGGAGGTCGACAGCCGCAGGCTCGTCGACCTGGCGACGTCGCGCGTCAGCAAGCATGCCCGAGAGCCGCTGCGGAGCATCGGGGTCGAGGTTCAGCAGCGCGTCGAGCTGCTCGTAGCTCTCGTCCGGGAACCTCGGCGGCTCCTCATCCTGCGCCAGCTCAGGATCGTCGATCTGTCCGCCGAGGATGTCGCGTTCGGTCACCGGCGTGATCAGCCCGTCGAACAAGTCCGCCAGACGCAGCGCCGGCGGAACCATCAGGCCCACGGCTGCTCCGAAGAAGCTCAACAGAGCCGGATCCGCCTGTTCGATCGGGCACGCGAGCACCGGTACCAGCAGTTGCGTATGTAGATCCAGCGCCGCAGCCGACGGCACCGACGTGAAAGTCTGCCTGTCCTGTTCCACACGGAAGCGGTGACCAGCGCTCTGTAGCGCCGCCTGCAACTGATCGTGCCGCCGCAGACAGTCCCGTACGACGTCGACCAGCCGGGCGGCCTGCGCCTTGCGAACGGCGGTGTCGGCCGTGTCCCGAACCTCGGTGAGGTTCACGAGGATCGCGTTCTCCGCGCGATAGCGCGTCTCGATGTGACTCAGTGCCTCGTCGAGAAACGCCGGCATCGTCACCGCCCAGTCGACGTTCCGTACATCCCGGCCGGTCGCTTCGAGTCGCTGACGCAGCATCTCGCCGTACTGAATCGTGCGATACCGCGCGTTCTGCGCGGCAGCCTGCGCCTCGTCGAGACGGCCGCGTTTGATCAGGATGTCCAGACGCACATCGGCGGCGATGTGAGCCGCCTCGAGATCCACCTCCAAGGCGCCCACAAGCACATTGACCGCCTCGTTCGAAGCCCGCAGGTATGGTTCGCCGTCAGCACCGAGCGTCTCCTCCAGCAACTTGAAGTCGAACAAGAAGCGGTTGTAGCCGCTTGGCCCCGGCACGCCGTAAACGGTGCGGAAGCCCCGGTCAGCGGATCCGACGTTCAGCAGATTCTCCAGCACCCAACGGGCGACCTTTTGATGCTCTGCCGACGAGCGATCCGGCGCCTGTGCCGCGACGTGGGCTGCCAGCTCTCGAAGCACGACGTCCGGGCGTGCGCCGGTGTCGAAGTCCATCGCGACCGTGACCAAATCGATCGCCTGCAGGGCGAGCTCCGCCATCTGGTAGACGGTGTAATCCGCCACTTGAACCTGAGCCTTGCGCGCGTCCAAATCGTGCAACGGCGCAGTCGTCGCCAGCGCCTTGACCCGCTGTGCGAACGCCGTACTGGCCGCTATGTCCCACTCCTGCTGATCGTCTGTATCCCCCATGCGATCACCGTATGCGACGGTACCGACAAATTCCGGTGGCCGCGAGTCGCGGGCCGACACTACCCGTCGGTTGGCTTCTCATTCCGGTGCAAGTGGGTGTCGGCGGGAACCTGGTCGCCATGAAGGTCCCTGCTGTGGTGTATCGGTCCTCTGCTGATTGTGACCGCTCGCGAGTCGACCGCCAACCGGGTGCAATTCGACGCTCGGAGCCTGCTCAGCGACACCGTCGAAGAGGCGTTGTGGCCGGCGAGATCATCGCGGCCGGGCCTGGCGACGTCCGGCCGCGCACGCCCGAGAGTTGCAGGACGAACGAAGCAGATCGAGAAGAACGTCTACGCCCAGCAGCTCCCACGCTACGACGACCTGAAGCAACTCGCCGACCAGATCCGCGCCGCGCTCGGATCGATCGCGATCCGGCCCGACGTCCAGTCCCCCGCCCAGAGCGCCCACGCGCCCCTGCTCTCCGCCTCGCCGCTGATGCGGACCCGATGACGCCATGAAACGGCTTGTCAGCGTTGCACGCATCGTCGCCGCGCTCGGCGGATTCGTCGACGTCGGCGAACTCGTCTTCAACAGTCCGGCAGGCGCTCTCGTCGGCTAACGCACGCTGCGGGTCCTAATCAGCGGGATCGTCAGCGTCGTGCCGGCCGAACTCAGCGGCCGGGTAGCGACCGCCGCAGGCGAGGCGAGCTTCAACCTGGTCCGCGACCGTTACCCGCGATGGTTGTCACGACACCCTTAGTGGCCGGCCTAGCCGTCTGCCTGATCACACTGTCTGCGGAACTGGGCGGCCTCGGGCTGGGTCCTGCACCGCGTCCTCGACTGGGACGAAGCCTTCTTCACCCTCGTCGGACTGCTGATCATCGTCGCATCGAGCCTGCTGTACTTGTTCAGTATGATCGAGCGGCTCTTCCGGTATCTCGACCCGCGGAATCTATTACCGGTAGGGGATTCCCAGCATCCCTTGAGTACCGCCGACCAACCTCAGTTGGAATTCCGCCGTTACGGGGTTCGGTCGGCAGCGTCGTAATCGGCATCAAGGTCAAGGCGTGTGGTTAAGGTGCGTGCCCCCCTCGGACACACTTCTTATCGATGGACCCATCAAGCGGGTCCCGGACCCTCCTGAGCGCCGGCCAGAAGTGCAACGGTTCCATCAACATTCTGCGGACCGAACAGTCCCGAGATCCACCGATTGACCCCGTCGCTGAGCTGGTCTTCGCGCAAGGAGACGGCGGGCGGATGCTCCAGCAGCGACCTCATCCGCCTCAAGCATCCGCAGCACCGCACTCCCCAGTAGCGATCCATCGCGCAGATCCCTTGCGAGGAACGCTTCATCGGGTACCTGGAACTCCCAGGGGTGGTCCTCGTAGGCTGGTTGACCATGAGTTGGCTGAGGACCTGGCAGGAGTCCGGCGCGCGGCGAGAGCTCGCGGCGCTGAATCTCCGGCTCAGGTCCGCCCTCGATCTGCCTGCCCCGTCACCGTGGCTCCAAGCCGCTGTCGATCAGCACGCGGCGGCGATCCGGGACATCCTCACCTTGACTTCAGGGGTGCTGGGGCCGATCGAGATCGCCGGCTACGCCAACGGGGTCCTGGACGCCGCAGCAGACTGGGGATGGCGATTCCCCACGAGCGCGGTCAAACCGGACTGGGTCATCATCCGGCTGCTGGCGGCGTGCAGCCTCGCCTCTCAGCCGAGTACAGCTATCGCTGCCGGCCTGCCGACGAACCCCTGAAGCAAGCGGCCCGCGGAACAAAGGTCCCCGAGCGCCGCGAGAGCGAGCGCTCGAGGACCTCCTGCGAGCAGTGCGATCGAGGATCGCTAGTGACCAGGCGCCGGAGGCGGGGTGGATGGCCTGTCGCCACCCAGCCCGGTCAACCCTCCATAGCCCTGGTCGCGGCTCGCCGGCTCACCCGGCTGCCGCTCCCATTGGCTTCGCTCGGCGTCCTCGCGACCACGTCGGTAGGCCTCCTCACGAGTCCGCACCGTGGGGAAGTCTTCCTCAGCGCGAGCAAGCCAGCGCTCCCAGCGTTGCTGCATCGGACGGATCATTCCGCCGCCCATCCCGACCACGACCACACCACCGACGGTGGCGAGCACAGCGATCAGTACCGGGGTCGTCACCGCCGTCGCAACACCGATCTGGTTGAGGGCGGCGATCACACCGAGCGCGATCACGAAGATCTGCAGCGCCTTCGCCACCAGTTGGCCGTAGCTCAGCGCACTCAGCGCGCTCCCCACAAGATCACGCAGCACGTTGGCGATGGCAGCCGCCACGACCACGATCACGACAGCGACGATCGCGCGCGGTAGCCACCCGACGATCGCGGCCAGCAGGTCGCTGACCGGGTTCGGTCCGAAGACGCCAAACGCGAACTGCAGGGCGATCAGGAGAACCGCGTAGTACACGAGCGCCGCGATGAGTCCGCTGGCGTCGTATTTCGATTGCTCGAGGGCGCGTTTGACACCGCCACGCTCGACGGCCCGGTCAAAGCCCACCCGAGTCAGAACAACCTCGACGATCTTTCGCAATGCCTTCGCGATCAGCCAGCCCACCAGCAAGATGACCAGGAAGACCGCGAATTTCGGCAGGAAGGTGATAATCGCACCCACCGCGTCGTTCCACGATTGAGTCAGGTCCATGGATCCGCTTCCCTTCAACAGCCCGGCTGACCTCCCCAGCGGATCTCGGGCCACGACAATCCTTGACTTCGGGTACCCACTGGTCTCGGATCGACACCGCGAGCGGTCACTCCTCCAGTTGCTGGTTGATCTTGGCCTCCGAAGAACGTGCCAGTAGGCAAGGTTTTCAGCCCGTTGCCACCGTCACAGTCGTCTCCGGGCCGGCCCCCGGGTCGACGACCACCGCCGACGCGTCGATCGCCAAAGCGCCGCGAACGCCCGCGGACGCCAAGCCAGGTGTGCCGTACAGCTCGAGATAGCGAACCATTGCGTCCTGACGGTGCTCGCAGACCGCGGCCAACTGCTGGGCCAGCGCCACCTCAGCAAGCGGGCCGCGCTCGGGGTGGTCGACTCGGTCGAGAGACCTCATCACGGTCTCAGTGGTCAAGTGCTCGCCGGGGGCTGCGGTGCCGGATCGGAGGTTTCGCAGCAGCTCCATCGCGAAGGCCGTGCTCGAAACGGTCCGCTGCCAGTGCAGGTCCTCGACCACGACACCGGCGACGCTGCTGCGCAGGCCGGCAACCCGGTAGCGCATCAGCGCGACGCTCGGCCCGTCCCGCCAGGTGAGCTGCCAAATCGGCGTACTGCGGTCGCTCCCAGGCAGGCGGCGGGCCGCGACCGGAACACCGGCGTGCACGGACAACTGGTGAGCGAATCGGGCGACGAAACGCCCGGAGTGAAGTGAAGAGGGGGTGCTCATCAAGAGCTCCAACCATGAATGCGGCAAGCCCGACGAGCCACGATCTGGACCCAGCCTGCAGATGCGCAGACAGTACCCACACCTCGAGCAACTCAACCTCGACCAGGCGGGAGCATCAAGTACTTGAGGTTGGGGTACCGGCCGCTTCAGGGTCTCGGCCACGACCCGATCATCGGCGCGGGGATCGCGCTGGAACAGCAGGCGGCTGTAGGCCAGTCGCGCCGTGAGCAGATGCGCGGTCGACGACGCGGGATCGAGCGCCGCGACCGCCTTCTCGGCCTGTCCGACCACGACGGCCTCGGCTGCGCGGTTGCCTTGGCGTGCCTCCTCAGCTGTTACCTCCCACCGACAACCTTCGTCATGGGTGATGACAGGCCCGGACGGGCCTGAGTGACCGATCAGGGGAAACTCATGCACCTCGCTTTGTGGATCGTCGCCGGCCTGCTGGCCGCCGTCTTTGCCTTCGCGGGCGCCAACAAGCTGTTCATCCCGTACGAGAAGCTGGCCAAGGCTCCCGGTGGAGGCTGGGTCAACCAGTTCAGCCCCGGCTTCGTCAAGGCGCTCGGAACCGCCGAAATCCTGGGTGCCATCGGCCTGGTCGTACCGGCCGCCCTCGACATCGTTCCGGTCCTCGCACCACTGGCCGCAGTCGGACTGGCGACCATCATGGTGGGCGCGGCACTCGTGACCTCCCGTCGTCACGAGCGTTTGCACGCGGTACTGAATCTCGCGTACTTCGCGCTCGCCGTCTTCGTGGCTATCGGGCGCTTCGGCCCCGAGTCCTTCAGCTGATCGTGCGCAACCAGATGCGGCCACGCGACTTGAAGTCACAACGAACGGCACGGAGCGGCTCGGCTGTCCGTATGGTTGCCGGAGTCATCGAATCAGGACGGCCTCGCGTCGTCGTGCTCTCGGCGTGGTTCGCCGCTGTCTGTTGCGTCGGATTCGCGGTGGTGAACGTGGTGTTCGAGAGCACCGGACGCTTCGAGGACGGACCGTTCGCCGACTACTCCGCCGGTCTCACGGTGATGAACTGGCTTGTCGTACTGCTCAAGCTCCTCGGGGCCGCGGTCGCCGTCTACTCGCTCACGGCGAACCCCAAGCATGCCGAGGGACTCGGCGTACTCCTGTGGGGCGCGTTCTCCCTGCTCGCCCTCTACGCTCTCGGCAGCGTCGCCGAAGGGGCCGCCATCACCACTGGTCTCACCGGCGACCGCGACGACATCACCTTCGCGAGCGTCGCCTACGTCGCCTTCGTCGCGTTGCTCGCCATAGCGTTCGGCATCCTCGCCGTCGCCCACACGCGTCGCTTCGACCTCACCGCACGCCCCACCCTCCTGGGAGCCCTCGGCGCACCCCTCGCCCTCGCCGTACTTCTCCTCGCAGTCCCGGCCCTCCTGGTGGCTCTGGGCCTGATGCCCAGCCTCTAGCCAGTCAAGCTGCACCGCCGCCGGTACCCACAGACACCACCACCTGCATGCGTTGTCAGGCCGTGGTTACCGACCCGCCGTGGCTGATCGGGTAACGGACGTGTGTGGACCGGCTCGCTCATTCGCCGAGCTCGCGTGCGGCCGCATAGCAGGAGGCTCTCGTGGACACAGGGTTCGGCATGACGGACGCGATAGTGATCGGCGCCGGACCGAACGGATTGGTGGCGGCCAACCTCCTGGCCGACGCGGGCTGGGACGTCCTGGTCCTGGAGGCGAACCCGGAGATCGGTGGCGCGGTCCGCAGCGCGGAGGATGTCACCGACGGCTTCGTCCATGACACCTTCAGCTCGTTCTACCCGTTGGCCGCGGTGTCGCCGACGCTCCGAGCGCTCGACCTGGGCAAGTGGGGTCTGGAGTGGTCGCATGCGCCGGCGCCGGTCGGTAATCCGCTGCGCGAGGGCGGCTGGGCCTTGGTGCACGCCGACCCGGACGAGACCGCGGCGGCGCTCGACGCTGCGGCGCCGGGAGACGGGGACGCCTGGCTGGAGCTGTACGCGGACTGGCGGCGGATCGAGCGGGCGATGATCGGACTGCTGCTGGATCCGTTCCCGCCGGTACGCTCAGGCAGCTCGTTCGCACTGCGGCTACTCGGCCGGAACGGCCTGGCCCGGATCAGATTGCTCGCCTCCTCGGTGCGGGCACTGGGCGAGCGGCACTTCCGGGGCGACGCCGCGCGGATGTTGTTCGCCACGAACGCACAGCACGCGGACATCCCGCCCGACGGCGCAGGCTCCGCGCTGATGGGCTGGCTGCTGGTGATGATCGCTCAGCAGTACGGGTACCCGGTGCCGCGGGGTGGCGCGGGGCGGCTGAGCCGGGCACTCGCTGATCGCTTCCGCTCGTTGGGCGGCACGATCGTGTGTGATGAGCGCGTCTCCAGCATCGAGGTGCGTGACGGCCGCGCGACCGGCGTACTGGCCGGGCGACGTTACGAGGCACGGCGCGCGATCCTGGCGGACGTGTCGGCACCGGCGCTGTACGGCGACCTGCTGTCGGCCGACGTCGTGCCGGCGCGGGTCGAGCGGGCGATGCGCGGCTTCACCTGGGACCCGGCCACGGTCAAGGTGGACTGGGCGCTCAACTCCCCGATCCCCTGGCGCGACCGCCCGGCCAAGGCACCCGGTACCGTGCACATCGCCGACTCGGTGGACGCGTTGACGATCGCGGCCGCGCAGATCGCGGCGGGCGTCGTACCTACTCATCCGTTCCTGCTGATGGGGCAGATGACGACGGCGGATCCGACGCGATCGCCGAAGGGTACGGAGTCGGTGTGGGCGTACACGCATGTGCCGCAGGAGATCCGCGACGATCCGGCCTTCAGCGGTCGATGGGACGCCGACGACGCAGAGCGCTTCGCCGATCGCATGCAGGACCAGGTGGAACGCTACGCACCGGGCTTCGAGGGCCGGATCCTCAACCGTCGTGTGCTGTCCCCGCCAGAACTTGAGCGCCGCAACGCGAACCTTGTGAGAGGCGCAGTCAACGGCGGCACTGCGGCTCTTCACCAGCAGCTCGTCTTCCGCCCCATGCCAGGCTCAGGGCGCTCAGAAACCCCGATCAAGTCGCTCTATCTCGCTTCCGCGTCGGCCCACCCAGGCGGTGGAGTACATGGCGCTCCGGGGACGAACGCCGCCCGCGCGGCCCTGTTCCACAGCAGGCTCCGGCGCCATCGCGTCAGGACTTCACCACCAGCACGGTCTTGAACGAGGGGTCGGCCGCGTCCGGAAGCGCCATCGTGGCGCCCACTCCGGTCGCGGTGACCCGTACGCCGTGCCTCCATGGCTGTCCCACTCCACCGAATCGCCCCTCCGGAGCTTGCTCATCGCGCGTCACCCGACAGGTCCACGGTCTCGTTCTCACCCGGGAACTTGTCCGGATCGCGAGTTACCGCTGCCCGGGCCGCGCCCAGGAGTCGTACGACCTTGCTGCTCGGGCCCGACCAGTACTCGGCGCTGTCGGCATGAACCTTGACCAGGACCAGACCAGGCGTCTTAGGGCCGTCCGGGAACCACGCCTTCAACGGGGCTGACCAGAGTTCCTCAGCCTTGTCCTTGTCGATGAAGATCTCGGCAGTGCCGGCAATGGAGGTCCACTCGCTTTGCTTGGCGTTCGAGAACGACACGTTCACCTGCGGGCTCGCCCCGATCTCGCCCACCTTGGCCGATTCGGCGTACGCGTAGAACCACAGGTCACCGTCGAACTCGACCTCCTGTACAGCCATCGGCCGCGCGACGTGCCGCCCGTCGGCTGTCATCGTGGTGAGCATGCAGATCGTTGCCCGATCAACCAATTCCGCAACGGTCGTCACCGGATCCTTGTCGGTCATGATTCTCCCAACCGCCCAACTTGCCGGGCATCGTGTGTGCACGAGATGGCTGTTCCTTCTGACGCGCAGGAAGCCCTCGGTACCCACTGCCCGGTGGTCAAACCGATGAGCATGACGACCAGCGGTGAACTTGTGCAGGGCAAGCTGCCGGCGGCGAGGTGTGCAGAGCGCCTCTCAGCCCGACGACGCCTCGCCGCCGGCGGCGTCGGTCGGAAGGTCGTCCTTCTTCGCGTTGATGAACACAGCCGCGACCACCAGCGCTGCGGCCAGGAGAACCGCGCCCCAGAAGAACGCCACGTGGTAGCCATGGATGAAGGCAAACGGCAGCAGTTGCTGAGCTTCCTCCGCGCTGCGTGGAGGATGGTCGACGAAGTAGGCCGTGACGGCGCCCGCGAAGAGCGTGTTGAGCAGGGCCGTGCCGAGCGAGCCCCCAATCTGTTGAGAGGTGTTCAGCAAGGCGGAAGCGACGCCCGCATCGTGGTAACCGACGCCTATCAGCGCCGTACTCGAGGCCGGGACGAACACGCCTGCCAGACCGACGGACAGCAGCACCTCAGCTGGGAAGACGTGGGTCCAGAACGACGTCTCCTGACCGATCCTGGTCAGCAGCAGCATGCCCACGACGGCGAAGACGAGGCCAGGCACCATCAGCTTCTTCGGACCGAGCCGCGGAAGAAGCTGTGAGACAAGGCCGGCGGTGAGGATGATCCCGACGCTGAACGGCAGGAATGCGAAGCCGGCCTTGAGCGGGCTGTAGCCCAGGTTGGTCTGGAAGTAGTAGGTCAGGAACAGAAACATCGCGAACAGTCCTGCGCCTACGAGCAGGAACACCAGGTAGGACCCGCCGCGGTTGCGATGGAGAACAATCCGCAGTGGCAGCATCGGATTGCGGGCTCGGCGCTCCCAGAGCACGAACGCGACCAACAGCACGACCGCTACAGCGAGAAACGTCACGGTGGCAGGATCGCCCCAACCTTGCACGGCAGTAGAGTTCGGATCCTCGGGGGACTTGGACTTGGCGGCCTCGGTGAAGCCGTAGACCAAGCAGAACAGGCCAAGGGTCGCGAGCACTACGCCTGGCACGTCATACCTGGTGTCCCCGCCGGCCTTACTCTCGTGCACAATCGGCACGGCGGCCGCGGCGACGATCAGTGCGACGGGCACGTTGACACCGAGACACCAGCGCCATGAGGTGTACTCGGTGAGCACTCCACCGGCGATCAAGCCGATCGCGGCACCGCCACCAGCAAGTGCACCGAAGACGCCGAAAGCGCGGGCGCGCTCCTTCGACTCGGTGAAGGTCACTGTTACCAAGGACAGCGCGGCAGGTGCCATCAGTGCCGCGAAGGCTCCTTGGAGAGCGCGGGCGGCGAAGAGGAGTTCTTGGTTCGGCGCCAAGCCACCGATCGCAGAAGCACCGGCGAAGCCCAGTAGACCGATCACGAAGGTGCGCTTGCGGCCGGTGTAGTCCGCAATCCGACCGCCCAGCAACAGCAACGCACCGAACGCAAGGGTGTACGCGGTGACCACCCACTGCCTGTCCGCATTGCTGATGCCCAGGTCCTCTTGAGCCGAAGGCAGCGCTATGTTCACGATCGACGCGTCGAGCACGATCATCAGCTGCGCTGCGGCCAGCACAGTGAGCGCCCACCACCGCCGCGGATCCGGCTGCGTCGGCTCCGGCACCGAACCGCTGGTGTTGTCGAGAGGCTCCCTCATGACGATCCTCGAGTTCGCTCGAACGTCGCGGTCCCTTCGCCAACAGCATTCGGTGGCCGGGACTCCCCCCACATCCTCACCACCATAACCACGCGGCAGCCATGCCTAGGTTGTGCACCATCTCCAGATTTCGATTCGCGGATACGGGCGGTGGCCGAACGGTAGCTCTCCCCGATCGGCAGGAGTTGTCCCCTCTTACGGAGCGTGCCGACCCAGGAATCCAGCTGGGCGTGCTGGGCCGGACCGGCCCGATGGTCACAGGGCGACACGCCGATCGAGGGCAGCGGCGAGGAGTTCAGCGATCAGTGGAGCCTGGGCTTCTTTGATATTGCCGTAGCCGATGACCAGCCCATGAGGCCCGGGCGCCGTCAGCCGGCAGGTGGAGAGGCCGGTGACCGAGGCGCCGAGCTTGAGCGCCCGAGCCAGTACTGCCCTCTCATCGACGTCGTCGGGGAGCATGACGAGGAGATGCAGACCGGCATCGAGCCCGCTGATCTCCACGTCGGGCAGCGCTGAGCGGAGTGCCGCAACCATCGCAGTACGCCGACGCTTGTAGACACGGCGCATCTTGCGAAGGTGACGCTCGTAGGCACCATCGGCGAGCAGCGTGGCCAGAGTTCGCTGGTCGAGGCCCGGAGGTGTGCTTGCTTCTGCCTCCAGCAACGCCTGGACCTGCCGGCGCAGGGCGCCCTGCACCACGAGCCAACCAAGCCGCAAGGTTGGTGCGAGGGTCTTGCTCGTACTGCCCAAGTAGGCAACCTGCGTCGGATCGAGCGCCGCGAGTGCTCCCACCGGACTTCGGTCATAGCGGAACTCGGCGTCGCAGTCGTCTTCAATGATCAACTTGTCGCCCGCACGCGCCCAGCGCAGGAGGTCCGCGCGGCGGGCCGCACTGAGCGGTACACCGGTCGGGTACTGATGGGTCGCAGCGACGAACGCGACAGTTGCTGTGGTGGTGAACGCCAGATCAGCTCGAAGGCCGTGCTCGTCGACCGGCACGGCGACGCGGCGCAGTCCCGCGTTCTCTGCGACCAGGGCTGCTCTCGGCCATCCCGGATCCTCCAGCAGGATTTCCCCATGGTTCGACTGCCTGAGCACTCGGCACAACAACGCCAAGCCCTGAGTTGTCCCGCGGGTGATCACCACTTCGTCCGGCTGAGCCTCGATACCTCGGGCTCGACGCAGATAGCCGGCCAATTGCTCACGCAGAAAGGCGTCACCGCCCGGGGCTGGATAGCCGAAGGCGTGGTCTTCCAAGGTGTTCAGCACCCGTCCGGAGGCCGACCGCCAGGCTGCGCGTGGAAATGACGACAGGTCGGGCAAATTGGGGGTGAGGTCCCAATCAGGTGTGGCCGCAGTCGCGCTTGGAGCGGCGACGGCGGGCTCCCTTCTGGTGGCGGTACGAGCGACCGTGGTCCCGGATCCTGTTCTGGCGTCGAACCAGCCCTCAGCGGTGAGTCGCTCGTACGCCTGGGTGATGACCCACCGCGAGATGCCCAACTCGGCCGCGACGACACGGGTTGGCGGGAGTTCGTCTCCGACGGCGAGACGGCCGGAGTGGAGAGCTGTTCGGAGGGCTGCCACCAGCCGTTCCGTCAGCGGCCCAGCCTCCTCAGGCGACCAGTCGAAGGGAAGCCCAGTCACGAGATTGGTATGGCAGAACGGCACATGATTGGACTGTATCCCATACCGCTGCCCCCCTAGGTTGCCAGCATGACCGATCGAAATCTCGCTGCCGAAGTCAAGACCCGCACGGCTCTGGACGAGGATGCTCCTCGGCTGATCGAGGCGTACGACTGGCTGTTCGCCGCCCCTGGCAGCAAGCCTGAAGACTGGGATTCCCGTACTGCCGGGGAGCGCCTGGCCAAGGTCTTCGCCAGCCAACGGAGTGACGTCCTCGTGGCGGAGGTCGACCAAGAGCTGCTCGGGTTCTGTTCCATCTACCTCGACATCGAATCCGTCCGTTTCGGGCAGCGCTGCTGGGTGGAGGACCTGGCCGTGCATCCCGCGCACCGTTCGGTGGGCATCGGAGCGGTGCTGCTCGGCCAGGCCCAGCGGTGGGCGCGCGAGCACGGCGGCATACATCTCGAACTGGACTCCGCCCTCGCCCGTACCGACGCCCACCGCTTCTACGATCGCCACCAGCCGGCCTCACGATCGATGTGCTTCAGCTGGCAGCTCGAGCGATGACGAGACATCGGGAATCGGGATCGCACAGCGCGGCCGGACGCGGAACCGACGGGATCCGGCTGGTCCTGCTTGACGTCGATGGCACGTTGATCGGCAATCACGGCGTCCATCCGAGGGTCTGGCCGGCGCTCGCGAAGGCCCGCGGGGAAGGCATCAGAGTTGGACTGTGCACCGGCCGGCCCGGGATCGGCTCCACGCTCGAGCTGGCCGCCGAGGTCGGCCCCGATGAGCCGCACATCCTCCTCAGCGGCGCCGTCGTTGGCAGTCCCGGCCGTCCACCGATGCTGACTACCAGCCTCGCGCCTCCACTCGTGCGCGCCCTGCGGGACCTCGCCGCAGCGCACGGCGTGCCGCTCGAGCTGTATATCGGTGAGGCGATGGTTGTCGAACAGCTGGATCGGATTACTGTTCTCCACGCCGAGAGCCTCGGTGTGACGCCGACGGTGCTGGCCTCGCTGGCCGACCTGACGGATCAGCCCGTTGCCGCCTGCTTCACCGTGCCTCGTGACCAATGGGCAAGCCTCGAAGCGGCCTGCGCCGGACTTCCACTCGCATCCGTCTCCGCTGCCACCACCCCTTGGGCACCGGACTCGATCTTCGTCAACGTGGGGGCAGCCGGTACGTCCAAGGGCGCGGCCATCTCCTGGCTGATCAAGCACCTGGACCTGACCCGAGACAGTGTCGCCATGGTCGGCGACGGCATGAACGACCTCGACGCCTTCGACGCGGTCGGACTGTCCATCGCCGTCGCCGGCGCTCCACTCGAAGTACGGACCGCTGCCGATCTGGTCGTCGGCGACGCGGACCAGGGCGCGGTGGCCGACGCCCTCGAGCACATCCTCGGGCGCCAGGCGGGAAACCATCAGAGTGCTTGTTGACATCGCAGGCAGGCACACGCGCCGACAGGTTACGCATTGCCCCCGGTACCTCAATGTCGACAACTTCACGGCACGCGACGTGTGTCCAGGTGACCCCTACACCTGAGTCCGCAGACGACCGTCGCCCTCGCGTAGTCCCGGTCGGTTGCCTCTGGCGCCAACGCAGACACCTTCGGGACCGCACACCGCACACGACGCCATGGATCAGGTCGCCCCCAGGGGCGACCGCCTTGCAGTCGAACGAGTCACTCAGCACGGTCACGAGCACGCGCCCTGGCCATCCCGCCTCCAACGTGAACGAGAGCGGTTGATCCGGAAACCCCCGCGCGCCTGAACTCGTGCGACGGCGCCCGCTACGTACATCGAGTCGCTGGCATGGCGCTGTACATCTTCGATCAGCCGAAAGCGGTCCGCATACGGCTCACGGCAGCGACGCGGGAAGAACTGACCTTCCGCGCGCTCAACCTCTGGGCCTGTCGCGATCACAACGTCGAGTCCGGCGGGGCCGTCGGCTGAAGTTGGGTGAAAATTATTTGCATCTGATCTAGGCAAGACGGTCCTCGATCGATAATCTTTTGCGCGATCTGCTGGGTGGCTGGAGGGTTCCTTCCCATCCGCACAACCGCGAGAGGGGCTTTGATGTGAGGTCGAGATCTCCTGGTGATGTGCTCGCGTCCCGGGCCTATACCGCCGCCGACCGGTTCACGCGGGTCGTCGCGCTCAACGTGCTCTGGCTGGTCGCGTGCGTGCCGCTGGTCACGGTCGGCCCGGCCACGGCGGCGGTCTTCGGCGTGGTCCGGGACTGGAACCGCGGCCTGGAGCCGCCGTTGGCCCGGTCGTTCCTGAGGTACTTCCGGGAGAACTTCCGGCAGGCGTTCTTGCTGCAACTGATGGGTCTCGTACTCTTCCTGCCGACCGGCACGGTCGTCGCGGCGATCCTGGTCGCGGTGATCGCGTCGTACGCCTTCACGCTGATGGTCGGCTACGACATGTCGCTGCCGCGCATCCTCGCGGCGTCCGTCCGGCTGGCCATCGGCAGCCCGGCGGCGACGGCCAAAACCCTTGCCCTGTTGACGTTGACCGCCGCACTGACCTTCGTCTTCCCGGCCGCGCCGCTGCTGATGACCGCGGTCGTGGCATCCTCGATCCAGCGGTGGTGCCGACCGTGACCCGGGCCCGCCGGTACTGGGCCCTGTACCTGATGCTGCTGCCGGCCATGGCGTATCTCGCGGTCTACAAGTACGCGCCGATGTACGGCATCATCGTGGCCTTCAAGGACTACTCGCTCGGCGAGGGCATCGTCGCCAGCCCGTGGATCCACCCGTGGTACGGGCACTTCAGCGAGCTCTTCGGGTCACCGTACTTCGGTCAGCTGCTGCGCAACACGTTCCTGCTGTCGATCTACAAGATCGTCTGGGGTACGACGCTGCCGCTGGTGCTCGCGTTGATCCTGAACGAGTGCCGGCTGACCTGGATGCGCCGCTGGGTCCAGACGCTCAGCTACATGCCGCACTTCCTGTCCTGGGTGATCATCTTCGGCATCACCGGCGCGTTCCTGTCCGAGAGCAGCGGCCTGGTGAACCGGTGGCTCGAGCAACTGACCGGCCACTCGGTCGGGTTCCTCACCTCGACGGACTGGTTCCGGTCGGTACTGGTCGGGACCGAGGTGTGGAAGGACATGGGCTGGGGCGCGATCATCTACCTGGCCGCGATGGTCGGCATCGATCCGTCCCGGTACGAGGTCGCGCGGGTGGACGGCGCGAGCCGGCTGCGGCAGATCTGGCACATCACCCTGCCCGGGATCCGCAACGTCATCATCCTGCTCCTGGTCCTGCGCCTCGGCCACGTACTGGAGGCCGGGTTCGAGCAGGTCTACATCTTCTACAACCTGCAGGTGTACCCGGTCGCCGACATCCTCGACACCTGGGTGTTCCGGACCGGTCTGGAGAACCTCAACTTCTCGCTGGCCGCGGCAGCAGGTCTGTTCAAGTCGATCATCGGGCTGGTGCTGATCCTGGCCGCCAACCGGATCGCCAAGCGCTGGGACGGTCAACTGTGGTGACACTCGTCAGGACCCGGATCAAGACCCGCGCCAACAGCCGGAGCACCACTCGCATCAGTAGTCGCGAGGACCGCATCGTCAACGGGATCGTGTACGTCGCCTGCGCGCTGGTGGCCGTGGTCTGCGTCTTCCCGCTGCTGTTCGTGGTCGCCGCGTCCATCACGCCGTACGGCGAAGTGCTGCGCAACGGTGGGTACATCGTGATCCCCCGGGCGATCACGTTCGACGCCTACCGGGAGTTGCTCGCCGATCCCGCGATCCCGCGGGCGTTGTCGGTCACCGCGTTCATCACCGTCGTCGGCACGGCGCTGAACATGCTGCTCACCACGCTGATGGCCTACCCCCTGTCCCGCCGGGACCTGCCGGGGCGGAGCGCCGTCCTGCTGATCGCGCTGTTCACCACCGTGTTCGGCGCCGGGATGATTCCGACGTACCTGATCGTCAAGGCCACCGGCCTGCTGGACACGGTGTGGGCGATGATCGTGCCGGGCGCGGTGTCGGTGTTCAACGTGCTGATCATGAAGACGTTCTTCGAAGGCATCCCCGACGAACTGGTCGACGCGGCCCGGATCGACGGCGCCGGCGAACTGCGCATCCTGGTCCAGGTGATCCTGCCGCTCTCCGTGCCGGTGATGCTCACGCTCGGCCTGTTCTACGGGGTCTCGCACTGGAACGAGTTCTTCCAGGCCATCCTCTACGTCCGCGATCCCGATCTGCAGCCGCTGCAGGTGGTCGTCCGCAACCTGCTGGCGCGCTCGCAGGCGACCGAGAACGCGGATGCCGTCCTGCCGTTGGTGACCGTGCAGATGGCCGCGGTCGTGGTGGCGGCGATCCCGATGATCGCTGTCTACCCGTTTGTGCAGAAGCACTTCCAGAAGGGCGTTCTGCTCGGTTCCGTGAAGGGCTAAGTCAACTAGGAGTAGCGATGTACAGAAGTGCTGTTGCGGTTGTCCTGGGGAGTGCGTTGCTGCTCACGGCGTGCTCGTCGGGCGAAGGAAGCGGGGACGGAGCCGCGGACACGGAAGTGTCGGTCAGCGAGATTTCGTTCGGCGCGACGCCGCCGAAGGACGACGTCATCGGCGAGGCGCTGAAGAAGGACCTCGGCCTGGACATCAAGCTCAACGCCGTCGGATCGAGCGACGACTACTACGCCCAGCTGTCGGCCTCGCTGGCCGGCGGCGACGCCCCCGACCTGTTCCAGGTCGACCGGTCCAGGCTCCAGCAGTTCGTCAAGCAGGGCCTGGTGCTCGACCTGACGAAGTACCTGGACACGGATCTGAAGCAGTACACGTCGTTCGTCGGCAAGGACCAGATGAAGGCCGCGATCCTGGACGGCAAGACGTACGGCGTCGTGAAGCGGCCGCAGTACGCCTACAGCACGTACTGGATCCGCAAGGACTGGCTGGACAAGCTCGGCCTGAGTGTTCCGAAGACGACGGACGACCTGTTCGCGGTCGCCAGCGCCTTCACCAGCAAGGACCCGGACGGGAACGGCAAGCCGGACACGTACGGGATCACCGGCGGCAAGGACGGCGATCCGTGGGCACCGCTGTGGGGCGGGTTCGGGACCGGTGGGCCCGGCGCGGCGTACGTCGAGGACGGCAAGATCGTCAACGGCTACCAGGACCCGGACACCAAGACCGCGCTGGAGTACATCGCCAAGCTCGTCAGCGCGAAGGTGGTCGATCCCGACTTCCTCAGCAGCACCCTCGCCCAGGCGCAGGAGAGTGCCATGCAGGGCAAAGCGGGCATCATCTGTCAGAGCTGGCCGCAGATGACCAAGCCGGAGTTCACCGCGTCCGCGAAGAAGGCCCAGCCCGACGCGCAGTGGATCCAGCTCGCGCCGCTGTCCGGGCCGGGCGGTCCGGGGAAGATGGCCTACGACGAGAACTTCGCCTCGATCTACGCGATCCCGGCCAAGGTCGCCAAGGACGAGGCGAAGCTCAAGAACATCATGAAGTTCATCGAGTACGTCTCGGGTGAGACCGGCAACCGGCTGGTGTCGTACGGGATCGAGGGCACCCACTACACCGTGGCCGACGGCAAGGTGAAGGCGACGCCGAAGCTGGCGACCGACGGTGGCTGGTTCTGGCTCTACCAGGTCACCGGGCGGGACGAGGGCGAGTACCTCGGGATCAAGTTCACCGCCCAGAAGAAGGAGATCGACTTCGCCGCGAAGCAGCCGCTGCTGGACACCTATCAGAGCCTGGTGGTCAGTCCGGACGGATACAACCAGGTCGACGCCGACCGGTACTCGAACGAGCAGCTGGTCCAGTTCATCAGCGGGAAGAAGCCGCTCTCGCAGTACGACGCCTTCGTCAGCGACCTGACCAACAAGTTCGGCTACGGCAAGTACATCGAGGGTGCGGAGCAGCAACTCACCGACCTCGGACTGGCCAAGTGAGCTGAGCTCACGGAAGGGGATGTCCTGATGGAACGTGCCGGCAGTCCGAGCCCGTTGCAGCTGGTCAAACGCACGCTGCCCGAACTGAACGGTGCGATGCAGCGGGTCGCCGAGCACATCCTGGCGAACCCGGACGAGGTCGCGCGCGGCTCGATCACCAAGCTGGCCGAGACCGCGCGCACCTCGGCCGCCACGGTCACCCGCCTGTCGACCCAGCTCGGGTACGCCGGGTACCCGGCGCTGCGGGCCGCCCTGGCGATGGAGGTCGGCCGCGGTCTGGAGGCCGGCTGGGCGAGCGACATCGGGTCGGCGATCGGCCCGGCGGATCCGCCCGAGCAGGTCCTCAACGTGCTCGCGTCCACCCAGGCGAACGCGTTGCGGAACGCGTTGGCCGCGATCGACCTGACAGCGGTGACCCGGGTCGCGGACGCGATCGCGGGCGCCCGGCGGACCCACATCTACGGTGAGTGGGGCGACGCGATCCCGGCCCGCGAGCTGTACATCCGGTTGCTGCGGATCGGGATCCCGGTGTGGTTCTTCGACGGTCCACAGTCCTCGCAGATCGGCGCCGGGCTGCTCGGCGAGGGCGACGTCGCGCTGACGGTGATCCGGTCGGGACACGACACGACGGCGCTCGATTTCGTCCAGCGGTCGCAGGCTGCCGGAGCGTTGACGGTCGCCATCACCGGCGTCGTCGCCTCACCGCTGGCGCGGCAGGCCGACGTCACTCTCGACACCGGTACGGCGGTCGGCGGGACCTGGACCGAGTTCTTCGCCGGCCGCGCGAGTGACGTACTGACAGCCGGTCTGTTGTTCGTGCTGGTCGCCCAGCGGGTGCCCGATCACCTGACCGCCAACGCGCCGAACGGGCCCGGGCTGCCCGTCGTCCGTCCCGACCGCTGAAGGGCTTCTGATGGCGATGTTCGACTTTCCGCTCGACAAGCTCCGCGAGTACCGGCCTGACGTGGCCGCGCCCGCCGACCTGGTCGAGTTCTGGCGCGGCTCGATCGAGAAGGCGCGTACCGACGACCTGTCCGCCACGTTCACCGAGATCGACAACAAGCTCGCGGTGATCGACACCTACGACGTCACCTACGCCGGCTTCGGCGGCTCGCCCGTGAAGGGCTGGCTGCACGTCCCGGCCGGTGCCACCGGACCGCTGCCGACGATCGTCCAGTACCACGGCTACTCCGGCGGCCGGGGTCTGCCGCATGCGATCAACTTCTGGGCCCAGGCCGGCTACGCCCACTTCGTCACCGATACCCGCGGTCAGGGCTGGACGTCGGGCGGAAGCGGTACTCCGGACGACAGCGCGGACGCCGGCCTGAACCACGTGCCGGGGTTCCTGACCGCGGGGATCACGGACCCGGAGACGTACTACTACCGCCGCGTGTACATCGACGCGGTCCGAGCGCTCGAGGCCGCGCGGACGTCCCCGTTCGTGGATCCGGACCGGCTGGTCGTGGCGGGTGTCAGCCAAGGCGGCGGTATCGCGATCGCCGCCGCCGGGTTGGCCCCGCTGGCCGGGATCGACCTGCGCGGCTGCGCTCCCGACGTACCGTTCCTGTGCCATTTCCAGCGGGCCGTGCAGCTCACTGATCACGGTCGCTACCACGAGATCGCCCAGTACCTGAAGGGTTTCCGGCACCAGGCCGGCCCGGTGCTGGACACCCTGAGCTATTTCGACGGCGTCAATCTCGGCCGGCTGGCCACCGCCCCCGCATTGTTCTCGGTCGCGCTGATGGACGCGAACTGTCCGCCCTCGACAGTGTTCGCCGCCTACAACCACTACGGAAACGAGCAGAAGGACATCAAGGTCTATCCCTACAACGGACACGAGGGCGGGCAGGCGTACCAGCAGGAAGCACAGCTCGACTGGTTCTCGAACATCTTCGCAACGCCCACGAAGTGAGGAGAAAGATGAGAACGAGATGGTTCGCAGCAGCACTGACAGGAACGGTGGGAGCCCTCCTGGCGGGTTCTCTCACCCTTCCGGCGCAGGCTGCCGGCGCGACGTACTACGTGTCGCCCACCGGCAGCGACAGCAACAGCGGCTTGTCACCCACCGAGGCCTGGAAGACGGTCGCCAAGGTCAACAGCTCCACGTACCCACAAGGCAGCCTGATCTCCTTCGAAGGCGGCGCGACGTTCACCGGTTGCCTGGTCTTCAATGCCACGAACGTCCCGGTGTCGGCGCCGTCGGTACCGTTCCGGGTCGCGTCGTACGGCACCGGAAAGGCCACGATCAGCTCCAACTGCACCGGTGACTACTCCGCGGCCGTCACCGCGGACGCGGTCAACGGTTTCCAGCTGAACAACGTGAAACTGGTCAACGGCGGTACGACGGCCGCCGGTGTGCTGCTGCAGAATCAGACATCGTCGACCGCGACCAGCGGCCTGCAGATCAACAACGCGGACATCTCGGGCTTCGCCACACCGAGCGGCAGCAGCAGTACCTTCGGCGGGCAGATCATGGTGCTCGGCTACGCGGTCAACGGGAACTCCGGGCCGTTGAACGACGTACAGATCGTCAACAACAAGCTGTACGGCGCCGGCGTGACGTCGAACGCCGGACCGGGCGTCTACGGCTGGGGCTCCGGCGTGAACATCAGCAACGTCCGGGTCGAGGGCAACACCGTGTACAACCTCGGGATGGCGCCGAACTCGACCGGCGCCGCGATCACCGCGAACGGCTGGAACGGCGCGCTGATCCAGCGCAACATCGTCCACGACATCGGCGCGAACGTGACGTCCTGCGGCGGCACCAGCGGCATCATGTCGTACACGTCCAACAACATCACGATCCGGAACAACGAGGTGTACAAGGTCCAGCCGGTGCCCGCGTACACGGCCGCCTGCGACTGGGACGGCATCGACCTCGACGGTGGTACGACGAATTCGCTCGTCGAGTACAACTACACCCACGACAACGCGGGCAGCGGGCTGCTCGCCTATACGTCGACCGTCGGATCGCGCGTGTGGGGACCGAACACCTACCGGTACAACATCTCGCAGAACGACGACTGGGCGCTCGCACAGGGCGGCCTGATGGACGTCGTACCGGCCGCGCCGAAGAACGCGCTGTCGATCTACGGCAACACGTTCTTCAGCAACAAGGACCAGAGCGCGAACAAGAAGCAGGGCGCCAGTGCCTGCTTCAACTTCGGCTACAGCACCGGGGTCTGGGCGGCCGGCTCGCAGATCAAGGACAACATCTGCTACTTGGCGAACCGGAACAGCTTCGGCAAGACCGGCCAGCTGTACTACAACCCGTACAACCAGACCGGGATGACACTGGCGAACAACCTGTACTACGGGACGAACACCGGCGGCTGGCGCTGGGGCGGCACGACGTACGCCACCTTCGCGGCCTGGCAGGCCGCCGGAGTGGAGACCGCCGCCGTGTGGGGCGACCCGCTGTTCACCTCGCCAGGTGGTGGCGGCACCTGCACCTGGTCGCCGCCGTCCGGTACCGGGCCGCAGCCCTGTCCGCAGGCCTACACCCTCAAGCCAGGCTCCCCCGCGATCGGAGCAGGCACACCGGTCTCCGGCAACAGCGGCGTGGACTACTACGGCTCCCCGATCCCCAACCCACCCAACATCGGCGCCGACGCCGGATAACTCCTGACTCAGGCGACGACCTGAGCATCGGCTCCCCCGCCAGGGAGCCGATGCTCAGGAACCGAAGCGGTATCAACCGCGGTTGTAGGGCTGCGCCGCCTCCTTGCTGCCGGCGACCCTCAGGTTACGGAAGTCGGAACGGAACGTCGCGCCCGGCTGGTAGTCCTTGTACATGCCGAACTTGACCTTGAACTCGTTCTTGAAGGAGTCGTTCTGGCAGATGGAACGCGTCGCGTAGCCGAAGTACTCCTCCCGCTCGAAGAGCTTCTGCTCGACGCCTGTCGCCGTCTTGTGCCAGACCGCGATACGGCCCTTGGGCCCGCCGGGGTGGTAGGGCTCCACGTTGTACTTGATGACGAAGGAGTGCCACTCGTTGGGGACGAGTGGCTGGGTCGCCATGGATACGTCGTAGTTCGTGTCGGGGTCCTCGCCCCGGCGCACGAACTGGAGGTTGTGCCCGTTGCCGGCACCGGACTGGATACGCACGCCGCCGAACGGGTTCGCGGTGCATTGCCACAGCTGCAGCACGTACGCCCCGCTGCCCGTCACGTCGTCGACGCCCAAGGGGATGCGAACGTCGAACCCGACCCACACGTTGGTGTGGAACGGCAGGTTCCACCCCGTCGCCAGCTCCGTGCGGTCCCGGAGGGTATTTCCAGCAGCGTCCTTCCAGGTGTTCTTGGCGGGGTCCTCGACGATGGCGCCGTCGTACTCGAAGTCCTTGTCCGTGCGGAACGTCAACGCCCGCGGGTCGGTCCCGGTGGTCTGGGGTGCCTGCCCCGCTCCCTGACACTTGCCTTGAAGAAAGTCGTCGCTGTCCCTGTAGTTGCCGCCCTGGCCGATCTCCGGACTGCAGCCAATGGGGTTCTCGATCGTCCAGCTCGAACCGGCGATACCCACCGAGTAGTTGGGCACCGCGGTTGTTGCCGCGTCAGCGGTTCGTGCGTTCGTCACTGCGGCGAAACCCAGCGAAGCGCTCAGGGTCGCCGCCACAGTGAGAGCCATCGTCTGTCTAGCACGTCGACTCGGGGCCGAGATCTGCATCTGTGTCCTCCCATGCTTTGAGGGGAAATGCTTCGTTCGCCCGCGACATCTCGTGAACATCGCGGGGTTCCTTCCGATGGTCGAGCCCACGAGAACCGCTCAGGTCGGGATGTGTTCCATGGCTGCGGTCGACGGGATCTCGGGGGCGGGCAGGTCTTGCCTTCGCAGGGTTTCCGCCAAGGCTTTGAGGCTCGGGGTCTGATAGACGGCGGCGGCTTCGTCGGCGAGCCAGAGAGCGGTTCGGTCGAGGTCCGAGGGCTGCCGGGGCCAGATCCAACGACGGTCGTCGGTGGCGTGGCCGGCCCAGAAGTGGAACGCGTCGCGGAGACTGCCGAAGCCGGGTTCGGCGGGCGCGTTCCAGAGGTCTCGGCCTTCAGCGGCTGCGACTCGGCAGCAGACGGCGAAGGCTCGTAGACAGTAGATGGTGTAGAGCAACGAGTCGGGACGAGCCAGTTCCCTCGGGAGCGAGCCGCCGGCCGCGATGTGGCGCAGCCGGATGCCGAACCGATCGAGAATCTCGGTGAGCGCGGTCCGATCGCCCACGAACTGCAGATAGCGCAGTACCTGCGCGTCCCACCAGACGCCGTGGTTGTTGGTCATCCGTTCTTCCTGCCGACCGAGTTCGCTCGACCGCATCCAGTCGGTCAACTCGGCGAACCAGTTCTGCAGGAGCGGGAGGCCCTCGGTGAATCGTCCGGCCTTCACCAGCAGGTCGACGTGATCCAGGAGGTCGGTCAGGAACGTCGTCTCGATCTGCCCGATCGCCGCACCGTCGTGCTGACCGGGCAGCGCGGCAGCGTGAGCGAGGTTGGGGCGCATCGCGGTCGCCGGGTCCAGGAACCAGCGTTCGAGACGTGCCTCCGCGGCGTCGGCGTAGCGGGCCTCGCCGGTCAGGACGTGGGCCTGCACCAGGGTGGTGACGGCCGCGGCCGTGTGCCGGAACCGCCGTTTGTCGTAGCGGTCGCTCCACGCGTCCGGGTTCCGTTGGCCGTCGACCCTGATGTACGGCAGACCGTCGGCCGTCTCCGGATTCGGCCAGGAGTAGTTGCCGACCGAGTAGTAGTCGTGGGCGCCTCCGGCCCAGTCCGACGGCTCCCGGTCGAGGATGGAATACGACCGCTCGGCCAGGAACTCGTCGGCCCGGCTCACCAGCTGCCGGCTCACTTGGGTCCCGCCTCCGAGAAGGCCTGCTCGAACTCGGCCCGGATCTTGTCGCCGCCGCCGTTGCGCCACTTGGTCACGGCCGCCTTCCAGCTCGAGACGGGTGCGCGGCCGGCCAGGATGCCGTTCCGGGTATCGGTCAGGTCCTTGCCCAGCTGCAGACCCTTGGCCGCGTCGGTCTCGGAGTACAGGCCCTGGGTCGGATCAGGGGCGAGAATCGGCAGCGCGGCCTCCTGGTAGTCGAAGCGCGCCTGGGCGACATCGCGCCGGCCCGGGTCGTAGATGGCCAGGGTCGGTCCGGAGACGTACCCGAACGGCACCAGCCGCAGATTCTGGCCACGCGAGTTCAGGATCGGGTCCTTGCCCTCGAAGGTGAACGTCTGGCCCTCGATCCCGAAGTTGCGCAGGAGGTACTCGGAAGATCCGAACGGCGCGGCGAGCCAATCGAGGACCCGGAGCACCTCGCGGACCCGGTCCGGTTCGGCCTGGGTGACAGCGGTGAACGCCTGCGCCGCACTCCCCCGAGGATGGACGGGCTTGCTCGCCGCGTCGTAGCCGAACATCGGCAGCGACCCGAGCTTGAAGCCCGGCACCTCGGCTCCCCACATCTCGTACTTGCTCCAGCCGGCGTACCCGCCGAAGACGATCGGCGTGGTTCCGTTGGTGAACCAGTCGTTGCGCTGGTTGTTGGACGCCACCAGGCCGTCCGGATGGAAGACGCCGGCGTCGGCCAGCTCGCGGGTGTCGGCCAGCGCCTTCTCGTACTCCTCGAGCTCGATGTTGGAGGTGAACTTCCCGCCGTCCTCGCGCCAGCTGCCGGGGATGCCCATGGACGCTGCGATCATGGTCAGGGTGCTGCCCGGATCGCCGCAGGCCCAGCGGGACTTGCGCTCGTTGGTCAGCCCCTTCAGCAGTGCCTTGAACTCGCCGATGTTCTTGGGCTGCGCGGGCAGTCCGGTACCGGCGATGAGGTCGGCGCGGATCCAGGCGACCGACGGGATCGGTACCCGGGCGATCGGTACGCCCCACAGGGCGTTGCCGTACACGGTCTTGCGCCACGAGTCCGTGGACAGACCCGCCAGGTTCGGATAGTCCTTGACGGCATCGCCCGACAAGTACTCGGTCAAGTCGGTGAACTTTGCCTTCAGCAACGCGGGCAACTGCTGCACCGAGCCGTAGATCGACACCAGGTCGGGCAGGTCTCCGCCGGCCACGGTCGTCGCGAACCGTTGAGCGTAGTCGGCCGCCGGAGCGTAGGTGATGTCGAGCTTTCCACCGAGTCGCTTGTCGACCTCCTGCCACAGCGGATTGTCGGACTTGCCGGGCGCCACCGGGTCGAAGGTGTAGGTGAGGGCGGAGATCTGGCCACCCGACAGCGGAGGCTTGCTGACCGACGCGACTGGATTCGGCGGGTACTCGAAGTACCCGCTCATGCCGAGCGGGCTCGCGCTCTTCAGCGCGGGTTCGACGCTCCCGGCCTGGGCGTACGTCGGGAGAATCTCCGCTCCGATGCGGCCGGAGGTCCCCGTCGTCGTCTTGGCGGAGCAGCCGAGAGCCGATCCGGCAGCTCCGGCGACGGCTGCCGCGGACAGCCCTTTGAGCAATGTACGGCGCGAAAACGCGTCCATGGTTACGGTTCCCTCCTCATGGTGGGCGTCCGGTCGATCAGCCTTTGACGGCGCCGATCAGAAGTCCCTTGCTGAAGTGCTTCTGGATGAACGGGTAGATGATCAGGATCGGGATGACGGACATCACCAGAATCGCCATCTGGATCGATGCCTGGGGTGGCAGTGACTCGGTCGACGCCGAGAGCTCGTCGGTACCGAGCGGCGTCTGGTTCACGACGAACGTTCGCAGCACCAGCTGCAACGGCCACTTCTCCGGCGACGGCAGGTAGAGCAGGGCCGAGAAGAACGCGTTCCAGTAGGCGACCGCGTAGAACAGGCCGACCACCGCGACGACGGCCTTCGAGAGCGGCAGGACGATGAAGGTGAGGATCCGGAGTTCGCCGGCCCCGTCGAGCTTCGCCGACTCGGTCAGCTCATCGGGCAGCTCGAGGAAGAAGGACCGCATCACGATCACGTTGAAGGCGTTGACCACCACCGGCAGGATCAACGCCGCCAGGTTGTCGATCAGGCCGAGCTGTTTGACGATCAGGTACATCGGGATCATGCCCGGATTGAACAAGAGGGTGAACAGTGTCATCAGCAGGATCGGCTTGTGCATCAGCGATCCCGGCCGCGACAGGGCGTACGCGAGCATGATGGTGCAGGCCAGCGACAGGAGAGTGCCGATGGCGGTGACCGCGACCGACACGGTGAGGGCCCGTGTCACCACTCCGCCCGACAGGACGGCCCGGTACGCCGCGAGCGACGGCTCGCTGGTGAAGAGGACGAGTCCACCGCGCGCGCTGATGTCGCGTTGCGGCGCCAGACTCGTCATCACGACGGCGACGAACGGGACGATCACCGCGAGGCAGGCGGCGGTCAGCAGGACACCGCGCGCCGCGGTCGCCCAGCGCGGCTGCCGTCCCATCCAGGCAGGCCGATCGTTCGGCGCCGGTTGACGGTTGCGCCGAGCCCGGCGTTCGGCGGTGGTCTCCAGTAGTCCGGTCATTTCGAGTACACCCCCCGCTCCCCCATCGCGTGGGCGAGCCGGTTCGCCCCGAGGACGAGAACCACGCCGACGACGCCCTTCACCAAGCCGACCGCGGCCGAGACACCCCAGTTCCCGCCGATGATCCCGTTGTTGTACACGTAGGTGTCGAGCACTTCGGAAGCCTGCGCGCCGACCGGACCCTGCTGCAGGAGGATCTGCTCGAAGCCGACCGTGAGCGAATCACCCAGCCGCAGGATCAGCAGCAGGACGATCACGGGCCGGATCGCGGGCAGCGTGACGTGCCACAGTTGCCGAAGCGGGCCGGCCCGGTCGATCGCCGCCGCCTCGTACAGGTTCAGGTCGACCTTGGACAGCGCGGCCAGGAAGATGATGGTCGACCAGCCGGTGTCCTTCCAGATCACCTGCGACGTGATCAGCAGTTTGAACAGCTCCGGTACGCCGATGATCTGGAAGGTTCCCAGGTCCGCGGAACGCAGCCACTCGTTCAGCATTCCGCCGTTGCCGAACATCTGCTGGAACAACGCCACGACGATGACCCAGGACAGGAAGTGCGGCAGGTAGAGGATCGACTGCGTCAGCCGCTTGGCCCGTTCGTTCAGCATCGTGTTGAGGACCAGGGCCAGCGCGATCGGCAACGGGAACACGAACAGCACCTGGACCATCGTGATGATCAACGTGTTGACGAGCGCGTTCAGAAATTCCGGGTCACCGTTGAAGATGACCGAGAAGTTGCTCAGGCCAACGAAATCCGATCCGCTGATGCCGAGGAACGGCTGGTAGTCCTGGAAGGCGATCACGTTGCCCAGCAGCGGCAGGTAGTGGAACACCACCAGGACGACGACTCCCGGTATCGCGAGCAGGAGCAACACCCGGTCCCGGTGCCAGCGGGTCGCGAGCTGCCCGCGGACGCGAGTCTCGCGGGCGGCCGGGGCACCAGGATCTGCGCCGCTCCTCGGCCGCACCTTGATTCCCGACGACATCAGCGGATCCTGCTGCCGACCGCTGCCATGGCGGTCTCGACCATCCCCCGTACGCGCTCCTGCGCGCCGTCCCGCGTCTCCTGGACGCGTTCGGCCGCCGCCGGCCGGTCGTCGACGATCTTCTGCAGGAGTTGCCCGGCCGCAGCGTCGGCCCCAGGTCCCAGCTCGACGAACGGCAGGCCCAGATCGTTGTACATCTCGCCCTTGATCGTGTCGGTCGGCTGACGCAGGTAGATCGACGGGATGCCTTCCGCCAACGCGATCAGCGGTGAGTGGCACTCCATGCTCACGACCGCGCCGGCCCGCCGGTACACCGCGGCCGCCTCGGTCAGGTCCCAGAACCGCGGCAGGATGTGGACTAGGTCGGCCACGTCGGCAGGGAAGGTCCCCGCGAACTCGGCCTCGGCGACCTGCATCGCGTAGCTCATCTCCGGCACAACGAGGGCCGGCTGGCCAGTGGCTCGCACCCAGCCGATCACGGCCTGCCTGAGAACGTCCAGGTCGGATTTCACATAACCCGCGTTGTAGGCCGTCCGGCGAACGTCCTCGGCCGCGGGCGGGTAGTTCCGGATCTGGTGGTACGGCGTGAACCGCAGCCGCGGTACGGCGCAGAGGAACTGTCCGGGCTGCAAACCGTACTCGGCGAGGACCGCCTGGCCGTCGCCGTCGTCGACCACGTCGAACATCACCGTGGCGTCCGGGCCGAACGCGATCGTGGGCGCCGCGAGGTTCTGGCCGGCCAGGAACCGCTCGGTCAACGAGTCCCGGCAGTAGACGAACGCGGCCGTGTCGAGCACCTCGCGCTGGAGCTCGGTGAGCAGGTCACCGTCGATCGCGCTGACCATGCTCGCCGCCCGGGCCAGCGTCGAGACGTACGGCCGGAGCGGATCCACTGTCACCCCGAAGATGCCATGCGGCTTTCCGGTCCGCCGGTGCCATTCGGCGACCTCCACCTGGCCGACGAGCGACGGCCCCGACCCGTGGACCAGAAGGTCGCCCTCGGCAAACAACCGCTCCAGCGCCGGGCTGAGCGGCTCGCCGGCCACGACCCGGTCCTCGACGATCTCGACGTCCGGAAAGTAGCGGCGGAGCATCTGCCGTACGTTCTCGTCGATGCTGCGAGCCCACAGCGTCAGCTTCACGTCCGGTGCGTAGCGCTGAAAGGCCCGGAGCGCGCCTGGCGTATGGGCGACGTCCCCGATGTTGACGGTTTGCCAGCCGGAGACGAGAACGACGTGAACCATGAGGAATTCCCTGTCCAGCCCATCCTGAGCAGCGGTGGGCTTACGTTCGATATGGAGCTACGGCGAGCATCATGCCGGTGATTCATCGGTTAATCAAGATCTGACGAGGGTGTCGACGGTGACTTCTCAGCAGCTGGACGCTCAGCCGGCGTACGGTGCCGTCGATCCTCGATCGATCAGTTTCGGCGCCGGCCGCGTCACCTGGGCCGACTGGACGCGGCGGCCGTCGATCATCCGGCGCAGGGTCGTGTAGGCCCGCATTCCGGCTTGCTGCACAGGCATCCGGACCGTGCTCGGTGCCGGCCGAAGGGCGTCGGCGATGGGCAGGTCCTGGTACACGACGATCGACAGATCGGCGGGAATCCGCAGTCCGAGATCGATGATCGCCGCGATCGCTCCCTGCGCGGCGATGATGTTGTCGATGATCAGCGCGGACGGCGGCCGGGCGGAGCCGAGGACCTCGCGCGTCGCGGTCGCCAGATCCGCCGGCTCGTAGCCGACCTGCTTGATCAGCGACCGGTCGAAGCGCACACCCGCTGCCCGCAACGCCGAGCGGTAGCCGTCGACCCGGGCGGTACTGGCGGTCGGGACGAGGGGGCCGCCGACCAAGGCGATGCGCCGGTGTCCGAGACCCAGCAGGTGCGTCGTAGCCAGACCGATGCCGGCCGCGTCGTCGATCCACACCGACACGGAGTCGTCCGGTCGCGGGTTCTGCAGGATCACGTACGGGATCGACCGCTTGGTGAGTTCCTCGGCGGTCTCGGTCCCCCATTGGGTGGACCGCAACAACACCCCGTCGACCATGCCCGTGCCGACGATCCGGCTCATCAGGTGGCTGCCCGGCTCGATCCACAGTGCGTCGGCCAGCAACAGCACGTCACCGTGTTCCTCGGCGGCCGCATGCATGCCACGAATCGCCAGCTCGAAGACCGGGTTCGCGATCTTCGGCACGACCGCCGCGATCACTCCCGATCTGGACAGCCTCAGCGACTTCGCGGCGTGGTTGACGCGATAGCCCGTGTCCTGGATCGCCTGCTCGACGCGGAGCCGGGTCGCCTCGCTCATCCGGACGTTGCCGCGAGCCCCGGAGATCACCGCGGAAACCACGGCCGTGGACACCCCGGCCCGCTTCGCAACGTCCTTGATCGTGGTCATGCCGCCAGCGTAGCCGCGGCGGCGGCCGTACCGGACAGGGGCGAGGCCCCGGGATGAGGCAGATCTCCGCCGGAGATCAAGCTCCCTCTCCCGAGGCCCCACCTGATCACATCGTCACCACCGAATCACCTGGAAATGTTCACTGCGGACCTGGGCCCTGGCCCGCGCCGGGAACACTCGGACGGACCCGCTGTGGCTCGCAGGAGCGTGCGACAGTGACGTCCTCGAACGTGCTCTCCGTGGACGAGTAGAGCCCGACGCCGCCGTTCCGGACCACGGTGTCACGAGCCTCCAGGATCTGAACGCCGTTCAACGTCACGGTGATGCGATCGCCGTTGATCGCCGCACCAAGTTCGACGGGACCTGTCAACGGATTGCTGAGGGACACCGTGCCCACTGTGACCGGACCCGACGCGTGAGCTTCGCGGACGATACTCGCGTACTGCGTTCTGTTGCTCGTCTTGCCGAGGTGGATCCGGTACCCGTAGGTGTCCGAGGTGTCCCGCAGCGAGATGCCCGCGGTGCCGACGGATCCGTTGATCGTGACCGTGGCCTTCGTCGAGTAGTCGCACGCATCGGAGAAGCGCGACGGCAGCGTCGAGTCGGCCAGTACGTGCGCCCTGCCATCGGTAGGCGTGAGCTTCAACCTACCCGCGTCGACCGACGCCTTGCCTGCGATACCCCGCCAGTTGGCCTGGTCGAGCCCTTCCTTGATCGTGATGTTGTCGAAGGCCGCGGCCCGGCCGTTCGTGAAGGCGGCGGCACCACCCGTCGGCAGTTGCGAGTCGTCTGCGGAGATCGACGTGTTGCCCACTGTGGCGGTCAGATGCTTCCCGACCGCGGAGACGGTCAGCGTGTGGGCGCTGTCCGCGTTGATGGGCAGCTCCTTCTCCGCGAGAAGCGTAGTCGTCCCGTTGTAGACCTTCACGAGCTGCAGCTTCGCGACGCCCGATGTGTTGACGACATCGGCCCGGTAGTAGTTGCGGGAATCGTGATAGCGGAACGCGAGACCGGTCGTGGCCGTCGTCTGGTTTCGTGTCCCTGGCACGACGTCGGCAGTCACGACCACGTCATCCGGCACGTCCTGCTGCACCGCCAACGACTGCGTGTCCGCACTCGAGCTCTGCACCAGCTGCGTGTCCGGCTGCGCGCCGCCGAGCGTCCAGGTGCCCTGCACCGGCGTCCAGCCGTCAAGGGAGCCGTTGAAGTCGTAGACGGTGCGGTCCAGGCTCGCGTCGGTGAACTTCTCGTTGAGCAACGGCTTCGGGGCGAAGGCCGCCTTGGCCGAGACGGTGACGAGGTCGCCGGTGCGGGTGAACGCGATCGGGGTGCCGTTGATCTTCACCGCGCGTGCCTTCGGCGCGTTGATCGTGAGGGTGCCGGTGAAGGGGTCCCCGAGCGAGATCTGGGCGGTAGCGCCCTGCAGTTCCACACTGATGTCGGACACAACCCCGGAGGCTTTGACCACGGTCTTCCCGGCATCGACCAGCGACGATCCCTGGGTCAGCGCGTACCGCGTCAGCCCGCCGCCCTTGTCGGCACGCTCGAGGTAGGCGGTCTCGGCGTTGGTCGCGGCGACCCCGAACTGCCTCGACGAGGGAACCGCCTCGCGCGACAGGTAGAAGCGGCCGGTCGCCTTCGGCAGGTCGATCTCCATCGCGCTGGCCACGGAGTGATCCACCTGGGGCAGATCGATACGCGACGCCTTGACCGAGGGCGCCTTGCCGGCCTTGCCGGGAACCACGACCGTGTCCACGCCGGTGGCGCCGGTGGCGGACCAGTCGTACGACAGGTAGTCGACGTCGGTGAGAACCTGCTCGCCCACGCGGACGGCGCCGTTCTTGTGGACGTTCGAGGTGAGATCGGCGCCGGGTTGGGCCACGGGGACGAGCTGCACGCCGGCAACCGGCTTGGCGCCGCGCACGGTGTCGAACCCGACCGTGGCGACGTTCGTCTTCGGGTCGACGGTGACCGGATCACCAGGGAAGTGCCAGAGCTGCCGGTAGTCGTGCGCGCCGGCGTCACCCTTGAGGTCGTCAGAAACGATCCAGAAGCCGGGCTTGACGAAGTAGACAACCCGATCGTGCGCGATCGGCCGGTAGGCCTCTGTCTTCCCGCGATAGATGTCGAGGCCACCGTTCGAGCGCCACAGCGACGTCGAGCGGGGCAGGCCGGCGGGCTGCGGCTTTCCGTCGATCTCGACGGTGTTGTGCGCCTCGGTCGTGCGGCGCATCCAGTCGTTGGTCGGGGTGGCGCTGTAGTCGCCCGCACCAGGGTCGACGATCAACGGACGCCCGTACGCCGCCATCACCAGGCTGAGGTCGTCGGGATGCCGATGCGAGGCCGTATAGCTGGAGTTCTGGTTGTTGATCAGCATGTACTGGGCGTCGGCGTCCCACCCGGACCGCTGGACCGCATAGCTGATCGGGAACACCGTGGACGACAGCGTCGGGACGGTCCCCTCGGTGCGCCCGGACGCGACCCAGGTGAAGTCGGACCAGGAGTTCCGCTCACCGGTCTTCCGAATCGCGCTCTCGCCCGCGTCCGTGTTCGGAGAATCACCGACGAGCGCGGTCTCGAGATTCGGCTGACGGGTCGCGAACAGCGCATCCGCGATCCAGTCCGCCGACTGAACGATCCCCTCGGGAAGGGTTCGCCCGTTCGCATCCGCTACTTGGGTCATCGTGTTGATCAGATCCGCCACGTAGGCCTGATAGTTGAACGTCGGCTCGCGGTACACGCCGTCGCCCTTCACCCAGGCGCGCAGGAACCGCTCGACCGAGCGCACCGCGAACGGCTCCCAGACGAACGACGACGAGAACTCGGGCAGATAGACGGCCGAGAGGTAGATCGAGCGAGCCATCGAGACGTACCAGTTGTTCCCGACGTGGATCTGCAGCACGGTCGTGAGGAGATCCGTCGTCGCGTGCACGCCGGACAGGTACGCCACCAGGTCGTTCGCGTCGAGGCTCGGCTCCGTCCGGAACACGGAGAACGAGCTGACGAGCTGGGCCAGCCGCTTGCCGCCCGAGAGGTTGCGGTTCTGCGGCCAGCTCGGATTGTCGGCGAAGAAGTCCAGTGAGATGTCCATCCACGCCGACGCGTACGCCGCGCGCTTCTGCGGGTCGCTCTCCTTCACGTAGGCGCTCGTCAGCGTCGACATGAACGCGAAGTCACTCATCAGAACCTGTGCGCTCCCCGGGATGGTCTCTGTCCCGCCCCAGAGGTCCGCCCAGTCCACGTCGATCCGCTGCGCGGCATCGTCGTAGAAGTCGCGGGTCACGGTGCCGAACCGGAAGATCCCCGCCGCCAGTTCGTCGGCGGTCGCGTCACCGCCTCCTGCCCCGCCCACACCCGGGTACTCGATGCCCGTGCGGCCCGCGTAGTACGCCTTGAGCTCGGCCGCGGCCCCCGCCTCGTCGCCGGCGGCAAGCTCCGCCGCCACGCCGGCGAGCCCCGGACGCGTCAGGTCGAGCAACTCGCCGAGATCCGACATGTCGCTCGTGGCGGCCCGGGCGGGTGACAGACCCGTCACCATCAGAGCCACCGCGACGGTCGTCGCAGCCCACGCACGGGCACGGCGGCGGGTACTCCGCCGAAGAAGTCTTCGATGCATCCCATCTCCTCATGACAGGTGAGAGTGTTCGCTGCGTCCTTCGACACCAGGTCGGGACTGTCCAGCCGGCGGGTGGCCGCGCCGATGCCGGTGCGGTCGAACGCGAACGTGCCGCCGTCGAGCCGGTGCCTGACGTCGTCGTCGAGAAAGTTCGGCGGTAGCACGGAGCGGTGTGCTGACGTCATGCGCGCTCCTAGGTGACGTATCGTTAATTCACCGTAGACTTGGTTGAGACGTTACGTCAACGGTTCGAGGGGGCGCGCAAGCGTGACAACGCAACGGGACATCGCCCGCATGGCGGGGGTATCGGTCGCGGTGGTGTCGGCCGTGCTCAACGGCACGACCCACACCCGGATGAGCGAGGCCACCCGTGCCCGGGTCATCCAGGCCATGGAGAACCTCGACTATCAGCCCAACCAAGCGGCCCGGTCCCTGCGGCTCAACCGCACCGGCATGATCGCGTTGATCCTCCACAAGCTCGACAATCCCGTCTACACCCACCTGCTGCGCGGCGTCTACGGGGCCGCGGCCGAGCGCGGCGGGACAGTCCTGCTCGGCGACGCCGAGACGATGCGCTCGGGTAGCCAGTTCGTCACCCGGCTGCTCAGCCACGGCACCGTCGACGGCATCCTGATCCGGGACGACTCACTGTTCGACGACGACGTGGTGGCCGAGCTTCGCTCGCATCCCAAGCCGATCCTCAGCCTGGACTACGCCCAGGACCACCCTTGGGTCGGCATCGACGACTGCCGCGCGGGCGAGATCGCGACCCGATTCCTGCTCAACCTGCGCCATCGCCGGATCGTCTTCATCGGTGGGGCGACCGGGCACGCGTTCCGGCAGCGCTACCTCGGATATCAGCAGGAGATGCAGCAGGCCGGGCTGGAACCGGCGCCGCACCTGGCCACCGGGTTCGGTGAGCAGGCCGGTGCCGACGGGTTGCGCCAGGCGCTGCAACTGCCGGCCGCGCCGACCGCGGTCGTGGTGAACAACGTCATGAGCGCCGTCGGCGTCCTGGCCGCCGCCCGGGACCTCGGCATCGCCGTACCCGACCAGCTGTCCGTCGTCGGGATCCACGACGTCGGGCTGATGGAACACCTGCGCCCAGCCGTCACCGCGGTCCGGATGCCCATGTACGAGCTCGGCCGGGCCGGCGTCCACGGGCTGTACGAGCTGATGGCGGGACGCCCCTGCACCGGCGGCATCATCGCCGACCCCGAGCCCGAGCTCGTCGTCCGCGACTCGGCAACGGCCCTGACCGACGCCTGACCGGTGTCGAAACTGACGTGACGTTATGTCACTGGCGGCGTCAACGGGGCGGGCGGAGTACTGCGAACGGATCGGTGACGGTCAGCTCGCGGGCCACGAACTTGTAGACGGTCGCAGGGCGGCCGCCGCTCTGGCCGGGGCTGGCTCGCCGTTCGGTCGGGTCGATCACGTGCCGGCGGGTCAGGACGCGGGTGAGATTGGTGGCGCCGAGCTCGTAGCCGAGGGCGGCACCGAACAGGTCCCGGAGCTCCGCGATGGTGAACTCCAGCGGAGCCAGCGCGAAACCGATGTTCGTGTACGACAGTTTCGCGCGCAGCCGCGCGACCGCGGCATCGATGAAGTAGTGATGATCGAACGCGGTCCGCGGCAGCTCGTCGACCGGGTGCCACTGCGTGTCGGACGGAAGCTTCGGCTGGACGTCGGACGGAACAAGGCCCAGATAGCCCGTCGCCAGCACCCGGGCCCGCGGATCACGCTCGATCGCACTGTGCGTGGCCAACTGTTCGAGGTGCGCGACGTCGCGGACCTCGACCTTCGTCGCAAGGTGCCCGGTGATGGCCTCCCGGAGCCGCTCCGCGGGTTCGACCCCGCCGCCGGGTAGTGCCCAGCGGCCGCGGTACGGGCTCCGAGCGCGTTTCCACAGCAGCACACACAGCCTGGCGTCGCGAACGGACAGAACCACGGCGAGCACCTCGTGCGGGTAACTGGGGAAGTTGACTGGATCACCTTTCTTGGCTGTCGGCACGGGGCCGATGGTAGCGTGCCTCTAGTTATCGCCTCAGAAGCGAAAACATCACGGAGAGCGGGACAGCGGATGCAACTGACGACGGAGACGATCCGGACCGCGGTAGCGGCAGCACTGATCGAGGACCAGGCGGCAGACGATGTCACCACCCGATGGAGCGTCCCGGAGGCGCTGGAGGCCGAGGCGACGATGATCGCCAAGCAGTCCGGTCGCGTGGCCGGCCTGACTGTGGTGCAGGAGGTGTACATGGCCGTCGATCCCACCGTGAAGGTGCGGACGGCTGTTGCCGACGGTGATCCGGTGGTCCCGGGGCAGCCGCTGGCGTGGATCAGCGGCGCGGCGCGGTCGGTCATCACCGGCGAGCGGGTCGCGCTGAACTTCGCCCAACGGATGTCGGGCATCGCCACCCTCACGTCGGCGTTCGTTGCCGCGATCGCTGGGCGCCCGGTCGCGCTCCTCGACACCCGAAAGACAGCACCCGGCCTCCGGGCCCTGGACAAGTACGCCGTGAGTTGCGGCGGCGGGACCAACCACCGGCTCGACCTGTCGGCCATGGTGCTGCTCAAGGAGAATCATCTCGCCGCGGCCGGCGGCGTCGTCCCGGCCGTTCGGCGGGTCCGGGACGGCATGGCCGCCGAAGACACCGGCCGGGCGATCGAGGTCGAAGTCACCACTGCCGAGGAGGCCCGCGAAGCGCTGGACTGCCAGGTCGAGTGGATCCTGCTGGACAACATGCCGGTCGAGCAGGTGGCCCGGATCGTCGAGCGGCGCAACACCTCCGGATCCACCACCCGGCTCGAGGCCTCCGGCAACATCACCTTGGACACCGTTGCGGAGGTCGCCGCCACCGGCGTCGATGCCCTGTCGGTCGGCGCCCTGACCCACTCCCCCACCGCACTGGACATCAGTCTGCTGGTGACCCGGAACCACGGGTGAACCAGGGATCGTCGCCCACCATCATGCCCAGTTATCGCTTGTCAAGCGAAAACCTCCCGAAAGAAGGACCTGTTGTGACCGTTGGTCAGCGCACGGCCATCAGCTGGCAGGAAGAGGTACGGCGCCTCGCCCGAGAGCGAGATGCTGTGATTCTCGCCCACAACTACCAGGAACCGGCGATCCAGGACGTCGCCGACCACGTCGGCGACTCCCTCGCGCTGTCGCGCCTCGCCGCCAGTACCGACGCGTCCACGATCGTCTTCTGCGGCGTGCACTTCATGGCGGAGACGGCCAAGCTCCTCAGCCCGGACAAGACCGTGCTGATCCCCACCGCCCAGGCCGGCTGTTCGCTGGCGGACACGATCGACGCCGACCAGTTGCGGGCCTGGAAGGCCGAGCATCCCGACGCCGCTGTTGTTGCCTATGTCAACACCAGCGCGGCGGTGAAGGCCGAGGCCGACGTCTGCTGCACCTCCTCCAATGCGGTCGAGGTGGTGAACTCGATTCCGGCGGACCAGCCGATCCTGTTCCTGCCCGACCAGTTCCTCGGAGCGCACGTCCGGCGGCAGACCGGCCGGGGCAACATCGAGGTGTGGATGGGCGAGTGTCATGTGCATGCCGGCATCAGCGCGGCCGACCTGCGCGCTCAGGTAGCCGCCGATCCCGCGGCCGAGGTCCTCGTGCACCCCGAGTGCGGCTGCGCGTCATCGGCCGTCTGGCTCGCCGGCGTGGGTGATCTTCCGGCCGAGCGGACCCACATCCTCTCCACCGCCGGCATGCTGGACACCGCTCGCGGCCTGACCGCGAAGACCGCTCTGGTCGCGACGGAGATCGGCATGCTCCATCAGCTGCGCAAGGTCAACCAGCAGACGACGTTCCTGCCGGTGAATCCGAAGGCCTCGTGCCGCTTCATGAAGATGATCACCCCGGAACTGCTGGTGCGGTGCCTGCGGGAGGGACGCGACGAGATCCAGCTGCCGTCCGAGGTCGTCGAGCGGGCCCGGCGTTCGGTCGAGCGGATGGTTGCCATCGGCAAGCCCGCGGGTCCTCGATGACGCGCGTGGCCGATGTCGTCGTCATCGGGTCCGGCGTGGCGGGCGTGTCGACCGCACTCGGTCTCGCGGCAACCCGTCAGGTGATCCTTCTCAGTGCGGGCGACGGCAGCACGCCCTGGGCGCAGGGTGGCATCTCGGCCGCGTACGGCGAGGACGATCCGCTCGACCACTGGCACGACACCGAGGTCGCGGGCGCGGGATTCTGCGATCCCCGCAACGTCCGGGCGCTGGTCGAGGAGGGACCGCAGCGGCTTGCCGAACTCATCGCCCACGGAGCACGCTTCGACCGTGACGATACCGGCTCGCTGTTGAGGACGCTGGAAGGCGGCCACAGTCGTCCTCGGATCGTGCACGCAGGCGGTGACGCCACCGGTGCCGAGGTTCATCGCGCGCTCCTCGACGCCCTGCGCCGAAGCAGCGTTCGGACGGTGACCGGGCGTGCCGCCGGTCTGCTTCAGTCGGAGACCGGAAGCGTGGTCGGGGTGCTCGTCGACACGGGCACCGAGCTCAGTCAGATCGAGGCACGCGCCGTCGTCCTGGCCACCGGCGGTATCGGCAACGCGTACCTGGCCAGCACCAATCCCGCGACGGTGCGCGGTGACGGGATCGCCTTGGCGCTGCGAGCGGGCGCGTCGCTGGTGGACATGGAGTTCGTCCAGTTCCACCCGACCGCGCTCCACACCGGTGAGACCAGCGGTCAGTTGCCGCTGGTCACCGAGGCCGTCCGAGGCGAAGGCGCCGTACTGCGCGACGTCCACGGCCGCCGGATCATGGCCGGACGGCATCCGCGAGCCGACCTGGCGCCGCGAGACGTCGTCGCCCGGGCGATCGAGGCGACGATGCGCCGGGACGGATCCGATCATGTCTGGCTGGATGCGACCGAGGTCGCGCCGGACGTGCTCCGGAAGCGGTTCCCGACCGTGCTGGCCTCGTGCGCACGCATCGGCGTCGACCTGTTGTCCGAGCAGATCCCGGTCGCGCCGGCCGAACACTTCCTCTGTGGCGGCGTTCGGACCGATCGGAACGGCGCAACCGACGTACCCGGCCTGTACGCCGTCGGCGAGGTCGCCGCGACCGGCGTCCACGGGGCCAACCGGCTCGCCTCGAACAGCCTGCTGGAAGGACTCGTCTTCGGGCGACGCGTCGCAACGGCCCTGACCCTCGACCTCCCCGCGAAGGACCTCGGCCGCACCCGTGAGCTCACGCTCGGCGATGACCGTCAACCGGAGCGGATTCGCACGACCCTCAGCAGGTACGCCGGCATCCGTCGCGACGGCGCCGGTCTGAACGCCGCCGCGGAAGAACTCGACTCCATGGGCACCGGACCGCTCGCGACGGTGGCGAGGGCGGTCGTCGTCGCGGCGACCGCACGGCAGGACAGCCGCGGCTGCCACTGGCGTTCCGACCATCCGCACGCCGCCGAACGATGGGACGAGCACATAGTCGTACGCCTCGACCAGGAAGGACGCCCGACTACGCGCCAACTGCCCACTGCCGGTTTGCTCCCCCGGTAGAACTACGACCGAACCTTCGCAGCACCGCAGAGCCGGACGTTCGCGGAAGGTAATCGACGATTCGCTCCTGGTCCTGAATTTGTGCGTTCTGATGGATTCATGAAGTTCAGACCTCTCCCGCAGCCGCAGTTCTCCTCGCCTCTGCACCACCCCAGAGTGGCAGTCGTGATCGGTAGGTGGCTGGGTGCCGCGGTACTGGTCTGCTTCCTGACCGGGGTCTT
This sequence comes from Kribbella amoyensis, assembly GCF_007828865.1. Classification (NCBI taxonomy): domain Bacteria; kingdom Bacillati; phylum Actinomycetota; class Actinomycetes; order Propionibacteriales; family Kribbellaceae; genus Kribbella; species Kribbella amoyensis. Next base: position 6,087,010 of record NZ_VIVK01000001.1, read on the forward strand.
CAGCCACGTCCAGCAGGAGACGACCTACGTTCCCAGCCGGCCGGTTTCGCTCTACCGGGTGACCCAGGGGCTGCATGTGCTCAGCGGGACGATCGCGATTCCGTTGCTGTTGGCAAAGTTGTGGACGGTCTACCCCAAGCTGTTCGCGAAGCCGCCCTGGCCGCCGAGCCGGCAAGCCTTGGTGTCGATCGTGGAGCGGCTGTCGATCCTGGTTCTGGTCGCCACCCTGGCGCTGGAGCTGCTGACCGGCTTCCTCAACACGATCCAGTGGTACCCGTGGCCGTTTCCGTTCCGCGAGACCCACTACGCGCTCGCGTGGATCATCGTCGGCGCGCTGATCGTGCACCTGGCGGTCAAGCTTCCGCTCATCGTGGAGCACTGGCGGAAAGTGCGGGCGGCACCGCGCCAGGACGGGCTGAGCCGGCGTGGCCTGTTCCGGATCGTGGCCGGCGCCGGCGCGCTGGTCGGGGTGACAACGGTCGGGCAGTCCGTTCCCCCGCTCGGTCCGCTCGCCGTCCTCGCACCGCGACGTCCGGGAGTCGGTCCGCAGGGCCTACCGGTGAATCGGACCGCGGAGGCGGCCGGAGTGGTACGGGCCGACTCCGAGTGGCGCTTGACGATCGTCGGCCCGCGGGAGCTGTCGTTCACCCTGGACGAACTGCGGCGACTCCCGCAGACACAGGCCGACCTGCCGATCGCGTGCGTGGAGGGCTGGAGCCAGGGCGCGCGCTGGGAAGGCATCCGGATCCGCGACCTGTTGTCGCTCTGCGGTGCCGCGAAGTCGGCCGGTGTCCGGGTCAGGTCGCTGGAGAAGGGCGGCTTCTACGGAACCTCGGAGCTGCCGGCGCAGTTCGCGCAGGACCCACTGACGCTGCTCGCGCTCAGGCTCAACGGCGCCGACCTCGATCTGGACCATGGCTACCCGGCCCGCATCATCGCACCGAACCGCCCCGGCGTTCTGCAGACGAAGTGGGTCCACCGGCTGGAGGTCCTGTCATGAGCTGGACCCGGCGCACCTTGGCCGCCGCCGGCTGCGGGTTCGGTCTGTGGGGGCTCTGGCTCTTTTTCCAGACGGTCAGTCCGGCGGCCCTGATGCGACTGCCGTTGTGGCTCGGAGGAGTGGTCATCGCGGACGACTTCGTCCTCGTGCCGCTGATCGTGATCGGAGGATGGGTTCTGACCCACCGCCTGCACGGCGCCGTCGTCAGACCGGTGGGCGTGACGCTGTTGTACGCCGGAATCACTACCCTGATGGCGATTCCGCTCCTGCTCCGACAGGGCGAAGGGGCGAATCCGACCATCCTGCCGCGCGACTATCTGCGGGACTGGCTACTCCTGGAGGCAGCGCTCGTCGCGGCCGGCGCGATCGCCGTGGTGCTGCGGTTACGGCGCGCTGACGGATCCCGCGAATCGGGTCCGCGCCGGCGTCGTGACTCCTAGGCTCGGGCGCATGGCAGACATCGGTGTGATCGGTGGATCAGGCTTCTACTCGTTCCTGCAGGATGCTCGTCCGATGCAGGTAGACACACCCTTCGGGCCACCGAGCGAACCGCCCGTGGTCGGACGGGTGGGCGGGCGCGAGGTCGCGTTCCTGCCGCGGCACGGCGCCGACCATCGATTCCCGCCCCACCGAGTCAACTACCGGGCGAACCTATGGGCGTTGCGATCGCTCGGAGTACGCCAGGTCCTCGGCCCCTGTGCCGTGGGTTCCCTGCGACCAGAGCTGACACCGGGCCTCTTCGTGGTTCCGGACCAGCTCGTCGACCGCACCTGGGGACGCGACCACACGGTGTACGACGGGTACCCCGCGCCGGTCGTCCATACCTCACCCGCCGACCCCTACTGTCCGGCCGGCCGGGCGACCGTGATTGCCGCGGGCAACGTCGTACCGGACGGGACCATGGTGGTGATCAACGGGCCGCGCTTCTCCACGCGAGCGGAGTCCCGGTGGCACGCCGCGCAAGGATGGTCCGTGGTCGGCATGACCGGAGCGCCGGAGGCGGCCATCGCGCGTGAGCTGGGTGTCTGTTACACCTCGATCGCTGTCGTGACCGACCACGACGCCGGTGTCGCGACCGGGGAAGGCGTCACCCAGGCCGAGGTCTTCGAAGTGTTCGGGCGCAGTATCGAACGGTTGAAGTCGCTGGTTCGCGACGTGATCGCCGCTCTGCCAGGACCGGACGCCGACTGCTCCTGCCGGCACGCGCTGGACGGAACCGCTGCCGCACCTGAGGCCGTCCGGTGAAGGTACTGCTGACCGGTGGCGCCGGCTTCATCGGCCGTCACGTGCATCACCAGCTCCTTGCCGACGGCCACGAAGTCGTCGTGCTCGACTCACTGCGTGCCGACGTCCACGGGCAGCCACCGGACGTCGAGAACCTCGTCGTGGCCGACGTCCGGGATGCCGACGCCGTTGCCACCGCGCTGCGCGGCGTCGACGCGGTCGTGCACCTCGCGAGCAAGGTCGGACTCGGCGTCAGCCTTGACGACATCGACGACTACGTGAGCAGCAACAGCCTCGGCACCGCTGTTCTGCTCCGTCAGCTGGGCCGGCTGGGCGTCGGCCGCCTGGTGTACGCGAGCTCGATGGTCGTGTACGGCGAAGGACGCTACCGCTGCCACCGGCACGGTGAGATCGCGCCCGGTCCGCGCCGCGTGGAGGATCTGCGCGACGGGCTGTTCGAACCGCCGTGCCCGGTCTGTGGTGAGTTCCTCGTCCCGGGTCTGGTCGAAGAGTCCGCCCGCCCCGATCCACGCAACGCGTACGCCGTCTCGAAACTGAGTGGCGAACAACTCGCCGCCGGCTGGGCCCGGGAGACGGGCGGACAGGTTGCCGCGCTCCGCTTCCACAACGTCTACGGCCCGGGAATGCCCCGCAATACGCCGTACGCCGGGGTCGCAGCGCTGTTTCGCTCCGGACTCGAGCGTGGGCTGGCGCCGCAAGTGTTCGAGGACGGGCAGCAGCGCCGCGACTTCGTCGAGGTGCGCGACATCGCAACAGCTGTCGCGCTGGCGGTCGAAGCGGAGCACGCCGAGTTCACGGCGTACAACGTCGGGAGCGGCACCGTGCACACGATCGGCGACCTGGCCTCCGAGCTGTCCCGTGCGTACGGCGGACCCGCGCCCGAGATCACCGGACGCTTCCGGCTGGGCGACGTACGGCACGTCACCGCTGACTCCGGCCGGATCAAGGCGGAGCTCGGGTGGAAACCGGCCTACGATCTGCGCGACGGTGTCGCCGCGCTGGTCCGCTCATGAAGGCCCAAGAGGTCGACCTCGTCCTGCCTTGCCTGAACGAGGCAGCCGCGCTCCCCTGGCTGCTCGGACGCCTCCCCGGCGACGTGCGGGCGATCGTCATCGACAACGGTTCGACCGACGGCTCCGCCGAGATCGCGACCCGGCTCGGCGCGACGGTGGTCCGATGCGAGGTTCGTGGGTACGGCGCCGCGTGCCACGCCGGCCTCGAGGCCGCCACCGCGGCGGTCGTCGCGTTCAGCGATGCCGACGCCTCACTCGACCCCAGGCAACTGATCCGGGTCACAGCTCCGGTCCTGGCCGGGCGAGCCGATCTGGTTCTCGGTCGCCGCCGTCCACACAGCCGCCAGGCGTGGCCGTGGCACCTGCGGCTGGCCAACGCCGAGCTTGCCCGCCGGGTGCGGCGGCGGACCGGCGCGTCTTTGCACGATCTCGGACCGATGCGCGCCGCACGGCGGCTGGCGCTGCTGGACCTCCCGTTGACCGACCGCCGGTCGGGCTATCCACTCGAGACTGTCGTCAGAGCGGCGGACGCCGGCTGGCGGATCGCGGAAGTGGACGTGGACTACCTGCCGCGCTCGGGACGATCGAAGGTGACCGGTACGCCGCTCGGCGCGCTCCGGGCGGTCAAGGACATGACGAAGGTGCTCGCCACATGACGACCGGAACGTTGATCCTGATCGCGAAGGAGCCGGTACCCGGCCGGGTCAAGACCAGGCTGCAGACCGAGTTCACCCCCGGCGAGGCGGCGGCCCTGGCTCGTGCCTCGCTCGCCGACACCCTCGCCACGCTCGAACGCACACCGGCACGTCACCGCGTCATCGCGCTCGACGGCAAACCCGGCGCCTGGCTGCCACCGCAGTTCCGCATCGTCGCCCAGCGCGGCGACGGACTGGACGAGCGACTCGCCGCGGCCTTCGAGGATTCCTACACCGGCCTGCCGATGCTGCTCGTCGGCATGGACACACCGCAGATCACGGGTCCCCGCCTCACCGTCGACTGGTCCGGATACGACGCCGTCCTCGGGCTGACCGAGGACGGCGGGTACTGGTGCCTCGGCCTCCGGCAACCCGACGAGCGCGCACTCCTCGGCGTACCCATGTCGACCGACCACACGGGCAGCGACCAACTGACGCGACTCGAAGGCCTCGGTTACCGGGTCAAGCTGCTCCCGACCCTGCGAGACATGGACACCCCGCAGGACGCCGCGGCCATCGCGGCCGCGTACCCCGAGCTGCGGACGGCGCGACTGTACCGGCGGTTGGTGCATGCGGCCTCCCCGACACTGCTGTTCGAACAGGCGCTCGACGGCGCACCGGTAACGGCCATGGGATCCGATGGCAGCCCGCTGCTGAGACTGTCCGAGATGGACCGCTGGCAGGCGCCGGCTGACGACGTCGACCGGCTCGCGATCAGCCGGTGCGAGGGGCCGGTCCTCGATCTTGGCTGCGGACCCGGCCGGATCGTCACCGCGCTGGCCGAACAGGGTGTCCCGGCGCTGGGTGTCGACATCTCCGAGCTCGCCGTCCGGCAGACCACCGATCGCGGGGCCACCGCACTGCGACGGGCGATCCACGATCCGCTCCCGGGCGAGGGACGATGGGGCAGCGTCCTGCTCATGGACGGCAACATCGGCATCGGCGGCGCTCCGGCCGCCCTGCTCGAGCGGTGCGCCCAGCTCGTCCGGCCGAATGGCCTGGTCGTCGTCGAGGTCGACCCGGACGACGACCTCGACTGCACCGAGGCGATCGTGCTCCACAGCGCCGCCGGCCGGCGCTCCACTCCATTGCCCTGGGCAAGAGTTGGTAGTCGCGCAGCGATCCGGTACGCGGCACCTGCCGGCCTGGACGCCGCGGAGGACTGGCGGACGGGCGACCGGGCGTTTCTCACCCTTCGCCGCGTGCACGACCGGAGCAGACCAGTCGCCCGCAGCGTCCGTGCCCCCACGTGACCCGTCAGGCGCGGTCCCGGCCGGCGTCCTTGGCCGCGGCTGGATCCGTCGCGGTCCTGGCCAGTGCCGCGACCGTCGTCACCGCGGCCCACCGATGGTGGCCGAACGTGACCCTGCTCTTCGCGGTACTCACGGTCGGCGCCGTCGCCTGGCTCGTCACGCGTACTCCCCAGGGTCCACGGGCGCTGCCCGGACTGCTCGTCGTCGCGGCAGCCTGCCAGGTGCCAGGCCTCCTGTCCGCTCCGATCACGAGCACCGACGCGTATCGGTACGTGTGGGACGGACGAGTCCAGCTGTCCGGGAGCTCGCCGTACTCCCATGTCCCGCTGGACGACGCACTTGCCGACCTGCGGGATCCGGTGCTCTTCCCTGGTCTGTCGCCGGCCGACCGATCGTGGATCGCCGGGCCACCACGGGTGCCCGACGATCCGACGGCCCTGGCCGCACTGTCCGCCGACGACCCACGGACGCGGATCAACCGGCCGCGGGTCCCGACGATCTATCCCCCGGTCGCGCAGGCCTTCTTCGCCGCGGTCGCGCTCGTCACTCCCTGGCCCGCCGGGACCTTCGGGCTCCAGTTGGCCGCCGCGATCCTCGCGGTCATGATCACGGCGCTGCTGATCAACGCTCTCCGTCGTTCGGGACGCGATCCGCGGTGGGCGGTCCTGTGGGGCTGGTCCCCCATCGTTGCGCTCGAGGCCGGCAACGCTGCCCACGTCGACGTCCTGGCAGCCGCCTTCGTCGTCGGCGCGGTCGTCGTCGCCACGCGCAGCAGACCACTGCTCGCCGGCCTGCTGCTCGGCGCCGCGGCAGCGGTCAAGCTGCTCCCGATGCTCCTGATACCTGCCTTCGTCCGGCGCGGAGGCATGAAGACCTCCCTCGCCACCGTCGGCACGTTCCTGACCAGCTACGTCCCCCACCTGCTGGCCGCGGGAACCTTGGTGCTCGGATTCCTGCCCGGCTACCTCGGCCAAGAAGGCTTCTCCGACGGGCGATCCCGCTCCGCCCTCCTCGCCCTGGTCCTCCCCGCCGAGGCACGCCAGGTGGTTGTCGCCGTGACCGCCGCCGGCCTCGCTCTGGTCGTCATCCTGCTCCGAGACCGCGTCACGATCGCGGTTGCCTCCTGCTGGCTGTACGGCGGCGCACTCCTCCTGACCACCCCGACGTACCCCTGGTACGGGATCCCACTGATCGCGCTCGCAGTCCTCGCTCAACGCTACGAGTGGATCGCCGTCCCCCTGGCCGCCTACCTCGCCTACGCCGGCTTCGGCCACGACACGCGCCAAGGTCTTGCCTACTTGGGGGCCGGCGCCGTGGTTCTGATCGCATCGCTCGTTCGTCGAACTGCGCACGAGCATCGTCTACCCCGACAGCCGGCGACCTGACCGGCAGCACCACACCTGCCCCGTCGTTCTCGCCCTCAGCATGGATATTCCGTGGCTAGAAGATCTCGATACTCGCGGGGACGGCGGGCCATTGGAAGGCGGCTGTGGTGACTGGGAGGGCACCGGGGGTGTGTTCGCTGACTCGGCCGGTCGCAGCGAACTCGGCAAGTGATCGACCGCCGAGGTATGTGGCGGAGAGTTCGCCCACCGACAGGGAGAGGTCGGGGGTGGACTCGGTGCGTTCACAGGTGGCGTGCTCGGTGTCGCCGGTCAGGTGGAACCGGCCGTTGTTGTCGTCGATGAGGTCATCGCTCACCTCGACGACCACGTCCACAGGACTGGCATAGCGGCGCTGTGTGAGAGCGCGCCTGACGTCGGTGAGCCGAACCCACAGTGACTCGGTCAGCCGCCGATTGAGCGCGACCGGGTTGCTCACGAACTGCTGCAGCGGCTCGTCGAGCGCGGCGTGGCCGAACTCGAGTTTGGCGGCCAGGTCGAGGGTCAGCAGGTGATGCCAGAGCGCGTGGTAAGCCGTCGGATGGAGAGCGACCAGTTCCTCCACGGTCACTTCGTTGGCCGGACCACCGGATCCCCAACTCAGCTTTCCGCGCCACAACGCGTATCCGTCCAGGCTGCCCGCCTGGTCGCGGTGGACCAGGATCAGCCTGGCGGTCTTGCCGCCGCGACTCTCGGGCTCGTCCTGAAGTCGCTTGCGCCAGGCCTGCTCGGATCGACCCGAGACTCCAGGACGCTTCGTCTGCAGCTCCCGAAGCATGGGTGCCAGCTGAGCGGGTGCGTCCTCGACCGGCAACTCCTCGATGCGGTCGGCGCCGCGGTGCACGGGATGCGGCCCGACCTTGCGCAGGTCGACCTCGTACGAGACGCCCCAGGCCGCTGGGGCGTAGCCGAACCGGCCGTAGATCCCGGGCTCGCTCGCCCAGAGCACCGCCAATGCTTCCGGTACCTCGCGCAGTTGCCGGCTCATCAGGCTGGACAGGATGCCGCGTCGCCGGTGCGTCGCGCGGACGCCGACCGCGGTCACGTGCGCCGCCGGCACCACGGCGCCCGGTACGGACAGATCGCGGCTCATCGCCTTGGCGGTACCGACCAGCTTGTCGCCGTCCACGGCCAGCAGTGCCCGCTCTGGCTCGAACAGCTCCCGGTCCAGGTCGGTCGGCGTGCTCTCGAACATCATCGACGTAGCGAACAGACTGACGAACCGATCATGGTCGTCAGCTGTCGCCGGCCGCAGCACGTACTCGGAATTCACCATGACTGCATCGTCACACCCCGCTCCGACAAACGCTCCCCGATCGGTGTCCAGGTCGCCCGCATCACGCACTCGCGAGGGGAGCGACATGCGACCGGAGGATCAGGTGCAGGGAACTGTGGATGGCCAGCCCTCCGAGTGCGCCGAGGGCACGGAACGTCAGTGTGACGTCCACGATCGTCGGTACGTCGAAGCGAACCCGGAAGCCACCCTCCTGGCGCGCTTCGCCGGTCAGTTCGTGCGCCGGAAGGTCCAGCTCGGCGCCCGGCACCGGGCCGCCCTCGATCACCAGCAGACCTGTCACGTAACCGGTGTTGACGATCGGGAACTCGATCAGGTGCCAGTCACCGATGGTCAAGCTCTCCACCCGGCTCCCGGTCCGGGCGACATTCACCCGTGCCTCCGGATTGATCGTGACCGAGATCGGTGCCGAGGTATCGACCGGCGCGCAACAGCCCGCCGGTTCGCCGTGAACCATCAGTCCACCTCACTTTCGTCACTCCGGACCAGGTAGGTGGCTCGCGCGGCGTCGTACGCTTCCCGCGCCGCCGATCGTTCGCTCTCGCGAATGAACCCGGACTTCGCCTTCCACAGCGCGTCGACCGAGTCGTGCAACCATCGCGCGCTGCGACGCGACGCCCGAATCGGACGCCCAGCGATCTCGACGAAGATGGGCTGGGTGTGGACACTGGGCAGGATCCGCAGTGCGATCCAGGACGAACGCTCCAGGTCCACGTCGAACTCGATCGCCTGCTCGTTGCCGTCCGCAAGTACTTCCCGTGCCTCGGCCGGAACGCCATTGACCAGTACCTCGACGAGCACGGTGCGGGTTCGGCCGATCCGCGACCGCTCGAGATGCCAGCCGACGGGTGCGGAGTACACCGGCCGGCCCGCCGCTGGGGGCGCGGGTGGCTGTTCGGGTAACCAGGCCGCGACCGTCGCGGTCACCCGGACCGGTCCCGGAGCGTCGAGTGCGCGCTCCCGGCCGGTGTCGCCGTCGACGGCGAAGTCGTAGACGTGACTGCGCCCGTCGCCGAAGTACGACGGGCCCTCCTTCAACCCACCGAGCCAGGCCTCCAAGGCCTGCTCACCTTGGGGAGGCTCAGGCAGCCGGACGTAGGTGCGCCCGACTCCCGGGCCGTCGTCGTAGATGCAGGGATAGTCGGTCTCGCCGAGCATCAGGGTGCGGTACCCGACGTTCAGCAGGTGGTACCAGATGTTGAGCTCGGCGGCGGGAGCGAACTCCGCACCGCACTGGAAGTCGGCGGCGCCGAGCGGCACGTCAACGATGATCTCGTTGGAACCGATCGACTGGAACCCAGGGATGACATAGTTCGGCAACTCCTCGGTTCCGACCGACAGGCCGAGACCACAATGCGCATACCCGACCAGGGCGCTCTGCGCGTGGCCCCAGCGCATGACCGGCAGGTTCCACGACGGCCAGTCCTCGATCAGCTGGGTGCCGGGGTAGTCCTGGTCGGTGAGCCCGAGCAGGATGACGTGACCGGAGTGGCTGGACGGGAAACCCGACACCTCGAGGTCGTACCGCAGCAGGCTCTGGCTGTCGCGGTCGGTGTCCTGCGGATCCCACGTCATGCCTTGGGCCCGCTGCATGGCGGGGTACTCCAGCTCGGCGCGCGGGCTGATGGACAAGCCGCTGAAGAACTGCTTCTGGTGGTAGTAGCACGGTCCCCAGGTGAGCACGCTGCCCATCCAGAGCCCTTCGCCCCGAACGTGCCGGATCATCGTCTCCGGACTGACGCCCTCCGACGGCACGCTGTAGTGCGAGCAGCCGCCGGCGTGAATGTGTGGGTCACCGGAGTAGTAGCCACGGGCGGCCGGATCGGCCCAGCGATCGAGCTCGATCGTGACCGCCTCGCTGTCGCTCGACAGGTCCACCTCGACGCGGACCTCGCGATACTCCGGTCCGCGGCGGGCGGAGATCTCGTACTGGCCGGCCGGGAGCGTGATCACCTCGCCGGTCGCCCGGTAGACGTGCTCGTGGAAGAACATGTCCGGCGCCAGCCGCATCGCCTTCGACGGGTACGCCCGCCGCTGGGAGTCCCGGACGGTCAGCGCCGCCACGGTACTGCTGCCGTCGGGCTCTCTGACGTCGAACCGGATGTCCCGGGCGGGCAGGCAGTCGAAGTCGAACATCGCGGCGTACTGACGGCTCTCGAATCCCATCCGCCGGCCGGCCTTCGCGAACGGCGGCCGGGTCAGGCTTTCGGTCGCCTCCTCCACCGCCAGGACGAACGTCAGCTCGCCGCTGCGGCTGCCGCCGTCGCGGCTGTACAGGCTGATGACCTTGTATTCCAAGTCGAGGCCGGCCACGTCGGTCGGACCGGCCAGTTTCACCTGCAGCCAACTGCTCTCGATCCGTGGTACGACGGTCAACGTGTCGGGCAGTGTGATCCGCGCTGCGTGGCTGTGGTGATCGACCAGCCCGAGCACGTGATTCGACGGCGCGGACAGATCACCCAGCAACCGATGCGGGTTCACAACCCGGACGAGGAAGCTTCGCCACCCGTGCTGAACGAGTCGTGGTGGCGCAGCACCCGGCGTAGCCGCAGTCAGGCCCTGCTCGTCGATCTGCACGTCGACGAGGACGTAGGGGCGCAGGAGTTCTTCGACTTCGGCGGACCTGACGGCATCGGTCTGGGCGTCGTCGGCCAGCTTTGCCAGCTGGCTGGGCAGATCGTCGGGTAGGGGTTCACCGATGTCACGGAGTTTTTCAAGGGCTCTGATCGCGGACGCCAGTAGTGGCTGGAACACGGGACCTCCTCGTGGCCACTTCGAGCTTAGTTGCCCCGGCTACGGCTGGCTCGCGGTTTTCCCCGGGTGGGCGCAGAGGTCCGGCGGCCCAGCGCAGTTTCGGTTCACCCGCGGGGTTTGACTCGCTTGGTGGGGATGGCGGTGAGTGGGTCTTCCGGCCACGGATGCCGGGGGTAGCGGGCTCGCAGGTCGGCTCGGACCTGGGGATAGCCCTGCTTCCAGAAAGAGGCGAGGTCGCTCGTGATCGCGACCGGGCGCCGGGCGGGTGACAAGAGGTGCAGAACGACCGGGACCCGACCGTCCGCGACGGCGGGAGTGGCCGTCCAGCCGAACACCTCCTGCAGTTTCACGGCGAGGACCGGCGGCTCGACACCGTCGTACGCGAGTCGCACCTCGGAGCCCGATGGGACCCGGAGCCGTTCCGGCGCGAGTTCGCCGAACCGGGTTGCCGCCGGCCAGGGCAGCAGTCGCCGCAGCGCCGAAGCCACGTCGATGTGGGCAAGATCGCGTGAGCCTCGCACCGAGGCCAGCTCGCTCCCCAGCCAGCCGTGAAGATCGGCAAGGAGTGCCTCGTCGTCGACCGCGGGCCACGGTGCTCCGAGGTAGGCGTGGCAGAACGCGAGCCGCTCCCGCAAAGCGAGTGCGGCCTCCGACCAGCGCAGTACGGACAGACCGCTGCGCCGGATACCGTCGCGGACGGCCGCCTGGACGAGCAGCGGATCGGGCTTTGCCAGCGGGGTGTCGTTGAGCACGATCGCGCCGAGTGCCTCTATTCGCCGCGTCACGATCCGGCCGCCGTCCCAGCGGATCTGGTCGGTGGTCGAGACGAGGTCGCCCGCGATGTCCCGTGCGGTCTGCTCGTCGATCGGCGCCGCGGACCGGATCCTCGCGTCGGCGCGACCGGGTGCCCGGTCGGCAACCGCGATCGCCAGCCAGGTCGTGGTCCGCAAGGGCGACTGCGGATCCAGGGCAGCACCGGTACCACCGGACATCTGGTACGTCGCCGAGTCGGCCCCCCGGATCCGCGCGATCCGATCCGGATACGCCAGCCCCACCACAGCCCCCACCGCGAGATCATCCGGTACTCCGCGCGTCCCCCCAGCCGGCCCACCAACTGAGGCGCCTCGGCCGAGGCGCTTCGCTTCTTCTCGCCAACGGGCCGTGGCTCCGCGGTCCTCACCGCGGCGGAGGGCTCGCCAGCGGGCCGGTAGATCGTCGCCGAAGTCACGGCCGGAGTCGTCCGAGAGCATCGCGACGATCTCGCGCGCCCGGTCGGCACCGACGCGCGGCGTACCGTCCAGCAACGCACGAGCCAACCGAGGATGCGCCCCGATCGCGGCCATCCGCCGTCCCCGCTCGGTGATCCGGCCGCGGTCGTCAACGGCATCGAGGCGGTGCAGCAGTTCGGTGGCCGCGGTCATCGCCACCGCCGGCGGCGCCTCGAGCAAGGTCAGACCGTCACCGGCAGGAGCGCCCCACGCCGCGAGGTCGAGGGCGAAGCCGGCCAGATCGGCGATCGCGATCTCCGGCGCCGGATGGGCGTCGAGGTGCGAGTGGTCGGTGGCAGACCAGCACCGATAGACCCGGCCAGGCGCCTCCCGCCCGGCACGACCCGCTCGCTGGTCGGCCGACGATCGCGACACCCGGCAGGTGACCAACGCACCGAGGCCACGGGATTGATCGGTCCGCGGCTCCCGGGCAAGACCCGAGTCGACCACGACCCTGACCCCGGGCACCGTCAGCGAACTCTCCGCGACCGACGTCGTGACCACGATCCGGCGAGTGGTGGCCGACCTCAACGCGCGATCCTGCTCGGCCCGGGACTGGCGACCGAACAACGGCAGGACATTCTGGCCGGCCAACCGGCGAGTCACCCCGTTGATCTCGGCCTCCCCCGGGACGAACACGAGGATGTCGCCGTCGTTCTCGGTCAGCGCACGCTGGACGACGGCCGCGACGTGATCCAGCAGCCGCGGATCGACCCGCCCACCGGGAAGCAGCGGCACGGGAACCGGCGGTGGCGCCCACTCGATCGCCACGTCGAACAGTGCCGCAGACGCGGTGATCACGGGCGCCGGTACGTCCGAGCCCAAGGCGCGACTCAGCCGGATCGTGTCCGCCGTGGCCGAGGTCGCGACGATCGCCAGGTCGTCCCGAAGATTCGCCCGGATGTCGATGCAGAGCGCGAGCAGCAGGTCGGCATCGAGGTGCCGCTCGTGGCACTCGTCGATCACGATCGCGGCGACACCCGGCAACTCCGGGTTCTGCTGCAGACGCCGGACCAGGAGCCCTGTCGTCACCACCTCGACACGGAGTCCCTGGCCACCGCTGCGTTCACCACGCATCGCGTAACCGATCCGCTGCCCGAGCGGTTCGCCGACCAGCATCGCCAGCCGGCTCGCAGCCGCGCGGGTCGCCATCCTTCGCGGCTCGGCAACGATGACCGTACCCCCGAGCGCGTCGCCTAGCGCGAGCGGCAACAGCGAGGTCTTCCCCGATCCAGGCGGCGCAACCAGCACCGCGGTGCCGCGCGAACGCACCGCATCGACCGCGGCAGGCAGAACCGCCCGGACAGGCAGATCCGCCCCCGGCGCCGACGAGTCAGGCAACAACACGCCCCGACGCTAGCCGACTACCACCGCAGAGTCTCGACAACCCGGTCGACATCTCGGTCCGGCGTCGGCCAGGGCTGGGAGCAACGCCACACAGCCAGAAACCTCATCCGGCCGCCGTCGTCGCATCACCCGCTCTCAGGTCCGACTACTCGTGCTGGGTGAGGGGCCGAGCGCCTTCTGCTCGGGCGCAGCAGGTAGTCGGCGGGTTTCGGCCAAGGGAGTTTGCCGACTCTCGTCGAAGAGCGCCGCCAGACGGAGGCGCAGGCGCCGTACTGGCGAGATTCGGTGGCCGGTGTCGGGAAGTGGCGCGGGTTCGACGTTGGCGTAGCCGGCGAGGGTCCAGCGGCGATAGTGGTTGACCGTACGATGCAGCTCGACGTACTCGCCGTCCGGGCGCCGGAGGACCTGGCCGGTCTCGATTCCGTGCGTCGCGATCTGGTGGTCCTGTCCCTGCAGTCCCCCACAGATGCGACGGGTCAGGACGAGCGTGACCGGCGGACCGACGATCAGGAGCACCTGGAACACCCGCAGGAGCGAGTTGACGGAGAGGTGGAACAGTACGGCCATCGTATCGGCGCCGGCCGCGGCCCACAGGACACCGTAGAAGACGACGCCGGCGGCCCCGATGCCGGTGCGGGTCGGGTTGTTGCGAGGCCGTTCGAGGATGTGGTGAGTCCCCCGGTCACCGATGACCCAGCTTTCGATGAACGGGTAGACGGCGAGCAGCACAAGGAACAGCGTGCAGACCGCGACCGGTACCAGGATGGCGAGGGTGAAGGTCTTGCCCCACCAGACGAACTCCCATCCCGGTGCCAGCCGGAGCGCGCCGTCCAGGAACGCGAGGTACCACGCCGGACCGATACCCGCGGAGGCGTTCGCCGGGTCGGCCGGGCCGTACAGCCAGATCGGGTTGATGGTCGCCGTGGCTCCCATCAGCACCGCGACGCCGGTCACGAAGCAGAACAGGCCCACGCTCTTGACGGCGGCCACAGCCAGCGGACGTCCCACGATGTTGTCGTTCGTCCGCCCGGGCCCTCCGTACTGCGCGGGTCCGTGCTTGAGCCCGAGGATCCCGGCCGCGATGAACAGCGCGAGGAGTACGGCCGGCAGGACGTAGACGTGCAGCGGATAGAAGCGCGCGATCACGTCACCCGGAAACTGCCCGCCGAACAGGAGGGCCGAGAGGTCGGAGCCGACGATCGGAGTGGCCTGCAGGACGCCGTCGAGTACAGCCAGACTCGAGCCCGAGAGCATGTCGTCCGGGAGCGAGGTCCCGGTGAGGCACGCGCCCAGCACGACGACGAGCAGCCCGAAGACGACCAGCCAGTTCAGCCGCCGTGGCCGACGGAACCCACCGGTGAAGAACAGCCGCAGCAGGTGCACCATGATCGCCGCCACCATCAGCAGCGACGCCCAGTGATGGATCTGACGCACGAGCAAACCACCGCGAACCTCGAAGCTGAGCGCCAGCGTCGAATCCAGTGCGCGCGACATCGAGACGCCGCGAAGGGGCGCGTACGGGCCGTCGTAGACAACGTGGTCGACCGACGGCTCGTAGGGAACCATCAGAACCACACCGCTGAGCAGCACCACGACGAAGCTGTAGAACGCGATCTGGCCGAACAGCAGCGACCAGTCGTCGGGGAACACTTTCCTCCGCAGGCGTTGCATCGGCTCGTCCTTTCGTCACCCCTGCGCACTCCGGCCGCGGACCGCGGCTACCACTAAGACTCCCCAGCACCTCCATTCGTGACATCGCCGCCGCAAAGGCCCGACGACTCGAAGGTGAAGCGGTGAGTTCTCGGTCAGCTGCTTGCCAATGGCGGCTTGTTTGATGGCTGACGTGTTGCAACACGGCAGGCTGCACAACAGCCCGGCAGGCGTACAACAACCCGCTAGCGACCGCCGCACCAGCACACGTCGACGACCCACGCACGGGCCCCACAACTACTACCTCCATCACCGAGTACGAGCTGACCGAACTTGCGGAGCTGCAGGATGGGGTCACCGGCGCCTGAGGATGAGCAGGACGGAGATGCCGGTCAGGACTGTGAGGGCGGCTGCTGCCAGTGCGCTGAGGGCGAACGCTTCGGTGTAGGCCGAGCGGGCTGCGGTCAGGAGGGCGGCGGCTTCGGTAGCTGGGAGGTGGGCAGCGGTGGCGACGGCGGCCGTCAGGTTGTCGTCGGCCGGACTGGTGGTTCCCTGCATCTTGGCGCGGTAGCCGGCGGTGATGATGCTGCCCAGGATGGCGATGCCCAGGCCTCCGCCCAGTTGCGGTGCGGTGGAGGCGATCGCCGACGCCGCACCGGCTCGTCCGGCCGGAGCGCTGCCGACCATGAGGTCGGTGGCGAGCGCCATGGTCGGCCCCAGCCCGGCCGATACGAGGATCATCGCGCCGGTGAGTACGGGCAAGGGGGTCGCCGGATCGATCCAGGTGATGATCACGAAGCCGACGGAGGACAGCAGCAACCCGCCGCCGATGATGCGCCCGGCGGAGACCTTCCGGGCGAGACGGGTGGCGCCGAGCGAACCGACGATCACGCCGAGCGCGGCCGGGGCGGTCCACAGTCCCGCGGTCAAGGGATCCAGCCCGGCCACCAGTTGCAGGTACTGGGCGACCGCGTAGTTGGTTCCCCAGAGAACGAAGATTCCGAGCAGGAGTGTGACGGTGGCCGTGGTGAACTCCGGCCTGGTGAAGAGCCCGAGGTCGACCAGGGGGTCGGCAAGCCGTCTCTGACGGCGGATGAAGATCGTGGCGCAAACCACCCCCGCCACGATCGCGGCGAAGGCCGACGGGTCTGATCCGGCCGCGGCTACCTGCTTGAGCCCGTAGACGATCGCTAGCACGGCGGCGATGGACAGTGCGGCGCTGGGCAGGTCGAGCCTGCGACCGGTGGGCGCCTTGCACTCAGGGAGCGTCGCGGGTCCAACGACGACGAGCACGAGCATCAGCGGAATGGGCAAGAGGAACGCCGAGCCCCACCAGAAGTGGTCGAGCAGCCAGCCGCCGACCAGCGGCCCGATCGCGGTACCGGCCGAGACCGCGGCGATGACGATGCCGACTGCCTGCGTTCGTTGCCGCGGCTCGGTGAACAGTGCGGTGGTGAGCGCGAGGACGGACGGCATCAGCGTGGCTCCGGCGATGCCGAGCAGGGCCCGGACCGCGACGAGGACTTCCGCGGTCGGTGCGTACGCGGCGGCGACCGAGAGCACGCTGAACGCGACCGCGCCGCCGAGCAGGAGCCGGCGGCGCCCGATGCGGTCACCCAGCGCCCCCATCACGATCAGCGTGCCGGCCAGCAGGAACGCGTAGCCGTCGACGATCCACAACAGCTGGGTACTGGACGCGCCGAGGTCGCGGCCGATCGCCGGCAGGGCGAGATGGGTGATGGTCAGCTCGAGCGAGGCCAGCAGCGCGGGGAGCACCAGGACGGCGAGGCCGAGCCACTCCCGTCGGCCGGCAGCTCGCGATGCGGTGGTGTCAGTGGTCATGACGTCATCCTCAAACCTCGGGTTAACCCGAGGTCAAGGTAGTGTTGGGCGGGTGGTGGATCCCGATGCCGAACTGACGATCGGTCAACTGGCCAAGCGCGCCGGTGTGACGGTGACGACGCTGCATTTCTACGAGGAACGGGGCCTGATCCAGAGCCGGCGGACGGCCGGGAACCAGCGCCGGTTCGCCCGGCACATGCTGCGCCGGATCGCCTTCGTCCGCGTCGCTCAGCGCGTCGGCATCCCGCTGCGTGAGATCGGCGAGGCGCTGGCCCGACTGCCGGTCGGCCAGGCCCCGACCCAGGACGACTGGGAGCAGCTGTCGACGTCCTGGCAGGCCGACCTCGATCTGCGCATCAAGCAGCTGGTCCGGCTCCGCGACAAACTCACCGACTGCATCGGCTGCGGATGCCTCTCCCTGGAGCGTTGCGTGCTGCGCAACCGCGACGACAAACTCGGTGCCACCGGCACCGGCCCTCGCCGGCTGTGGATCGACGCACTGCCGTGACCCGAGACAGATCTCCGACTACGTCGCCGATCGGCTGAGGCGGCACTCGTGGAGCGGCACGATCACGTTCGAGAGCGATTGAGAACTGGGCGGGATCGACGGTCTTCCTAGAGTGGAAGGATGACTACCGACTTCAGGCTGGCCAGTACCGTGCTCGGTTCGCCGAATCCGCCGGAGCTGGCCGCGTTCTACGTCGCGCTGCTCGGCTGGCGGTATCGGGACGACGACGCGGCCGGCGACCCCGACTGGATCGTCATCAAGCCGCCGCCGGGTGGCGGTGAGGCCGGCTTGTCGTTCCAGCGGGAGGAGAACCACGTACCGCCCGCCTGGCCGGCCGGGTCCGAGGAGCAGCAGATGCAGCTTCACCTCGACATCGCGGTCGGTGAGGATCTCGACGGCGCTGTCGCCCGGGCCGAGGAGCTGGGCGCCACCCAGGCGGAGTACCAGCCGCAGCCGCTCGTACGGGTGATGCTCGATCCCGCGGGACACCCGTTCTGCCTGTTCGCTCCAGGTGGCTGAGTCGCACTCGCAGCTCGCTGATGAGAGCTCAGGCCGTACCGCGTGGCTGCCGGGAGCGAGCCGGCCTTCCCGAGCGTGTCGTGGATCTCGTTGATCTGGTCGAGCGTGAACATCGTCCCCCTCTGGTCAGCCGGCGAGGCACCGGCCTCCGAGGTTCGCGGAGGCCGGTGCCACGGGTGATCGGGTCAGATCGGCAGTGGGTCGTAGTTGGCGCCGAACGGGGCGTCCGGCCTGGTGAACTCCCCCAGCAGGGCGCGCCGCAGGGGCGTCGTGCGCTCGAGGAACTCGGGGTCGTTGCCGAAGCGGTCGGCCGGGCGGACCCAGGGTGGGCTGTACACGTAATGGGTGGTGAAGCGGTCGTAATCGCCGTCGTGGCGGAACGTCCTGTGCCAGACGCCGTTGTGGAAGACCAGGGCGGCCCCGGCCTCGGCGCAGACGACATGGCCGATCGGGACGTCGCCCTTGCTCTGACGGATCGAGTCCGGCAGCGGGACCCGCGAGCGATGGCTGCCGGGGATCAGTTCCATGTTGCCCAGGCCGGGCTTGGTCTGATCGGTGAGCAGGTACGACACGCGGAGCTGGATCAGCGGAACCGGGTAGCCCAGCTCCTTGAAGTCGAAGGCGGACGAACCGTCCTGGTGCCAGCCGCCGTTTCCGGCGTGGGCCGGCTGCATGGTGTTCCAGCCGGCCTGCAGGACGAAGCGGTCGCCGAGCAGACCCTGCACCTTCGGCAGGACGTCCGGGTGATCGATGAGCCGTTCGAGCACCGGCTCGTTCTCGTAGGTCCGGCCGATCTGCCCGAACTCGCGGTCGCGGCTCTGGTGCAGCCGCTGCGAGACGTCGTACGCCTCCGCGGCCTCGTCCTTGGTCAGGACGTCGGGGATCAGGAAATAGCCCCACGACTCGAAGATGAAGCGGTCGGTCTCGGTCAGCTGACCTTTGCCGACGACGGGATCAAGCATCGCTGTGTCCTTTTCTCCGTGGTGTAGAAAACGGCGAAGAGTGCGGTCAAGATCCAATCCTGTCGCTTCGCACGGCCGATAAACATCGAACCCACCCCCGAATCGGCCCGGGCCGACGGGGGTGGGTTCCCCCAGCTGGGTATGCCGGTGGGGATCGGTGCGCGCCCGGATGCTGTCAGCTCAGCTCGAGGAGGGTGCCCTGGTCCATGACCGCGAGCCAGCGGCCGTGCTCGTAGACGTAGGTGACGACGGTCAGCGCGCGCTGGTGGTACTCGTACTTCGGGATGTCGTACGTCGCGTCGTAGGTGATCACCGCCGAGCGGCATCCGTCCACGCGGCGGCTGAGCTCGGTCCAGGACCAGACCGCGTTCTTGTTGGTGAAGTGGTTCTTCGCGGCGGCCATGATCGCTTCGAGGCCGACGTGCCGTTCGCCGGTCGGGTAGATGCTGACCGCGTCCCGGGCGTGGACCGCCCGGAAGGTCGCCGCGTCGAAGTCCCGGAACGACTCCATGTCCGCTCGCTGAGTCGCGTCGAACGAGCGGGCGCATCCCCTCGCGCTGTCCCGGTCGTCGCCCGTCCAGTTCGCTTCCGCCGTCGTGGTGGTGAGGCACGCCAGGAACCCGACGGCTCCCACGGTGGCGACGAGTGTTCGGTTCATCAGTTGCTCCAGCCTTCTCCGGCCGGCTTCTCGACACCGGCTCCGGCTGCCGAGCGTGCGGGCCGGCGCGCCTGCGGCACCACGATTCGGTACGGGCCGAAACGTCACCTCGACCGACCCCCGCGTGGCTACATTGACCCTCAGGATCAGGACACGGAGGACCGCGATGGCGCTGCACATCGAGCTGGGAGCGACCGGGCTCGGCGCTGTGCGGCTCACCACCGACGCGGTGTGGGAGGCGGTCGCGAGTCTGCACGTGCTGGCCTTCCCGCGGCAGCACGCCGTTCACGGCCGGCTGTTGCGCCGGGTCGCGCGGCCGACGTACGACCTGTCGTTCCTGAGCGCCCTGACGTCGGACCCGCAGTGGTTTCCGGACATCCTCGCGCCCGCGCCGCGGCTCGACCCGCCTCATCCGCTCACCCAGTTCGCCGCGTTGCAGGACACCGACGAGCAGGTGCTGCGTTCCGACCTGGAGCAACTACGGCAACGACGCCCCGGCCTGGCCGACGACCTGGGCCCGCGGGAGTACGCGGACAGGGTCGCGGCCGAGCTCGCGCAGTACTGGCGGGACGTCCTCGAGCCGGTCTGGGAACGCGTCGAGGCCGTCACGACGGACGACCTCGCGTACTGCGGCCGGTTGATCTCGCGATCCGGCGTCGCCCGGGCGGTCGGCGAGATCCACCACGAGCTCAGCTGTCGCGACGGCGTGATCACCGTGGACTTCCACCGCACCGAGACCACCGTGCCCTGCGGCCCGGACGGTCTCTGGCTCGTACCGTCCGCCTTCCGGTGGCCGTGGATCGCGGTCGGGCAGCAGGGACCGAGCACCGTCGTGAGCTATGCGGCGCGCGGGTCCGCACTGGTCTGGGAGTCCAAGCACGGGCGGGACGAGCCCGACATCCTCGCGGCCCTGCTCGGCCGATCACGGGCCGCGATCCTCGGCAACCTGGAGTTGCCCAGGACAACGACGTGGCTGGCCGGCCGGCTCGGCCTGTCCCCCGGCACGGTCAGCGACCACCTCTCCGTCCTCACCGCCTCCGGCCTCCTCGTCTCCCACCGCCAAGGCCGACGCGTCCTCTACACCCGCACGCCCCTCGGCACCGACCTCGCCACCGGTGCACCCACAGCCTGGCGCACGGCCACCTGAACACCCTCGAGCGATCCGTCAGGCTGCCGGCCAGCTGGGACGTCTACATCGCCAGCTCCTGGAGGGACCCGGTGCGGCGTCAGGCCGGGTCCGGAACGACGCCGGTCAGCTCGGCGGTGCGGTCCCAGAGGCGGATGCGCAGGGCCCCGTCCTGAGCCCTCGGGTCGATCCGGGCCGGGCCGACACCCCCGAAGAACTCGCCGAACTTCTGCGGCCCGTAGTACTCACCACCCCGTACCTCGGGCGCGGTCGCCGCGTACAGCACCGGCAACGTCCCCTCGGGTACGGACTGGGACAGCGCCTTCGTCAAAGCGTTCAGCGGTCTCGCGACAGCGCCGAGACCCTGGTTGCGGGCGCCCGCGGCAGCGAGTTCGGTCCCCGTGAACCCGGGGTGCGCGGCCAGGCTGATCACCGGGGAGCCCTCCGCGTGCAGGCGCTGCTGCAGTTCGAGGGCGAACATCAGCCCGGCCAGCTTGGACTGCGCGTAGCCGTAGGCCATCCGGAACCGCCGCCGCTCGAAGCCGGGATCCTCGACGTCGAACCCCTTGCCACGGTGGGCGATGCTCGACACGGTGACGACGCGGGCCGAGTCCCCCGCACGCAGCGCCGGCATCAGCAGCCAGGTCAGCGCGGCGTGCCCCAGGTAGTTCGTGGCGAAGATCGACTCGTGACCCGCGGCCGTGCGCCGCAACGGACCGGCCGGGATCCCCGCGTTGTCGATCAGCAGGTCGAGGCGGTCGCCGGTCCGGTCGCGGATCTCGGCCGCGGCCGTCCGGACCGAGTCCAGGTCTGCTAGGTCCAGCAGGACGAGCTCGCCGCCGACCGCCGCCGCGGCGCGATCACCGCGCTCCTTGGACCGGCAGGCGAGGATCACCCGGGCGCCCTTGGCCGCGAGGACCGTCGCCGCGCGCAGGCCCAGGCCCGAGTTCGCGCCGGTGATCACGACCGTCCGGCCGCCCTGGTCAGTGATGTCGTCGTCGCTCCAAGCCTGCATGGCAGGATGCTAGCGCCGGGACCGGCGCAGGCCGGCCGAGAAGGTGCCGCGGCCGACCGGGAGCCGGGCGTGGACGTTAGGGTGCGGAGATGGCAGCGGGAGCTTCTCGTGAGCAGGACCAGGGCGCGGTGGTCGAGGAACTGTCGCTCGCGATGGCCGCACTGACCTTGAAGGCGATGTCGGCGTCGAGCCAGTTGCCGGTACTGCAGCTGCGCGTCCTGCTGGCCATCGACCGGCACGGCCCGGTCAGCCTCGGCGAACTGGCCGCCGAGCTCGACCTCTCCCTTCCCTCGGCCAGCAGGCTCGTCACCCGGCTGGCCGACGAACGGCTGGTCCTGCGACGGGTCCCCGAGCACGACCGCCGGCTGCTGCGGCTCACCCTGGCCGCCCGCGGCCGGACGACGCTCGCCCGGCTCCGAGACGCCCGCCGTGAGGAGCTCGACCAGGTGCTGGCCCGGATGTCCGCGGCCGACCGTACCGCTCTGGTCCGCGGCCTGACCAGCTTCGCCAAGGCCTCCGAGCACTAGTGCCGCGGAGCACCAGCTCTGCACGGAGCCAATCCGGTCAGCTCACCCGGTCCCGCCGCAGCGGGTCACGTCGGCCTGCAGACAGTCGACCGCGCCGCACATCCGCTCGAAGTACACCCCGTCGGTCACCGCGGTGGCTCGTCCTTGGTGCCCGGCAGGAACTCCTGCACCTTCGACTTCACGCCCTGCTTGATCATGCCGACCCGGTCGGTGTCGCCGCGCAGGATCGACTCCGCCGCGTTCTCGATCTGGTCCCAGGTCGCGTGCGGCGGGATCGGCGGGACCGCGGGATCGGTCCGGAACTCGACCACGCACGGCCGGTCCGCGGCCAGCGCCTCCTCCCAGGCCGGGACGACGTCCTCCGGCTTCTCCGCGATCACCCCGTGCAGCCCGATCAGTCGCGCGAACTCGGCGTAGGGGAACTCCGGCAGCTGCTGCGACGGCAGGAACTGCGGTGAGCCGCCCATCGCGCGGAGCTCCCAGGTCACCTGGTTCAGGTCGTTGTTGTGCAGCACCGCGATCACCATCCGCGGGTCGGCCCACTCGGGCCAGTACTTCGCGATCGTGATCAGCTCGTTCAGCCCGTTCATCTGCATCGCGCCGTCACCGACCAGCGCGTAGCAGGGCAGGTCCGGGTTCCCGAACTTCGCGCCGATCACGTACGGCACCCCGGGTCCCATCGTGGCCAGCGTCCCGGAGAGGGAGCCGCGGATGCTGTCCCGGATCCGCAGATGCCGGGCGTACCAGTTCGCGGCCGAACCCGAGTCGGCCGCGACGAGCGCGTTCCCCGGCAGGCGCGGCGACAGCTCGTGGAACACCAGCTCGGGGTTGATCGGGTCCGCCGACGTGTACGCGCGCCGCTGCATGACCTCCCACCAGCGTTCGACGTTCTGCTCCACGTCCTCCCGCCACGACCGGTCGTCCTTCCGCTGGACCAGCGGCAGCAACCCGCGCAGTGTCGCGGCCGCGTCCCCGACCAGGTTCACCTCGAACGGGTACCGCATCCCGACCATCGTCGGGTCGATGTCGATCTGTACCGCCCGCGCCTGGTCGAAGGCCGGCAGGAACTGCGTGTACGGGAAGTTCGACCCGACCACCAGCAAGGTGTCGCATCCCGTCATCAGCTCGTACGACGGCCGCGTGCCGAGCAACCCGATCGAACCGGTCACCCACGGCAGGTCGTCCGGGAGCACGTCCTTGCCGAGCAGCGCCTTCGCGACCCCGGCGCCGGTCAGGTCCGCGAGCCGGGTGATCTCGTCGACCGCTCCGCGCGCGCCCTGCCCGACCAGGACCGCGACCTTCGACCCCGCGTTCAGGACCTCGGCCGCGCGCTCGAGCTGATCGGCCGGCGGCACCGGTACCGACCAGGTCAGATCGAGACTCGACGGGACCATCTTGAACGCGTGCGACGGTGGCGTGTACTCCAGCTCCTGCAGGTCCGACGGGATGATCAGCGCCGTCACGGTCCGGCGGGACGCCGCGATCCGGATCGCCCGGTCGAGCACGTTCGGCAGCTGCTCCGGGACCATCACGGTCTCGCAGTAGTCGGACGCCACGTCCTTGTAGAGCGTGTGCAGGTCGACCTCCTGCTGGTAGTGCCCGCCCATCGCGCTGCGGGCCGTCTGGCCGACCAGCGCCACCACCGGTACGTGGTCGAGCTTCGCGTCGTACAGCCCGTTCAGCAGGTGGATCGCGCCCGGCCCGCTGGTCGCGGTACAGACGCCGACCCGGCCGGTGAACTTGGCGTACCCGACCGCCTCGAACGCCGCCATCTCCTCGTGCCGTGCCTGCACGAACCTCGGCTGGTTCCCGGCCTTCTCCCAGGCCGACAACAGTCCGTTGATGCCGTCGCCGGCGTACCCGAAGACATGGTCGACGTCCCACTCGCGCAGCCGTTGCAGCAGCTGGTCGGCAACTGTCGTGCTCATCGATCCTCCTTGAGGCCCGTGGCCAAGAGTTCGGCGAGATGTACGACTCGCCGGTCGGTCGCTTGCTCGATCTGGGTCCCTGAGCGCCAGCAGCTGCCGGTAGATCTCCGCCGGACGGTCCACTGCGGCCTCGACGGACCGCGGCACCACCACCCCGAGCGGTACCTCTCGGTAGTTCGACGAGTCGCACGAGTAGGCGGCCAGCGATCCCGCGTCGAACCGCACCTCGCCGTCCACCCGCTCACGTAACGCGTTCTCCAGCACAGCGGCGCCGGTACCCGGGTCCGTCATCGCCAAACACTTGTCATATGACAATAAACTCGCAGGTCCGCGAAGGTCGCCGGACCGGCCTGGCGATCCCCGCCGGCACCTTGCGCCCCACCCGCCCACGCCCGCCAAGCGCCCGGGCGAGCCTGCGGGCCTTTACCATGGACGGCAGTATCAGGCCCTGCTCGGCGAAGGCGCCGTGCAGGACCTCACCCGGATGCGGGACGCGGCGGCCGCGGAGACCAGGCAGTACCCCGACGACAAGACGCCGGTCAACAACGCGAACCGCCGGCTCTACAAGAACGTGCTCCGCGAACTGCAGGATCTCGAGACCGGGACGTCGAACGGCCACCACGTGCTCGGTGCGCACAACGGGATCGGCGACGGCCGGGACATCGTGGTGTCCAAGGTCGGCGACGGCACCGGGAAGCCAACCACCGCCTGACGTTCCGGGAGATCCCCGGCCGGAACGCGGGTGGGACCAACGCCCGCGACGTGATCGCGATCGGCGCTCGGCACGGCCAGGACGCCGCCTACCAGCAGACCGCACTACGGCTGGGCCGGGGAACCAACAAACTTCCCCAGCTCGACCGGTTCGGCCAGGCGCAGGTCGGCAGCGGCGGCAAGGCCCACCAGCGCCAGCCGATCCTGGACGCGAACCGCGCCATCGCGCACGCCTTCGACGGCCAGAAACCGCTGTCCGGCGCGAAGCCACTCAGCGAGACCGCGTTCGGAGGACGAAGCGGCTCGGGGGGTGCCGCCAAACAGGCCGCCAAGCAGACGGGTAAGCAAGGCCGCCAGCAAACCAACCCCCAACGCGGCGAGTAACACCCGCTGACCTTCCCACGGACCCGTTTCCGGCTGGGTACCTCGAAGGTGAAAGCGTTTCGTCACGGCACCCAGGCTCCCGGCCGGACGTGCCGCGACACAAGCACCACCGGAGTTGTGAGATGACTGTCCCCGAAGACGCCCGCACGCGACTCCATCAGGCGGCTGAAATCGTCGCCCCGATGGTCGAACGGATGGAGGTCGCGACCGGCTTGCAGCTTGCTGAGGTCGCTCGCCATGACCCGGTGCTGGCGCAGCTGGGCTGGGACTGTGTCCAGTTGCTCGCAGTGATCGACGAATCGGCCGAGCAAGCCGCCGGCCTGTCGCGCCGGCAGGGGTACTCGGTCGAAGCCCTGCACTACCAGGGTTTGTGCCGTCGAACCAACGCGTGCCTCGGCGAAGTCGCAGCCGCCATCGAATCCCGGCTGTCAGCACTGTCGATCGGTCTGGTGACGGTCGGCCGGGCGGCCGACCGTGGTCCGGACAGCGGCCCAGGCAAACGCCCGGATCGCACTTAGCCGAGCTCCGCTGGTCTGTCCGCATGAACCGCTTCCAACCGTGGCAGCTCCGGCCCGGTACCGGCTTCGACGAGCAGATCGATCTCGTCGGCTACCGCGTCGCCGGGACCGACGAGGAGATCGGGACGGTCGCCGAGGTCGTCGATTCGTCCGGCGACGTGACCATCGTCATCGACACCGGTGCGTGGGTTGTCGGGCAACGGATCCTGTTGCCGCCCGGAACGGTCGAGTCCATCGATCACGACGCCCGCTCGATCGCGGTGGATCGCACGGCGACCGAGATCCGGGACGCACCGCCGTACGAGGTGGAAACCGGCCGAAGTCAGGAATACCGAGATCGCCTGACGCACTACTACTGCGATCTCTATCGTGACCTCGACTCCCCGGAGTCCGGACCGCGCTTGAGACATGGCCGCCCCTTCCCGGGTACCGACCCGCACTGAGCATCGGTGTACTGGACACGCGGACGTCTCAGAGGCTCACGGACCGGTCAGGGCGTGACCATGGTCTGTGCCGCGTTGGACTTCAGCATCGCGTTGGCCCAGCGCAGTTGCCGGAGAGTCTGCGGATGGGCCGTCTTCGCCAGCGTGAGCAGGTCGTCGTCCTTGAGCGCCTGGGCGGTCTGCGCCAGGATCTCCCAGTCCAGCGAGACGCCGGCCGCCTTGCGGTGGATCTCGCGCAGATCCTTCAGCAGGAGCAACGCCGGATCGTGGTGGCGGCCGAGGAGTTCCGCGCCCTTCTGCCGGGCGGCCGCCAACAGGCCGCCCTCGTCGTCCGGATCGGGATCGAGGTCGACCCCGTAGGTCTCGCCCTGGGCGGCCAGCTCCCGTACGTGCTCCTGGGACCACCTGGCCAGGTCCCGGCCGAGGTAGAAGATGTCATGCTCCGTCCTGTGCCGATCGGAGGCCTGCAACAGTTCCCCGGCGAGGTCGTTCTCGGCGCGGTGGAGTTCGGCGATGGCCAGTCCGACCTTGGTGTTCATCGTTGGCTCTCCTCGACGCCGAAGCGCTCGACGACTGCCGCCCGACCGCCGCCGTTGGTGCCCGGCACGGCGTCGCCGGCGGCCGGCCTCGACGCGGTCGTGGTCGGCGCCGGGGACGGACCTTCCGCGGCGGCGATCCGCTCGACCCGAGCCGCGGCGGTCTTGAACAAGGGCTGCTTGGAGGCGGGATCCCAGTCGGTGACCGTCAGCTCGTTCGCTGCCCGGCCCGCCTCGTCGCCCGGTGCATGGCCGCCGGTGGTGTCCCAGTAGCCGTAGTGGAACGGCAGGAAGAGCGTCGACGACCGGATCCCGCTGATGCGCAGTTTCGCCTCGACACTGCCGCGGGGCGTCGAGACGCGGAGCAGATCACCCTCGCCGAACCCGTGCCGAGCCGCGTCGTCCACGGACATCTCGACCCACACGTCCGGCGCCGCGTTCTGCAACTGCGGTGCGCGTCCCGTCTTCGTCCGGGTGTGGAAGTGGTACAGCGTCCGGCCGGTGGTCAGCAGGTACGGGAAGTCCGTCGTCGGCGGTTCGTGAGGCGGGAGGTACTCGGCGGCCTTGAACACCGCCTTACCCGACGGATTCAGCGCCTTGTACTCGACCGGATCGAGCGGCGCGCCGGTCAGCAGGTCCTTGCCGTAGGTCTCGCAGTAGGACGGTGAGCTCCAGAACTCGCCGTCGCGGTAGATGCGTTCGGTTCCGTCCGGGTGTTCGTCGTTGCAGGGCCACTGGATGCCGCTGCCACCCCGCAGCTTGTCGTACGTCAGGCCGGTGTAGTCGCACGGGCGTCCGGCGCTGCATTCCTTCCAGCCTTCGAACGCGCCCTCCGCATCGGTCCACTTCACCAGCGGCTGACCGTCCTTGTCCGTCAGGCCCAGCCGGTGCGCGTAGTCGATGAAGATGTCCAGGTCCGCGCGCGCCTGCCCAGGCGGGTCGACGGCCCGCTCCGACAGGTGAACCGTGCGGTCCGCGTTGGTGAACGTCCCGGTCTTCTCGCCCCACGTCGCGGCCGGCAGGACCACATCGGCCAACTGCGCCGTCTCGGACAGGAAGATGTCCTGGACGACGAGGAACAGCCGGTCCTGGGACAGCACCTCACGAATGCGGTGCAGCTCCGGCAACGACACCGCGGGATTGGTGCCGCTCACGTACAGGAAGCGGATCGAGCCGTCCTCGACGTACCGCATCATCTGCATCAGGTGGGTCGGCTCCGAGTAGTGCGGGATCTGTGCCGGCTCGATGTTCCAGACCCGGGCCAGGTCCTCGACGTGCTCGTCGTTGGCCCAGTTCCGGAATCCGGGCAGGTCGCCGTCAGCGCCGCACTCCCGCGTGTTCTGTGCGGTCGGCTGCCCGTTCATCTGCAGGACGCCGCACCCGGGCCGGCCGAGCATGCCTCGGAGCAGGTGGAGGTTGTTCACCTGTACCGAGGCCGCGGTCGCCTGGTGCGACTGGTAGAACCCCTGCAGAACCGTGGACAGCAACCGCTCGGCGTGACCGATCAGCGAGGCCGCCGCTCGGATGTCGGCGGCCGGGAGGTCGCAGATCCGCGCCGCCCAGTCCGGGTCACAGTCGGCGACCTGCTTGACCAGCTCGTCGTACCCCACCGTGTACCGGTCGACGTAGTCACGATCCACCCAGTCGTGGTCGACGATCTCGTGCACCAACGCGTTCATCAGGGCCACGTTCGTCCCGGGTTTCGGGGCCAGGTGCACCGTGGCGGCGGCAGCGACCGGCGTACGGCGCGGATCCACGCAGATCAGCTGCGGCGGATTCGGCCCGGCCAGCCGGTCCAGTACCCGGGTCCACAGCACGGTCTGCGTCTCGGCCATGTTGTGCCCGTACAAGGCGATCACATCGGCGTCATCGATGTCGGTGTACGAGCCGGGCTGACCGTCGCTCGCGAACGTCTCCTTCAGCGCCTCGGCGGCCGTCGCCGTACAGAGCCGGGTGTTGCCGTCCAGATGGTTCGTGCCGATACCCCCATGACCGATCAGCGCAAGCGTGTAGTACTCCTCCAGGAACAGCTGACCCGTCGTGTAGAAGCCGACCGAACTCGGTCCACGCTCGGCCAGCAACTCCTGGGTCCGTCCGGTGACCGCCGACATCGCGGTCTCCCAGTCCGATTCCACCAGTTGCCCGTCCCGGCGGACCAGCGGGACGGTGAGCCGATCCGCGGAGTTGTTCGCCTGGTAACCGAACAGGTCCTTCGGGCCCAGGCGGCCGTGGTTGACCCGATCCACGGCGCGGCCGCGGACTCCGACGATCCGCCCGTCCTTCACCGCGATGTCCAGGCCGTCCCCGTTCGAGTGCAGGACGGTCGCCGATTGCACCCACCGGTCGACCTCGGCCTCGCCCAGCCCGTCCTCCAACCGGACGTCGACCCGGATCGGCCAGCTCTCCCCCGGCCCGTAGGGGGTACGGGTGCCCCACGGCTCCGCGATCCGGTCGATGGTGGTCATAGCGCGGCGGGTACCCCCGGCCGCCCCCGCGAAACCGGGGACAGCGTGTCGTCCGGCCGCCTCGGGGTACAGCGAAGCGACCATCCGCGATCAGAGAGGCCGCTGCATGAGCTACGACCCGAGGACGAGGTACGCGCGACCCGACCAGCAGGAACCGCAGAACCAGGAGCATCCCGGACACGGTGCCGCGATGACGCCGGAGCCCGACTACGGCGAGACGACGTACCGGGGCAGCGGGAAGCTGAAGGGCAAGCGGGCGCTGATCACCGGTGGTGACTCCGGGATCGGGCGGGCCGTCGCGCTCGCCTTCGCCCGGGAGGACGCGGACGTGATGATCTCGCACCTCGAAGCCGAGGAGCAGGACGCGCGGGAGACCTGCCGCCTGGTCCGGGAGACCGGCCGCAACGCCGCCTCGCTGGCGGGCGACATCCAGGACGAGAAGCACTGCCGAAGGCTCGTCGACCAGTGCCGCGAGGAGATCGGCGGTATCGACATCCTGGTCAACAACGCCGCGTACCAGATGTCCCGGCCGGGCATCGCGGACATCTCCACCGAGCAGTTCGACCAGGTGATGAAGACCAACGTGTACGCGATGTTCTGGCTCTGCAAGGCGGCCCTGCCCTATCTCGCGCCGGGCTCCGCGATCGTCAACACGACCTCGATCCAGGCCTACGAACCGTCCCCGAACCTGCTCGACTACGCCACCAGCAAGGCTGCCATCCTCAATTTCACCAAGGGCCTCGCCCAGGAACTCGCGCCGCGCGGCATCCGCGTGAACGCCGTCGCCCCCGGCCCGGTCTGGACGCCGCTCATCCCGGCCACCCTGGCGGACGAGAAGGTCGGCGACTTCGGCGCCGACACCCCGCTCGGCCGCGCCGGCCAACCCGCCGAACTCGCACCGCTGTACGTCTTCCTCGCCTCGGACGACTCCACCTACGTCACCGGCGAACGCCTCGGCGCCACCGGCGGCCGCCCGCTCCCCTAGGGCAGGTCGGTCCCGCGGTCCGAGCGGACCACCCGGATCGTCCGGACAGCCGGATCCGCCGCGTCCGGGACGACCATGGTGGCCTCGATCCCGGAGCGGAGGTAGTCGACGACGCCCGCGGTGATGCGCTCACCCGGCACGATCGCCGGGATCCCCGGTGGGTACGGGGTGACCTGCTCGGCCGCGATCCGGCCGACGGCGTCCCGCGCCGGTACCGTCTCCTGGTCGGCGAAGAACGCCTCGCGTGGCGTCGTCACCTGTTCGAGCTCCAGCTCACCGGGATCCGGCAGGACGACCGACTTCGGCGTGGGCAACGCGGTCCGGGTGAGATCCGCGAGCGCGGTCACCAGCTGGTCCGCCGACAACGGGTCGTCCGCGAAGGTGAACTGGGCCACGATGCGCCGATGGTCGGACAGCCCGACGTTGATCGAACGCTCGGCCCGGAGCCAGTCCGAGGCCTGGTACCCCGAGATCCCCGCGGCCAGCGTGTCGATCATGATCTGCAGGCGATCCAGGTCGTGCGACGCCTCCTTCGCCACCAGCCGGTCGTCGAGGACTTCGAGTCCCGGCAGGCCGTCGATCTCCCGCCGCGTCGAGTCGGCCAGCTGCAACGCGGCCGCGAGCAGTTCCTCACCGCGCAGCGCCATCTGCCGGCGCCAGCCGTCCATGGCCGCGAAGAGCAGCACGTTCGGACTCGTCGTCGACAACAGGTCCGCGCTCTGTTCCAGCCGGACCGGATCGATCAGGTCGCCCTGCAGGTGGAACACCGAGCCCTGCTCGAAGCCGGCGCCCATCTTGTGGATCGACACGACACAGACATCGGCGCCCGCGTCCATCGCCCAGGTCGGGAGCTCGTCGTGGAACGGCAGATGCGCGCCCCACGCCTCGTCCACCACCAGCGGCTTTCCCCGCCGGTGACAGATCTCGGCGATCGCTTCCAGATCACTACAGGTTCCGTAGGGCGACGGGCTGGTGACCAACGCGCCGACCGCCGCCGGATGCTCGTCGAAAGCCTGCTCGAACGCCTCGGGCGACGGCGGATGGGCCAGATGCAGCTCTCCGTCCCACCGCGGCCGCACCCACACCGGCCGGATCCCCGTCAGGGTGAGCCCCGCGATCACCGACTTGTGCGCGTCCCGGCCGATCAGCATCGACTCCCCCGGCGCCGCCACCGCCATCATCGCGCTCTTCACCGACAGCGAACTCCCGCAGGTGGAGAAGAACGCGTGATCGGCACCGACGGCGTCCGCCATGAGTTCCTGCGCTCGTTCCAGAACCCTGCCACCACTCGTCCGGTCGTCCAGTACACCGGTCGCCAGCAGGTCGGACCGGAACACGTCCGCTCCCAGAACTCGCCGGACCTCCTCGTCGACGCCCAGGCCCTGCTTGTGACCGGGCGGGCAGAAGTTCACATAACCCCGCCGGTGGTACTCCGCCAGCGCTTCCAGCACCGGGCTGCTGCTCTGATCCATGCGACCGCCGGTACCCGAAGCCCCGATTCGCAGACAGCCGGGGACGGACCGGGTGTGTGCGGGGGGGGTACCGGAGGACCATGTTCGAAGGT
Organism: Kribbella amoyensis; assembly: GCF_007828865.1. Taxonomy (NCBI): domain Bacteria; kingdom Bacillati; phylum Actinomycetota; class Actinomycetes; order Propionibacteriales; family Kribbellaceae; genus Kribbella; species Kribbella amoyensis. The sequence continues at coordinate 6,118,602 of NZ_VIVK01000001.1, forward strand.
TTCACGCTGGAGGAGCTCGAGGTCGGCGGTCAGCGGGTCCGGGTCCGGTACGCCGGATCCGGACCGGCCGTGGTGTTGTTGCACGGCCACCCGCGAACGCACACGACCTGGTACGCGGTGGCGCCGGATCTGGTGGCTGCGGGGTTCGCGGTGGTGTGCCCCGACCTGCGGGGGTACGGACGGTCGGGGAAACCGGCCACCGACGCGGACCACACGCCGTACTCCAAACGTGCGATGGCCGCCGACGTCGTCGGCGTCATGGATGCCCTCGGCCACGACCGGTTCGCAGTGGTCGGTCATGACCGCGGTTCGTACGTCGCCTATCGCACCGCGCTCGATCACCCCGATCGGGTGAGCAAGCTGGTCGTGATGGACGGCGTACCGGTGGTCGAGGCCCTGGAGCGGTGTGACGCGCGGTTCGCGGCCGAGTGGTGGCACTGGTGGTTCTTCGCTCAGCAGGACAAGCCCGCGGAAAGGGTGATCTGCGCGGATCCGGAGACCTGGTACAACGCGTGGACCACCAACTCGCCGGCCGCGCTGGGACCCGGGAACCACGCCGACTTCCTGGCCGCGATCCGCGATCCGGCCACGGTCCACGCGATGGTGGAGGACTACCGGGCCGGCCTGGGCATCGACCGCCGCAACGACGTGGCCGACCGGGACAACGGCCGGCGGATCGAGTGTCCGACGCTCGCCCTCTGGTCCACCGACGACGACCTGGAGCAGCTGTACGGCGACGTCGTCGCGGTCTGGCGCCCGTGGTGCCGCGAGGTCCAGGGCCACGGCATCAAGTCGACCCACCACATCGCCGAACGGAACCCGGCCGACCTCCTCCGAAGCCTCCACGCCTTCTTGTAACACGACAGCACGGGTGTTCCTACTTGGCCGGGTCGTGACCCCAGTTCATCAGGGAGTACCGCCAGTCGGTGTCGGTCACGTCGCCGGACGGGCGCTGTCTGCGGTGGCGATGCACGTAGCCGACGACCTTCCGCATGTGCGCGTAGTCGTCGTCGCTCAGCTCGTCCTTCTTGGTGTTCAGCAGATCGATGATCCGCCGGCCACTGCGATGACCGACCGACTCCGAGCCGGACCCACTCTTCTGGCCCACCCGCTTCGACTCGTCGGTGGTGAGCCACTTCTCCAGTTGCTTGGGGGTCATGTTCACCGCCTCGCCGAACTCCCGCCTGGTGCCGTCCCGATCCTCGCTCCCGTCGGTCATGACGACGCCTTGGATGCCCGTCGCAGCGCCGATGGTTTGTGGACCGCCGTCTGCCCCGACTTCTCGCTGCGAACCAGGTACTGCGGATCGTCCGGGCTCGCATCCACGGTCCGCCCGCCGGCCTCGGTGCGCTCGGTGATCCTCCGCTCCACCGTGCCCACCGCCGTACCACCGTGACTGTCCCACTCGACCGCATCGCCTTTGTGGAACTCCTGCCCGCTCACGACGCACCGCCTGCCATGTCTCCTCCATCACCTCTCGACTGCGCCCCGGGTGCCCGCGAAAAGTTGCCCCGAAACCACCGTTGGCCTGTCGAGACCACCGTGCCGGCCTCGTCCCCGGCAGAGACGCGGCCGGCGTGGACGCGCGTACGGCATGAACCTGAGAAGCCCCGAACCGCGCGGACGGTTCGGGGCTTCGACTCACTCATGACTTTCGGCTAGGCCGTGTAGATCGAGGCCCGGAGGTCCGCCGAGCTGTAGCCGGCATCGATGAAGAACATGCCGAAAACCTCGCCGACCTCGTACTCACCGTCTCCGTCGTAGTCGGCGCAGAGGCAGGCGTGGACCGTGCCGCGGGCCTGGACCGTGCCGTTGGTGTAGGTCGCGTACACGGGTCCACCGGAGTCGCCTGGCCGGACCTGGATCGCGTCGGTGAAGACCACGCCCGGATCAGCCGGCTCGCGTTCCCTGATGTAGCCGCCGCCACCACCGGAGGTCCGGCCGTAGAAGGCGATCGGGCTGTTGGTCAGGTTCGGTCCGGCGCCGGTCACGATGCGCTCCTCGACGCCACCCCGGAGCCAGATACTGGCGTTGAACGACGTGTTGGGTGCCGCCCGCAGCAGCAGGACGTCGTTGGTACCGGTCCCTGCCTGGGTCCGGGTGCCGAGTAGCCGAGTGCCGTTGAACCAGTCGATGTAGACGCTCGAGGGATCCTCGTAGCAGTGCCGCGCCGTGCTGCCGAGCACGGCACCGGTGTCCCAGCTCTTCCACGCGAACCCCGCGGTACACCGTGCCTTCTGGCCGAGTCCGTTCGTCGAGACGATGTGGTTCCCGCCCGTCCACCCACCGCGGTCGTCGGCCGGTGAACCAGCCATGGGGACGATCTCCGCGCGGACGACGGAGGTGAACGGCTTCACATCGTCGGGCAGCGCGGATTGCACCGCCGCCACATTGCCCTTCGCCACCACCACGAACCGACTCGGGTCGCGGTAGACGAACGTCACATCCTTCGCGTGGTCGCCGGCCCAGGTCGCCCGGCTCGCCCAGAGTCCCTTCATCTTCTGCTGCGCGACCGCCGCGCTGAACGCGTACTTGGCCGTCGCCTCGATCCGATTCGGCGCCACCGGCTCGGGCGTTCTCGCCGCCGCGGGCGACAGGGTCGCCGCAACCACTCCCGCCGCCAGCAGGCCTGCCAACATCCTCGATACGATCACTCACCGCTCCTCAGGCAGTCAGGACAGAACGCAGTCGGCCCAGACTCTAGGGACGCGTCCTGACGGCCAGAAGGCGTCGACAGAAACTTGCAGCTTCGTGCAAGCGATGAGGATGGGCTTGATCTTCAGCCCGTTGTCTGCGTCCTCAGTCGGTGGTTCGGCCGAGGACGTGGCGGAGGGTGTCTTCCAGGTGGGGACGGCGGTACTTGTGGCCGCGGGCGGTGAGGACGCGGGGTACGACGAGTTGGGAGGCTTGGGCCAGTTCTTCGGCGCCTTCGTCGCCCAGCAGGATGCGGGGACCGAGGTCGGGGACCTTGAGCAGGGCCGGCCGGTGGAGGACCCGGGCCAGGGTCGCGGTGTACTCGTCGTTGCGGACCGGGTCGGTTGCGACCGCGTTGACCGGGCCGGCGAGGTCCTGGTCGAAGATCGCCCGGTGGTAGATGTCGAGCAGGTCGTCGATGCCGATCCAGGACTGCCACTGCTTCCCGTCGCCGAGCGGACCGCCCAGCCCTGCCGCGAACAGGGGGTACTGCAGCTTCAGCGTGCCGCCCGCCGGCGTCTGTACCAGGCCGGTGCGCACCTGGACGACTCGGAGGCCGGCTTCGGCCGCGGGCTCGGTCGCCTCCTCCCACCCCTGGACGAGGCCGGCCAGGAAGCCTTCACCGGGCGGGCTGGTCTCGGTCAGCTCCTCGTCGCCGCGGTCCGGGCCGTAGTACCCGATCGCGGAGGCGCTCACGAACGAGGTCGGGCCGTCCTCGGTGCCGGCCGCGAGTTGCGCGAGCTTCCGGGTCGGTCCGAGCCTGGACGCTTCCAGCCGTCGACGATGCTCGTCCGTGAAGCGGCCCGCGATGGAGGCTCCCGCGAGATGGATGACCGCGTTGACTCCGCGCAACAAGGTCGGAGCCGGGTCCTCGGGATCCCAGTGCCGCTCCCCTGGTACCTCGGTGCGGTGGCGTACGAGCCGGACCACCTCGTGCCCGGAGGTACTCAGCAGGGCGGTCAGCTCGCGGCCGATCGTGCCGCTGCTGCCGGTCACCGCCACCGTCAACGGACGCATGCCTTCGGCCGTCGCCCGCTCGGCCGCGGCGAGGTCGTCGGCCAACTGCCGATGGCGGTACGCGAGCATCGACTTGAGGAGGAAGCCGGGGACGTTCGTGTCGATCCGATCCGTGACCCGGGTCCGGCCCGAATCCAGCGCCTCGAACTCGTGGTGGTGGCGCCAGCGGATCGCCCACCGCAGCGGTGCCGAGTCCAGCTGGTCGAGAAATCCGTCGGGCGACTCCGCATCGGTATGCCGCGCCACCCAGCGAAGGCCGAGCGGAAACCCGAGGACCGCGGTGCCGTCGGACAGGTCGTCCGCCTCCTGCTCGATCCGGATCGGCATCCAGGGCGGCGTCAGCCGGACGATCGCGCCCGGCCGTTCGTGCCAGGCGAGGACTCCGGCCCGTGGCGTGTCGACGATGCTGCTCCTGGTCAGGCCCATGGTCCGCTCCCTCTGTCGACGAGCTGCTCTGCACCACTTTTGCATAGGTTCGATCCTCGAGGGCACCAACGACCCGTCCGACTCGCAGACGGCCGAAGTTGTTCAGTCCTCGCGGAACCGCACGAACGTGAGAATCTTTTGTCCATGGCGTCACTCGGGTCCGCCCCGGACGACGTCTCGCGGGCCGCGACCGTGCTGCCGGTGGGGCGGGTCTCAGCCCTGCTCGGGATCCCGGCCGTCACCCTGCGCACCTGGGAGTCCCGGTACGGAATCGGGCCGTCGGCTCGGACGTCCGGCCTGCACCGGCGGTACACCGTGGCCGACGTGGACCGCCTGCGCCGGATGCAGGAGCTGATCGGACGCGGCCTGGCCGCCCGCGACGCGGCCGTGCTGATCGACCAGGACGCCGCCGGCCGACCGGACGCGGACGGCTCGGCGACGAACACCGAACTGTTGCTCTCGGCCACCGAATCGCTGCGCACCACCGAACTCGACGACCTGCTGCAGAACTGCTTGGACCAACGCGGCGCGGCGCAGACCTGGACCGAGGTGGTGGCCCCCGCCTTCCGCCGGCTCGAGGCCCGCTTCGCCGGTCAGGGCGACTGCACCGACCTCGAGTTGTTGCTGTCCCGCACCTTCGAGGCGACGATCGAGCGGTACGTCTATCGCCGCGGACTCCGGCCCAGCGGCGGCCGCCCGACGATCCTGGTGCACTGCCCTGAAGAGCGCCACACCCTGCCGTTGACGGTACTGCGCGCCGTCCTGCTCGAGCGGAGCCAGCCCGTACTGACCCTGGGCCCCGAGACGACCACCTTCGCCGTACGGGATTTCGTCCGGCGGGTGAATCCCGCGGCGGTGGTCCTCTGGGCAAGCATCACCCGCCCGGGTCAGGCGGAACTGCGGCGCCGAGTCGCTGACGGCGACCACCGGACGTACACCGCGGGTCCGGGCTGGCCACCTCACGCCGAGCCGTTCACGAACCTTTCCGAAGCCGCCGCGACGTTAACCGTCCGGCGAAGCGCCCGGCTGTTCTGACCCCGCGGCGCGGCCCCAAACTTATGCAGCCACGCTCCGCGCTTTACAGCGAATCCGCTCGCGTGCATAACTTGTGCGTAAGTTTACCGGACGAACTCAGCCGACCGGGAAGGCGGCGCGATGGCGGACAAGGAACTTCCGGCGACAGTCGGCTGGCTCGACCAAAGGCTCGGTGTCGCCAAGATCGGCAAGAAGAACCTGCGCAAGGTCTTCCCCGATCACTGGTCGTTCATGCTCGGCGAGATCGCGCTGTACAGCTTCGTCATCCTGCTGCTCAGCGGCGTCTTCCTGACCCTGTGGTTCAAGCCCTCGATGGCCGAGGTCGAGTACCAGGGGACGTACAGCCTGCTGAAGGGGCTGAAGATGTCCGAGGCGTACGAGTCGGCGCTCGCGATCTCGTTCGACATCCGCGGCGGCCTGCTGATGCGGCAGATCCACCACTGGGCCGCGATCCTCTTCACCGCGGCGATGAGCGTGCACCTGCTCCGGATCTTCTTAACCGGCGCGTTCCGCAAACCGCGCGAACTCAACTGGCTGATCGGGATCGGGATGCTGTTCCTCGGCGTCGTCGAGGGCTTCATCGGCTACGGCCTTCCCGACGACCTGCTGTCCGGCACGGGACTGCGGATCACCGAGGGCCTGGTCCTCGCCTCGCCGGTCATCGGTACCTGGCTGAGCTTCTTCATCTTCGGCGGCGAGTTCCCCGGCGACGACTTCGTGCCCAGGTTCTTCACCGTCCACGTGTTGCTGATCCCTGGGTTGTTGCTCGCGCTGATCACGGTTCACCTGATGCTGGTCGTGTACCACAAGCACACGCAGTTCCCCGGTCCCGGCCGGACCGAGAAGAACGTCGTCGGCTACCCGCTGATGCCGGTGTACATGGCGAAGGCGGGCGGCTTCTTCTTCGTCGTCTTCGGCGTCACCACGGTCCTCGGCGCGCTCCTGCAGATCAACCCGATCTGGTTGTACGGCCCGTACAACCCGGCGGAGGTGACCGCAGGCTCGCAACCCGACTGGTACATGGGCTGGCTCGACGGGGCAGTGCGGCTGATGCCGGGGCTCGAGTCCTCGTTCGCCGGGGCGACCATCAGCTGGAACATCCTGCTGCCCGCGCTCCTGGTTCCACCGCTGTTCATCACGTCCGTTGCCCTCTACCCCTTTATCGAGCAGTGGATCACCGGTGACCAGCGCGAGCACCACCTGCTGGACCGGCCGCGCAACATGCCGACCCGGACCGGCATCGGCGCCGGGATGATCACCTTCTACGGCGTGCTCTGGCTGAACAGCGGCAACGACCTGCTCGCCACCCACTTCCACACCTCGATCAACACGATCACGTGGATCTGCCGCATCCTGATCTTCGCCGGCCCGGTGCTCGCGTTCTGGGTGACCCGGCGGATCGCGATCTCGCTGCAGCGCGCCGACAAGGAGCGGCTGCTGCACGGCCTGGAAACCGGCGTCATCGTCCGCCGCCCCGACGGCGAGTACGTCGAAGCCCACAGCCCGATCTCGAAGTACGAGGCCTACGAACTGACCGCCCGCCCCCGCCTCGAACCCCTGGACCCAGCACCGGAAACCGACGAGAACGGCGTAGCCAACCCCCGCCGCCACCGCCTCCGCGCCGCCCTCTCGAGGTTCTACTTCGCCGACGCCGTCCAGAAACCAACAGCCGACGAACTGGAACCCACGGACCGCGAACTCACCTCCTCCCGAGACCACTGATCCTGAAACCGCCCGCGGCATTCACAGCGCGGAGGACCCGACGAGCTGCCCCAGACCGAACGTGACTGCCATCGCGAGCGCGCCACCCAGCACCAGCCTCAGGACAGCCCGGGTCTTCCGAGCCTGACCCAGGTACGCGCTGAGCACACCAGTACCGGCGAGGGCCAGCAGTACGACGCCGAAAGTCACCGGCACCCGGATCGCGGCCGGTGGAAGCAGGATCGCGATCACCGGGAGCAACGCGCCCACGGTGAACGCCAGCGCGGAGGCACCGGCCGCATGCCAGGGATTGGTCAGCTCCTCGGGGTTGATGCCCAACTCCGCTTCGGCGTGTGCCACCAGGGCATCCCGTTCGGTCAGCTCGGTCGCCACCAACTCGGCCGTCTGCGGACGCAGGCCCTTGCTCACGTAGATGGCCGTCAACTCGGCCAGCTCGTCGGTGGGTGACGCGGCAAGTTCAGCCCGCTCCTTGGCCAGCAGGGACCGTTCGGTGTCGCGCTGGCTGCTCACCGAGACGTACTCCCCCAGCGCCATCGACACCGCTCCCGCGGTCACCCCAGCCACCGCAGCCGTCAGGATCGCGGTCGCCGACGTGGTCGCGCCGGCCACGCCGACCACCAGTCCCGCGGTCGAGACGATGCCGTCGTTCGCACCCAGTACCCCAGCCCGAAGCCAGTTCAGCCGACCAGCCAGATTCCCCCGATGCGGCTCACCAGAATGCCGCGCAGGCACCACCTCAAAACCAGACATCTCGACCGACCTCCGAATCAGCGGCATGGAACTGACTCGCCCATGCTTTCCACGAAGAACCTCGGCCCACAGAGGCGAGCGACCCGCTCCGATCGCCGGAGGTCCCATGGCCCGCGGTCGGGGTACATTCCGGGTCGGCGTCGACAATCGAGGAGACAGATGAGCGACCGCGGCGAGTCCTCCAAGATCGGCTCAGAGGTGCTGGGGGCGGCGGCCGCAGCGGCGGCCGGCGCGGTCTTGGGCGGCCCGATCGGAGGTGTCGTCGGCGCCGGCGCCGCTCCGGCGACGGCCGCGTTGATCCGCAAGGTCTGGGGCGAGCTCATCGGCTTTCGTGAGACCAACGTCGAGCACCTGCTCACCCGGACGGCGGCTTTGGACGGGATCGAACCGGAAGAGATCCTGGCGGCCGCACAAGCCGATCCGAAGGTCTGGCAGTTGCTGCAGGCGAGCCTGCTCGCCGCCTCCGAGGCGCTGGATCGGGAGAAGATCGAGGGCCTCGCCCGCTGCCTGGCCAACGGCATCGACGACGCGGCGAGAGTCGATGCCGAGGCGCTGATCGTCCGCTCGCTCGCCGATCTGGATCCGGTCCACGTCCGGGTCCTGGCCGCGCTCGACCGGCGGCCGATGAGAGCGCTGCACATTCACCGGTTCGTGGCCGGCGACGACTCCCGGCAGGCACAGCCGGATCTGTCCCGCGCGGTCCTGCCCGTGCTCGAGCGCAACGGCCTCGTCGTGCAGAGCGAAGGGGCCCTCACCCCCGACGAAGAGGAAACCGAGTACTACCGGGAGCGCTCGACCCGCGCGTACTTCCCGCCGGCGCCGACAGCCGCGGAACTGATCGAGTTCAGTTGTTCGGAGTTCGGGCGGGAATGTCTTCGGCGTCTCGGACACAGTTCGTAGGCAACGACGTCCGGCGCCGGAGGCCCGCTCACCCAACCAGGTGCTCAGAGCCCTAGCGGAGGTTGGTCGGGGAGGCTCCTGGGCCGGCGGTGAGGTCGTCTTGGGCTATTGCCCGGTAGCGGGAGGGTGCTGTGCCTTCGGTGGCTGTGAAGACCCGGCTGAAGTAGAAGGCGTCGGGGAAGCCTGCTCGGCGGGCGACGGTGGCGATCGGGAGCTCGGTGTCGCGAAGGAGTTGGCGGGCGATGCCGAGGCGGTAGCGCTGGAGGAAGCGGGACGGGGGTTGGCCGGTGGCTCGGCGGAACATGCGGCGGAGGTGTTCCGGGCTGACGTGGCCCACCTCGGCGAGGTCACGGGTGGTCAGGTCCTGCTCGTAGTTCTGCCGGATGTGGTCGATCGCGGCGGCGACGGCGGGTGGCAGGGTCTCGCCCGCGTCGGTGATCACCGACTTCGCGTCGGACCGCAGCAGCCGCCCCAACGCGCCGGCCATCGATGCGTTCGCGATGATCCGGCCGCCGGGCCGGCGTTGCTCGAGTTCGTCCGCGGTGTCCTGGACGTCGGCGACGATGCGGTCCCATCCCTTGGCCGCGCAGCCGATCAGCAGGGTCGGCGGCCAGAGGTCGGCGCGCGGCTCGCCACGGTCGTACGCCATGAAGTGCGCGACGTACGTCCGCAGCGGCGGCGCGCCGTACTCGGCCTGCTGGGCGACCTTCGGCGGGATCAGGATCGCCGACCGCGGACCGACCTCGGTGGCGGCGAGTGAGCCGAGTCGGAACTTCATCGAGCCGGCCGTGACGACCCAGAGTTGGTAGTGCGGCATCGACCGCGGCGGCAACCGCCAGCTGGACGCGCAGTGGAACAAGGCCGCCGCGTGCACGGTCAGCGAAAGTCCCGCACCGTCGTCGTCAGTCCCCACCCGAAGACTCCCGTCGTCATTGGCCGGTCTTCAGTGTCAGGGCGCGACGACCGGGTACTCGGGCGGCTCCTCCGCGCCGACGTGGCGGTGTTCGGCGCCGAAGTAGCTCATCGTGATCGCCCGCCGTGACTTGCCGGAGGTGTTGGCCGCCGTAGCGTGGACGACCAGGCTGTGGAAGAACAGCCCGGAGCCGCGGCGCATCGGTACCGGAACCACCGCGTCCAGATCGTAGTGGGACTCCGGGATGACGTAGTCGTCCAGGGTCGACTCGTGCGGCAGACCACCGCCCGCATGACTCCCGGGGACGACGAGCATGCAGCCGTTCTCGATCGTGGCGTCGTCGAGCGGCAACCAGCACGACCACAGCGACATCGGCTGGATCGGCCAGTACGGCGAGTCCTGGTGGAAGCCCTTCTCGGACCCGACCTTGCCCGGCTTCATCAGGGCGTCGGCCCGGTACAACCAGAGCTGCTCGCCCAGGATGGACTGGATCCGACCGACGACCGACGGCCGGGTGATCAGCTCCCGCCGGATCAGCTCGTCGTCCCACAACCCGCCCACCTTGCGGACGTCCTGGCCCGGCGCGACCTCCTGGCCGGACCGCACCAGGGCGGGCTCGCGCTGGACCTGCAGGCGGCCGCTCGCCTGCCGATCGCCCCGCGCGTACTCGAGCAGCCGCTCACCGATCTCCTCGCACTCGGCGGGCGTCAGCAGGTCCTCGATCAGGACGTACCCGCGCTGCAGGGTCTCCGGATCACCGATCTCGGTCACAGTCATCGGAACAACCACTCCTCAGGTCGGGAACTCGTGAACCCACCCTGCCAGCGGCCCGACCCCGATCGACATGGACTGCACAATCCAGCCCCTGGACATCCCGGCGAGGGGTGTCTGTACGGCTTACCGCTGGTTGCCGTTCCATCTCGGGGCGACTTGCTTCCATTCGTCGGCCCAGCTCTCGGCTCGGTGGCGGTCGAGCGGGAACCTTGCCGCGAGGAAGGCGCCGTACAGCAGCAGCCAGAGGAGCATGACCGTCACCAGGCCGGCCACGTCCCCGATCATGCCGCTGTCCGCACTCGACCTCGGCGAGGCAACGACCCGGTCGCTCCGGTCGAGCCAGAGCGTCAGCTCAGTCCCTCGATCGGTGCCGACCACGACATCGGTCCAGGTTTCGTGGCTGACGCCGGTAGCGTCCAGCCAGCCGACGCGAACCCGCGAGGTCACCTGCCCCGGCGCGAGGCCGATCGCCGACACCGTCGGCTCCAACGTTCGGGCCTGGACCGGATGGAGGAGTGCTCGCTGCCGAGCGGCAGCTGCTTCGCTCCGGTCCCGCACCACCGAGCCGACGCCGCCCGCGACCGGGATCGAGAAGAGCGACAGCAGCAGCGTGACGATCAGCAGCGCCGACTCGACGCGGTCGACGCGGCGCCGGAGCGGGTTGCGTCCGAAGGCGAGCCTGCGCGCCTGGATCACGACCCATTGCTCGGCGTACCTGGGCTTGTCCCGCATCCTCGTCCTCCTTCCACCAGCCGCTGCCGCAACGAGCCCAGTAGCCGGTCAGATGAAGAGCAACTGGGCACCCTCGGTCTTCTCGACGAAGTCGGCCGCGCTGATGATGCCTTCCACGGCGCCGTACAGGTCGTCCAGGTCGAGGTCCATCATGTCGGCGGACAACCGGCACGCCCACAGATGTCCGCCGGACGCCACGATCTGGTCGAGGAACTCCGGCACGTCGGGCACGCCGGCCTCGTGGATCTGCCGGCGCAGCTGATGGGTGGCCAGTCCGGTCATCCCGGGCAGTCCGCCGAGTCCCTGCGGCAGATGGGTCGCGGTGTTGCCCAGGAGGGTGAACTTCAGGTCCTTCATCCTCGACTTGGTGATCATGTCGAAGCCCCAGAACGTGAAGAACAGATGGGTCTCCACGCCCTCACCCAACGCGGCGTTCGCGAGGATCAGTCCCGGGTAGGCCATGTCCAGGGTCCCCTTGGAGCAGATGATCGCGAGCTTCCGGCCGGTCGTGGCGCTGTCGCCGAAGTCCGGCACCAACGTGGCGAACTCGTCGGTGGTGGTCATGATTTCCTCCTGTCAGACACAGCCCCGTGGTTTCGGCAGTCCTGCCACGTAGGCCATCTTCTTGGCCGGCTTGCCGGGGAACAGGGTGAACAGCCGCTTGATCGGCGTCCCCGTGGCCAGGGCCACCCGGCGCAGGGTCGGCGTCTCACCGTGGTCCGCGAAGTCGGTGCGCAGGAAGCGGATCAGCTCTCGGTGTTCGTCGGTGAGCGTGATCCCGATCGCGGCGGCCAACTGCTCGGCCAGGTTCTCGTCCCACTCCGCGTACTCGGTGAGAAAACCCTCGGCGTCGACCTGTACTCGACTCGTTCCGATCGTCGTCACAGGCATGATCAGTCCTCCCGGCTGACTCGTCGCTTGCCCCGCAGGGACAGCTGATTCGGTACGGGCATCCGCCGGCCCGGCAACAGCAGGTGCCAGTAGACCGACTGGAAGGCCAGCTTGGCCCAGTGATTGCGGGCGGTTTCGTGGAGCAGGCTCAGCGGCCCGATCCGTGGCACCGGGTACTCCCCGGGCAGTGGTTCGACGTCGTAGTTGAAGTCGATCAGCAGGCCCTTGCCGTCGCCGGTCTCGACGAAGCAGTTCGCGTGCCCGTCGAAGCTCGCCCGCAGCGGCCGGCCGTGCACGAGGTCGTCGAGGTTCTCGGCCAGCACCTCGGCGGAGAAGTGCGCGACCGATCCCGCCTTCGAGGTCGGCAGGTCGTTCGCGTCGCCGATCGCGAAGATCTCCGGGTGGCCGGTGGCCTGCAGCGTGTGCCGGTCGACCGGCACGTAGTTCAGCTCGTCCCCCAGCCCCGAGCGGGCGACGAAGTCGGCCCCCAGGTTCAGCGGCACGGTGACCAGGAGGTCGAACGGGACTTCGCGCTCGTCGTACGACACCAGCGTCTTGCGCTCGGCATCGACGCGCTCCACCAGGAAATCCGTCTCCAGCTCGATCTTCCGCTCGGTCAACAGGTGCCCGAGGGCCGCCGAAGCGACCGGCTTGGTGAAAGCTCCCGACAGCGGGGTCGCGTACACGAGCTCGATCCGATCGCGCAGCCCGCGCTCGCGGAACCGGGCTTCGGCCAGGAAGGCGAACTCCAAAGGCGCCACCGGGCACTTGATCGGCTGATCGACCACGTGCACCACGAGGCGTCCTCGGTCGAAATCCGCCAGGGCCTGCCGCAGGGCGACCGCCCCGTCGGCGGTGTAGAAGTCGAAGATGCTGCGACGCCATTGCGGTCCGAGCATCCCCGGCGTCTGGTCCGGCCGCGGGCTCGTCCCCGTGGCGATCACCAGATAGTCGTAGCCGATGACGCGACCGTCGGTGAGCAGCACGACCCGCAGCTCCGGCTGAACCACCTCGACCTCACCCAGAAACAGCCGCACCCCGCGCCGCAGGAAGCTGCGCCGGCTTCGCGTCAGCGCTTCCGGCGGCTCTGCTCCGAACGGCACGAACAACAGACCCGGTTGGTACAAGTGGTGGTCGTCGCGATCCACCACGGTGATCTGCCACTCGCTCATCGGGAACCGGCGACGCAGCTTGTTCGCGACGATCGTGCCGGCCGTCCCCGCACCCAGGATCACCAACCGCTTCATCTGCGCTCCCCCTTGCTCTCACCTCCAGCACAGCCGTCCGCGACCACGTCCCCAAGGGCCGTTGAGAACGTGTTCTCCAGGCCCTTCGGCCTCCGTCCGCCCGCCAGAAGCCAGGTCGTCCGACCGCCGCTCCGGACCCCTCACTCACTCGGATGCTGCGCGAGGATCTCCTTCAGCGCGTCGACGAAACGCAACGACTCGTCGTACCCGCGCTGCCAGACGTTGCGGCCGTAGATGAGGCCGAGGCCACCGGCTTCAATCGCCAGCCGCGCCTTGGTGAGCATGGCGTCGTCACCGGCCTTCTCCCCACCGGAGACCAGGACCAGCGTCCGATTGGCCGAGCGCACCACACCGTCGATCGCCTGCGCCGGGCTGAACTCCGCCCGGTAGGCGGACTTCACGTCCGACGTCTTCTCGGGATGCGGGAAGTTCACCTTCACCACGTCGGCACCCAGCTCGCTCGCCACGCGCGCCGCGTAGTCCACCGCGTAGAAGGAGTCCTTGCCGCCCTTCGCCTCGATCGCCGCACCCCTGGGATACGCCCAGACGATCAAGGGCATCCCGAGGCGGTGAGCGTCGGCACGGATCTGCCGGTACTGCGCGAAGTCGCGCTCCTGCGCGGGACTACCGACGTACAAGGTGTAGCCCACCGCGTCGGCGCCGAGACGGACGGCGTCTTCCACACTCGCGTGGACCGGGGACAACGCCTCCGCGTCGGAGGGGATGTCGGTCTTGCCGTTCAGCTTGAGGATCAACGGCACCTCGCCCGCGTAGTCCCAGTAGAACTTCTCCGCCAAGCCGATCTGGACCGCGATCCCGTTGAAGCCACCGGTCACCGCGAGCCGCACGATGTACGCCGGGTCGGACGCTTGCGGATTGGCGAAGAAGTCCCGCGGTCCGTGTTCGAGACCCTGGTCGTACGGCAGGAAGATCGCGGTCCCGTTCTTCAGCCCGTGCCGGAACAGGATCCGGCGGAGCCTCGTCTTCTTCCCACTGTTCAGCCCCAGCTCTCCCAAGGGCGGCCGTGTCTGCATACTGATCACCTCTTCCGGTCGGTGGGATGCACCGGCCCTTCGCCGTAGGTCCCTGCTCAGGACCGCTCGGGGAACATCTCGATCGCTCCGCTCGGGCATTCGGCCGCACACAACCCGCAGCCTTTGCAGAAGTCGAGGTCGATCTCGTAGCGGCCGTCGCCGAGCTTGATCACCGCGTTGTCCGGACAGACGCCGAAGCAGTTGTCGCACTCCAGGCAGTTGCCGCAGGACATGCACCGGCGGGCCTCGAACAGTGCCGTGGATTCGTCGAGCCCACCGGTCACCTCGTCGAACGTCGTGATCCGGCGGGCGGACTCCAGCCGCGGCCGGACGGTCGCCGGCGCGTCGGAGAAGTACCAGGTGTTCAACCGGTCGAACGTCGCCGGTGCGTGCCGGGGTGGCCGCTCGAACGAGGTTCCCCGCAGCCAGGCGTCGATGTTCCTCGCCGCCTTCTTCCCGTGGCCCACCGCCACCGTGACGGTCCGTTCGTCCGGCACCATGTCGCCGCCTGCGAACAGTCCCGGACGTCCGGTCATCAGGTTCGCGCCGACCTCGACCACCCCGTCCGTGACGGTCACGCCCGGCACGCCGGCCAGCAACGTCAGGTCGGACGACTGTCCGAGGGCGAGCACCACCGTGTCCGTGTCCAGTTCCTCGAACTCACCGGTCGGCTGCGGGAAGCCGGTGGCGTCGAGCCGCATCTTCTCGATCGTGATCCGGCCGGCGTCCGCGGCCGTGATCGTGGACAGCCACCGCATCCGGACGCCTTCCTCCAGCGCCTCGGTCACCTCGATCGGATGAGCCGGCATCCGGTCCTCGGTCCGGCGGTAGATCACCACCGCGTCGGTCGCGCCCAGACGGCGGGCCGTCCGTGCCACGTCCATGGCCGTGTTGCCGCCGCCGTACACCGCGACTCTTCGACCGAGCAGTGGCCGCTCCCCCTCCTCCAGGCCGGAAAGCAGCGACACCGCGTCAAGAATGCGTGCGGAGTCTCCGGCCGGGATCTCCGCGCGCCGCCCGATATGCGCACCAACCGCGAGGAAGACGGCATCGAACTCGTCCAGTGGACCAGCGAGCTCCGTGACCGCCGTGCCGAGCTCCAGCCGCACACCCAGGTCCACGATGCGCTGGATCTCCGCGTCCACCACGTCCCGCGGTAGCCGGTACCGCGGGATCCCGTACCGCATCATCCCGCCGGCGGCCTTGGCGCTGTCGCGGACGGTCACCTCATGCCCCAGGAGCCTGAGGTGGTAGGCGGCCGAGAGCCCGGACGGCCCGGCGCCGACGACGAGCACCCGCTTGCCGGTAGGCGCCACGGCGGACTCGATCGACCAGTTCTGCGCGATCGCTTCGTCACCGAGGAACCTCTCGACCGAGTTGATCCCGACTGCCTCGTCGAGGACGGCCCGGTTGCAGGCCGTCTCGCACGGCCGGTAGCAGACTCGCCCCATCACAGCCGGGAACGGGTTGTCGGCCATGATCTGGCGCCAGGCGGCCTCGTAGCCGGCCTCCTCAGCGGACGAGAGCCACTGCTGAATGTTCTCGCCGGCTGGGCAGGCGTGGTTGCACGGTGGCATCCGGTCGACGTACTTCGGTACCTCGGTCCGCCAGGAGCCCGTCTTGTTGGCCAGGCTCGAGCCAGGATCGAGCGAGATCGCGAACGGAACCGACTGGTGTTGCCGCGATTCCGGCATTCAGCTCACCTCCTCGGGGTCGACCAGGCCGAAGGTCCGGACCGTACGGTCCGCCTCCGCCTGAAGCTTGCCGATGATGTCCGAACGCGGCGTCTCACCGAACAGATGCGCGAACCGGCCCTGCGGTCTCAGGTACTCCGTCACGGGCAGCCGCCTGCGGATCTTCGTGACGCCGACGACCTCTCCGTCCACGGCCTCGAAGACCGGGAACATCCCCGTCTCGGTCGCCAGCCTGGCCACCCGGATCGTCTCGTGCGGCCCCGTCCGCCAGCCGAGTGGGCAGGGCACCAGCACATGCAGGTAGCGCGCTCCCCGGAACTCCATCGCCCGCGTCGCCTTGTACTCGAGGTCGCGCAGGTCCGCCACGGTCGCCGTCGCGACGTACGGGATCCTGTGCGCCATCGCGATCAGCGGCAGGCTCTTGCCCTGGCCGAAGCTGTTGCCCGGATCCGGGCCCACCGCCGGTGTGGTGGTTGTCGCCGCGCCGTGCGGCGTCGCGCCGGATCTCTGCACGCCGGTGTTCATGTAGCCACCGTTGTCGTAGCAGATGTAAAGCACGTCGTCGTTCCGCTCGAACATCCCCGACAGGCAGGCGAGGCCGATGTCGACGGTGCCCCCGTCGCCCCCTTGACCGACGACCCGGACGTCTCGCCGGCCCTTGGCCCTGAGCGCACTCGCGACACCGGTCGCGACCGCCGGGGCGTTGCCGAACAACGAGTGCAGCCAGGGGATCTGCCAGGACGTCTCCGGGTAGGGTGTCGAGAAGACCTCGAGGCAGCCGGTCGCGTTCACCGCCACCATCTGGTGGCCGGTGGCACGCATCACGGCGTCGAGCACGTACCTCGCGCCCAGCGCCTCGCCGCAGCCCCGGCAGGCCCGATGACCGGAGTTCAACGAGTTCGTCCGCCGGGTGTCGGACTGGACCGAGCGCTGGTCCGGGTCGAGCAGCCGGTTCCCGACGACGAAGCTGCCGGTCTGGTAGAAGCGAATCCGTTGCTGTCCCATCGTCGGGGTTCCTCTCAGCCGGTCCGGAGATCCCGCAGCAGGTTCTCGGCCGTCGGCCCCGAGCGGCGGGTGGTCCGGTGCCGGTGCAGCTCTCGCTCGACCAGGTCCTGGTTCAGATCGAGGAAGGTCAGTGGCTCGAGCCGGTCCGCGATCGCGTCGGCGCAGAGCCGTCGCAGCGAGTCCTTGGTGATCGCCCGGCCGCCGAGCCCGGCGATCACGGTGTAGCCGTGCGCCTGGACACCGGCCAGGGCCATCCGGACGTTCGCGCTGACGATGCCGCCGATTCCCACCGCGAGGGCGCGCTCCAGCACGACCACTCGGCGAGCGCGGCCGAGCGCTTCGCGGACGGCGTCGAGGGGGAACGGCCGGAAGCACGTGAGTCCGAGGACACCGATCGAGACACCCTCGTCCCGCAGTTCGTCGACGGTGTCCTGGAGCGTTCCCAGGACGGATCCGAGCGCGACGACGACAGTTTCGGCGCCGGCGCACCGGTACGGCCGGACCAATCCACCCGAGGCGCGTCCGAAGCCGGCCGCGAACTCGTCAGCGACCGCCGGGATGAGGTCCAGCGCCTGCATCTGCTGGTGGTGCGCCAGGTACCGCACCTCCGTGAAGGCCTCCGGACCGACCATGGCACCGATCGAGATCGGGTCGTCCGGATCCAGCAGCTGCCGAGGTTCGTACGGCGGCAGGAACGCGTCCACCTGGTCCTGCGACGGCACCTCGATCCGCTCCACCGCGTGGGTCAGGACGAACCCGTCCATGCAGACCATCACGGGCAAGGAGACCTCCTCGGCGATCCGGAACGCCTGGATCTGCAGATCGAGGGCCTCCTGGTTCGACTCCGCGTACAACTGGATCCAGCCCGAGTCCCGCTGCGACATCGAGTCGCCGTGGTCGTTCCAGATGTTGATCGGGGCCCCGATCGCCCGGTTGGCCACGGTCATCACGATCGGGAGTCCGAGGCCGGCGGCGTTGTAGAGCGGTTCGGCCATGTACAGCAGGCCTTGGCTCGCGGTCGCGGTGTACGTCCTGGCTCCCGTGGCGGACGCACCGATCGCCACCGACATGGCCGCGAACTCGGACTCGACGTTGACGAACTCGCAGGGCGTGAGCTCGCCCGACCGTACCAGCGTGCTCAGCGCCTCGACGATGTGCGTCTGCGGTGAGATCGGATAGGCGCAGATCACCTCGGGACGGCACAGCGCCACCGCCGCGGCGACCCCGCGAGAACCCTCAATCTGCCGAAGCACGAGCCGGCTCCTCCATCTGAGACCGGGCCATCGCGTAGGCCGAGGTCGCGGCCGCCACGTTGCCGGCCGCGATCCGGTCCGGGAAACGCTCCTCGATCGCCGCGACGACCGACGGCAGCCCGAGCTGGCCGGTCAGCGCCGCGAACGCCGCCAGCAATGCGGTTCCCGGAAGGGGGCGACCCAGGTGGGCCATCGCCAGATCCGTGGCGCCGACGGTCATCAGCCGCCGGCGGTCGAACCTCGTGACCAGCGCGTCGAGGTGCAGCTCGGCCAGGCTGCGAGCGCTGTTGATCAGCAGATACCCGTCCGGGCCGAGCCCGCCGAACAGGTCGACCTGATGCGCCAAGGTGGCGTCCTGCACCAGCACCGCGTCGGGCCGCAACACCGGCTCATGGCTGCGGATCGGGCGGTCGTCGATCCGGCAGAAGCCGGTGACCGGAGCGCCCGTCCGCTCCGAACCGAACGTCGGGAACGCCTGCGCGTACCGGCCTTCGGCGAACGCCGCGACCGACAACAGCTCCGCCGTGGTCACCACTCCTTGGCCACCGCGTCCATGGATCCGGACCTGGAACATCAGTGCGTTCCTCCGTCCCCGGCTCGAACGAACGAACCGGCCGCCTGCCTCGCAGCCGGCATCCCGCGGGTCCTGGATGCCTCAGCCTGGGCGACGTTCGCCTTGACCCGGAGGAAACTGTCCGGCGTCACCGAGACGGAGTCGATGCCGCTGTCCACCAGGAACGTCGCGAAACCGGGGTCGTCGCTGGGGCGTTGCCCGCACAGCCCGACCTTGCGACCGTGCTGATGAGCCGTCGTGATCAGGTGCTCGATGCTCCGGGTCACGGCCGGATTCCGCTCGTCGAACAGCGGCGCCAGCAACTCCGAGTCCCGGTCGACGCCGAGCGTGAGTTGGGTGAGATCGTTGCTGCCGATGGAGAACCCGTCGAAGCACGCGGCGAACTCGTCGGCCAGCACGATGTTGGCCGGGATCTCGGCCATCACGAAGACCTGCAGACCGTTGCGTCCCCGGCTCAGCCCTTCCGAAGTCATCACCGCGAGCACCTTGTGGGCCTCGTCGACCGTGCGGCAGAAGGGAATCATGGCGACCACGTTCGTCAGCCCGAGCTCGTCACGGACCTTGCGAAGCGCCCGGCATTCGAGCCGGAAGCCGTCCTCGTAGCCGGGCCCGTAGTACCTGCTTGCGCCACGCCAGCCGATCATCGGATTCTCCTCGGCCGGCTCGAAGCTGCTCCCACCGACGAGCCGCGCGTACTCGTTGGTCTTGAAATCACTGGTGCGGACGATCACCGGTGCCGGCCAGCGCGAGGCCGCGATGCGCGCGACGCCCTCGGCAAGAGTGTCGATCAGGAACTGCTCCGGCGCGGTTCCCGGGCCGACGATCTCCTCCAACTGGCGCAGTTCCTCAGGGTCGATCCGCTCGGGATGCGCGAGCGCCATCGGGTGGACCCGAACCTGATTGGCGACGACGAACTCGATCCGGACCAAACCGACGCCGTCCGCGGGCAGCCGCCACCACCGGAACGCCGCGGCCGGGTCGGCGAGATTCAGCATCACCTCGGTCGCCGTATCGGGGACTGCCGAAAGGTCGACCTCCGCTGTCTCGTACGGCACTGCTCCCGCGTAGACCAGACCTCGTTCGCCCTCGGCGCAGCACACCGTGACCACGGCGCCGTCGGTCAGCGTCGCCGTCGCACCACCGGTCCCGACGATGGCGGGTATGCCGAGCTCTCGGCTGACGATCGCCGCGTGCGAGGTCCGCCCACCGTGGTCGGTGACGATGGCGGCGGCTCTGCTCATCACGGGCTCCCAGTCCGGATCGGTGAGCCTGGTGACGAGGACCGCCCCGTCGACGAACCTGTCCAGCTCCCGCGGTGAATCAAGACGACACACTCGGCCGGCCGCGATCGCCTCGCCGACGGCGAGACCACTGATCAGCTCGGCCCCTCGACCGAGCAGCCGGTACGTGTGGAGCGAAGTCGGTCGCCGGCGCGCCTGCACCGTCTCAGGCCGGGCCTGCACCAGGTACATGGCTCCGGTGCGGCCGTCCTTGGCCCACTCGATGTCCATCGGCCGGCCGTAGTGTCGCTCGACCAGCACGGCCCACCGGGCCAATCTCAAGATGTCGTCGTCCGCGAGCACCAAGCTCTGACGTTCCTTCGCGTCGGTCGGGACGACATGGGTGCCGGAGGGCTCGGCGTTGGTGACCTTCACCTCCTTGGCCCCACGCCGACGCGAGAGAATCGGCCGCACCCCGCGGTCGTCCAGCAGCGGCTTGAACACCAGGTACTCGTCGGGATCCACCTCACCACTGACGACCGCCTCGCCCAGCCCCCAGGCCGCGCTGATCTGCACCACACCGGGGAACCCTGTGTCGGTGTCCAGTGTGAACATCACCCCGGCGGCGCCGAGGTCGGATCGGACCATCTGCTGGACGCCGACCGAAAGCTGAACGCCCAAATGGTCGTAGCCTCGCTCCTCGCGATAGCTGATGGCCCGATCGGTGAACAAGGACGCGAAGCACCGGCGACAGGCGATCACCAGGTCGTCGGAGGTCGTCACGTTCAGGTACGTCTCCTGCTGGCCGGCAAAGCTGGCGTCCGGCAGGTCCTCGGCGGTCGCGCTGCTTCGCACGGCCACGGCGGTGCCCTCCCCGCCGAGCCGGCGATAGGCGTCGAGCACCTCCCCGACCAGGTCCGAGGGCAGGTCAGCAGCGGTGAAGGCCGATCTGATCGTCGAGCCGACCCGGC
Organism: Kribbella amoyensis; assembly: GCF_007828865.1. Lineage (NCBI taxonomy): Bacteria > Bacillati > Actinomycetota > Actinomycetes > Propionibacteriales > Kribbellaceae > Kribbella > Kribbella amoyensis. The sequence goes on from NZ_VIVK01000001.1 coordinate 6,139,454, forward strand.
TCAGCTCGGCGCCCGACCGGTAGCGTCCGATCTCCGCCTCGATCACCGGCCGCAGGCCCGCCGACTCGACGAACTCGGCGTACGCCGCCGCGGTCAGGGCGAATCCGTCCGGCACCTGGATCCCCTCCGCCGCCAGGTCGCGAAGCATGATCCCCAGCGACGCGTTCTTCCCGCCGACCTGGGCGAGCTCGGTCCCGGCCTCGTCGGTCAGCCACGCGATTCTCGCGTCACGCATGCTCGGCTCCCCTCACATCGACCGGGCGACGAGTTCGGTCAGGTCGAGGAGGCGGCTGGTGTAGCCCCACTCGTTGTCGTACCAGCCGAAGACCTTCACGAGCCGGCCCTGGACCTGGGTGAGCTGGGCGTCGAAGATGCAGGACGCGGGATCGCCGATGATGTCGCGGGAAACGATCGGATCTTCGGTGTACCGCAGCAGGCCCTTCAACGGGCCGGCCGCGGCCTCGGCGAAGACCTGATTGACCTGCTCCACGGTCACCGGCCCGCGGACCTCGACCGACAGGTCCGTCAGCGAGCCGTCCTCCACCGGTACCCGGACCGCGACGCCGTCGATCTTCCCGGCGAGCTCCGGAATCACCAGCCCGACAGCACGCGCCGCACCGGTACTGGTGGGGATGAGGTTCGCCGCGCCGGACCGGCCGCGCCGCAGATCCTTGTGCGGCGAGTCCAGGAGTACCTGGTCGTTCGTGTAGCTGTGAATCGTGGTCATCAGCCCGCGCTCGACACCGAACGCGCGGTGCAGGACGGAGACCATCGGGGCGACGCAGTTGGTCGTGCAGGATGCGTTGGAGATCACGTCGTGGACGGCCGGGTCGTAGTCGGATTCGTTCACCCCCAGCACGACGGTGGCGTCGACGTCCTTGCCCGGGACGGACAGGATCACCTTCCGCGCACCCCCGAGCAGATGCGTACCGGCCGCCGCCCGGGTCCGGAACTTGCCGGTCGCCTCGATCACGATGTCGACCCCGACGTCCCGCCAGTCCAGGTGCAGCGGATCACGCTCCGACGTTGCCCGGACCCCGTTCGCACCGACCACGAGCCCGGCACCGGCGACGGCGACCTCCTGCTTCAGTGGCCCGTAGGTCGAGTCGTACCGCAGCAGATGCGCGAGCGTTGCCGGTGGCGCGATGTCGTTGATCGCCGCCACCACCACCTCCGAGGACGAGCCACGCTCCAGTACGCAGCGCAGGTAGTCACGCCCGATCCGCCCGAACCCGTTGATACCGACCTTCACAGTCATTGCCGAACCACTCCCCCGATCACTTCGGTCTTCTGTGGAGCACGCTCCGGTGATTACGCGCTCACCGCAGCCAGGGGTACCGGTTGACGATGTCGAGACTGCCCCACTGCCGGCCGAAGCCCCAGAAGTTGCCGGCAGCCAACAGACCCAGAGCCACCAAACTGATCGCACCGAGAACATGCTCGTCCAGAACCGGGTTGTTCTCCGGCGGGAAGTTCGCCGTCCACATGAACAGGTACAGCAACGCCCCGGACACCGCGGCAATCCGCATCCCGATCCCCAGCGTAAGAGCCAGACCGATCCCGGCCAGACCCACCATGAACAACGGGTTCACCCACCAGTCACCCACCAGCGACTGGTAGAAATCCGCGAACCACCCACTCGTCCCCTTCCCGAGGAACCCCGCGGTCGGATCCCCACCATCGACCCAGCCCTTACCCGACGGAGTCGCATACCCGAAGCCGAACAGCTTGTCCACGAACGCCCACAAGAAAGTCAGACCAAAGGCGATCCGCAAAACACCCAGCGCCCGCCCGGCCATGATGCTGATGACGGGACGCCGATCACCATCGGGTCCCATCGCGGGTCTCGGAAGATCCTTCCGGTGCGGTGTGGTGGTCATGATGTTCCCCCTTCGATCTCGATCCGACAGCCTGATCGTCCGACCGGCAGTGACCTGCGGTCAGAGCCGGTCGACACCGATCCGGGCTGCCGTTCGGCCCTGCTCCACCGGGACCCTTGCCTGCGGTTCATCGTCGGTGAAGGTGCCGCGCTCCGGGACGATCGCGACCGGGCACGTCATCACCGCGAGACAACGACGCGCCACCGGATCGGACTGCTGATGTCCGGCATGGCAACCGACCACGACCAGGCCCACCTGCCGGCTCTCATGGACCAGCGCCTCCGCGGCTGGACGGTTGCTCAGCAACGTCGTCACCTCGACCCCCGGGTACTTGCCGGTCGCGGCGGCCAACGCTTCGGAGCAGACGAACTCGGCGCGACTCAGCCAAGGGTGCAGCTCGGCGTTGTCGTCCCGGTGGTCGGGCAGGCCCGCATACACGACGACCAGTGTGGCCTGCCGCTCGGAAGCGGTGCGCAGAGCGAACTCCAGCGCAGCGCTCGACAGCGGAGCCCCGTCGATCCCCACCGCGATCTTCCGGTCTTCGGCCGACGGCTGCCAGTCGTCCGGCACCACCACGACGGGACGACCAGTCCGGCCGGCCAGCGCAAGGTTCGCCCGGGCAGCCCTCGATCTCTGGGAGCCAGTCGCCCGTTGCTGTCCGACGATCACCATGCGTGCCCGCCGGGCTGTTCGCGCGAGGACCCGGGGACGAGCCCCCTCCCCGGATATCGCGACCAGCGACATCCCCTCGCCGTAATGGTGCCGAACGTGGGATACCGCCCTGCGCAGAGCGTCGTCGGCCAGCTCCGCAGGGGTTTTCGGCCGGTAGGCCGCCACCGTCGGCGAGTACGATCCGTGCACCTGGTACGGGGCGATCATGAGAAGTTCGGTGTCTGTCCGAAGGGCCTCGATGCAGGCGTAATCGACCGCCGGCAAACCTTCGACGCCGCTGTCGACCTCGACGACCACGGGCCCGGTGGGCAGCCCAGTACTCACGCCGCACCTCCGCTCTCTTCTCGATCGATCGTTCCGCGCGGTGTCGTGTGCGCGGCAGAGCCTCGGTGCCTGAACGCGCGGGCCGGTCGGCCCGGCCGGCCCGGGCCTTTGTGCCCGGATCCCTCGCGCGGGTGTCGAACGACCCTGCTCCACAGGACCGATGCCCGGTGCAGCCGACCCGATCGCGGATCAGGCTGTAGGCGCATGAGGAGGGCACGATGCTGGACGAGCAGCTGACACCGGAACAGATCGATGAACTGCTGGACGCCGCCGTGGCCGCACCGAGCATGACCTGGCTGACACCGGCAGACCCGGCTTCGCGCACATGGTGATCCGCGTCGGTCACGATGAGCCACCTTCGAGGACTCAGGAGTCATGATTACCCCGCACGCCTTGACGGAGGACGAGGTGGAGATCCTGTTGTCCGCCGCGGTTCACGCGCCCTCGATACACCTCAGCCAGTCTTGGCGGATCGAGCTCGAAGGACCGGTCGTCGACTTCCTGCTGGATCCCGGCCGCCCGTTTCCGGTCCAAGACCCCGCCGGACGGCTGGTCCGTATCGGTCTCGGCGCCGCCGCAATGAACGTCCGGGTGGCCGCGGGCATGCTCGGCCACGAGACGACGTTCGCCATCCAGCCCGATCCCGGCCGGCCCGAGGTCGCGGCCCGGATCTTCCTGTCCCAGCACCGAGGGCCGGTCACCGAACTCGGTCACCTGTACTGCGAACTCCACCGCCGGCACACCTGTCGCGGACAGTTCCTGCCGAACCAGGTTCCCGCTGGGGTCGTCGCCCAACTCGCTGACGTCGCCCGGTCCGAACGCGCAGAACTTCACGTGCTCGACAACCTCCAGCGCACCCAGCTCGCCCAGACGCTCCAGGCCGCGCCCGACGCCACCCTGCTCGCGGTCCTCTCGACAAAGGACGAGGACGAGCACGCCTGGCTCTGGGCCGGGATGGCTCTCGAGAAGCTGTTGCTCCTGGCAACTTCTTACGACCTCGCGGCCTCGTTCCTCAACCAGCCGCTCGAACGGACCGCCCATCGCGCCGTCACCCGTGCGCTGATCGGAGGCCGCCGCTGGCCACAGGTGATCCTTCGGCTCGGATACCCGGCGCGTACTCCTCACCAGTCACTGCGTCGCGACCGGCAGGAAACCCTCGATCAAAGTCTTTGAGCTCTCCAGGAGGCAGCAATGTCGTCACCGCAGGGTTCGATCGTCGTCGGGTACGACGGTTCGCCGGCCAGTCGGGCCGCCGTGGAGTGGGCCACCGCCGAAGCCGTTCGGCTGCACGTTCCACTCCGACTCGTGCAGGTCCTCGACCCGATCGTCACGAGCCGGTCAGCCCCGGGCCAGGTGGTGCCTTCGGCCGCGCATCGCGCCGCGCGTCAGCAGGCGCTCGACGCCTTGGCCACAGGCATCGGGCTGCACCAGCCGCACCTTTCCGTCGACACGCGAGTGCTCGAGGGTCGGCCCGCCGAACAACTGCTCCAGGAGACCGATCAGGCGAAGCTACTCGTTCTCGGATCCCGGGGACTGGGCGGCTGGACCGGTTTGATGGTCGGATCCGTGGCGGTCCAGGTCAGCACCCATGCGGCCTGTCCGGTCGTCGTGGTGCCGTCGGACCTGCACTCGCGGATCAACGACCCTGCCAGCGTGATCGTCGGCGTCGACGGTTCCAAGATCTCCGCGAAGGCGATCGACTTCGCGTTCGACCAGGCCGAAGCGCTGCACGCCGACCTGGTCGCGGTCCATGCCTGGACCAGTCCCTACCTCACCTACGCCGACGGCGAGTCGATGATCGCCTTCGACGAGGAAGCCGAGAAGGAGTCCTGCCGCCTTCTGGTCGCCGAGTCCGTCGCGGGCGCTGCGGCCGACCACCCGGAGGTGCGGTGGCAGACCCGGCTGATCAGTGGCCAGGCTGGCCGCGCCATCCTGGTCGCTGCGCAGTCCGCGAATCTGGTCGTGGTCGGCTCGAGAGGACGTGGTGGATTCGCCGGTCTGCTGCTCGGCTCGGTCAGCCAGAGCGTGCTGCACCACGCCCACTGCCCGGTCGCCATCGTCCGGTGACGGGCGTCGGAGCAGGAGCTCACCCACGATCGACTTCCGCGGCGGCCACGTGATGACCGATCAAGGGGTCGTTCCGTCGGGCCTGACCGACGCTCAGGCGGCGGAGGCGCTGCTTGCCTCCGGGCCGAACAGCGTTCCCGCACCGAAGCCACCGACGGTCTGGCACCGCGTCGGAGTGCAACTGCGGGATCCGATGATCTTGCTGCTGATCGGTGCCGCGCTGCTGACCGTGGCGCTGCGGGACTTCACCGACCTGACGGTGATTCTCGTGGTCATCGTTCTCAACACCACGGTCGGCGTCGTGCAGGAGGTCCGTGCGGAACACGCCTTGGCGGCCCTGGGGCGATTGGCCGCTCCCCGAGCTTGCGTCCTGCGCTCCGGGCGAAGGCTCATCGTGCCCGCCGAAGATCTCGTTCGGCAGGACGTCACCCTGCTGGCGGCCGGCGACATCGTCCCCGCCGACATCAAGTTGTTCGAAGCTGTCCGCCTGCAGGTCGACGAGGCGGCGCTCACAGGAGAATCCGTACCGGTCGAGAAGGAGGTCGACGGCGAGGTGCTGGCCGGGACGGTGATCACTCGGGGGCGCGGCTCCGGCACCGTGCTCAGGGTCGGCCACGAGAGTGCGCTCGGCCGGATCGCCGAACTGATCTCGACGCAACGTCCGCGGCCGACACCGTTGCAGATCAGGCTCGCCGCGCTGAGCCGGATCCTCAGTGTCGTCGCGCTCAGCCTGTCGGTGGTCGTCGCCGTCGTTGCCCTGCTCAACGGTCTGTCCCTGTCCAGGGTCACCGTGACCGCGGTCAGCCTCACCGTCGCGGCTGTTCCGGAGTCGCTCCCCGCGGTCGTGACACTGGCACTCGCGATCGGCGCGCACCGGATGGCGCATCGGGCGGCTGTCGTCCGGCGTCTCCCCGCTGTGGAGACGCTGGGCTCCGTCACCGTCGTCGCGACCGACAAGACCGGAACCTTGACCGAGGGCATCATGGAGGCCGAGCGGGTCTGGACAGCGACCGGCCAGGTCCTGGCGACCGGCCATGGCTACAACCCGGAGGGCCGCCTCCTCCCGGTAGCCGATCCCGAAGCCCGGAGGATGCCGGACGACGACCGCGATCCACCGAACGGCCTGGGGACGTCCACCGAGCTGCACCGACTGCTTCGGGATGTGGTGCTGTGCAACGATGCGGGCCTGCGCCCACCCGAGCCAGGGCGGACCGGTTGGCAGCCGCTCGGCGATCCGACCGAGGCGGCCCTGCTGGCCCTCGCCCATCGTGGTCACCTCGACCCGGACATGATCACTTCGGCCTACCCACGGACCTTCGAGATCCCCTTCGACAGCAGTCGCAAGCGGATGGCCACCTTTCACCGACAACCTGGTCGGAGCGGCGAGCTCGTCGTCGTCAAGGGTGCGCCGGAGGTGCTCCTCGCACCTGGTGTCACGACCTCCGGCGAAGTCGAGCCGGCCCGCGTCGCCGCCGGCAAGCTCGCCCGTGCGGGTTACCGGGTACTGGCCGTCGCGGACCGGGAGCTCGAGCCGGCAGCGGCCCGGACCGAGGACGGTCTGCGACTCGCCGGGTTGGTCGCGATCACCGATCCGATCCGCGCCAACGCGGCGACCGTCACGTCGGCTCTGGCGACCGCCGGCGTGCAGATGCTGCTGATCACGGGGGATGCGGCCGGTACCGCGACGACCGTCGCCCGCCAGATCGGGCTGCCCGCGGGCGAGGTGCTCACCAGCGCCGACCTCGACGCCGGCGCCGACCCGGCCGCAGCTCGCGTTTTCGCGCGGATCCGTCCAGAACACAAGCTCGACATCATCCGCGCCTGGCAGGACCGCGGTGAGGTCGTCGCCATGACCGGCGACGGGGTCAACGACGCACCCGCTCTGCGGCGGGCCGACATCGGCGTCGCCATGGGCAGGGACGGGACCGAGGTCGCTCGTCAGGCCGCTGACCTGATCCTGACCGACGACGATCTGGGCACGGTGGTCTCAGCCATTGAAGAGGGCCGGCGGATCTACAGCAACATCCGCACCTTCCTGCGCTACGCCCTGAGCGGAGGACTCGCGGAGGTCCTGGTCATGCTGGCCGGACCGGCGGCCGGGCTGACCGTCCCGTTGCTGCCGGCCCAGATCCTCTGGATCAATATGCTCACCCACGGTCTGCCAGGTGTCGCCATCGGCGCCGAACCCGCCGATCCGAAAGCCATGCGGCGTCCGCCACGCCCGCCCGCCGAGCAGGTCCTCGGCGCGGGCCTGTGGCAACGAGTCGCCTGGACAGGGGCTCTCATCGCCGTCATCACCCTCGCCGTGGCGGTCGGGGCCCGGGCCATCGGATCGCCCTGGCAGACGATGACCTATCTGGTCCTGGGTCTGGCGCAGCTCGGCGTCGCCCTCGCCCTCCGACGCCCGCGCCCCCGAGGGAGCCGTCAGCCGCGCTTCCTCGACTACGCCGTCGCGGGCGCCCTCGTCGCGCAGGTCGCTCCCGTCTACGTCCCGGCCTTGCGCGACCTGCTCGGGTTGACGCTTCTGTCCCCTGGTGAACTCGCGGTGGCCGTTCTGGCCGCCTCGGTTCCCGGACTCGCGGTCGCTGTTCGCCGGCTGCTCCGCGGAACTGGCCGACACGTGCCGAAGGAATCGCCGGCCGCCGGCGAGAGGTCATGAGCGCGGCGGCTCGGACACCTTGGCCGCCTTGGGTGTGCGTGGCCTCGGGATCGAGACGACTGTCCAGGCGACGGCGAACAGGATGACGAGCACCATCCGGACGGTCTCCGACCAGCCGCTGGTCCAGACCGCGGTGCCGAGCACCCACGGGAAGAACAGGATCCAGACGAGGAGTTCGACCGGGAGCGGAAGGTCCTTGATCGTCTGCGCGACATCCTCGAGTCGTCCGGACCGCAGGTAGACGAAGAACACCACCCACAGTCCGGCCATGAACAGGAACCAGATGACCGACCCTGCGGTGACGCGGGCCGCGTTCGCTTCGCCGGACCGCCCCGTGGGCCCGGTCTCCTGGGACTGCCGAGACATGGTGATCCCCTCCCGTCTCTCGAGGTCAGCTCCTCTGTCCAGCCTGGGCAGGGGTGCCAGGAGACAGCAGGAGCACTTCGGCCCCTTCCTCGCAGGCGTTCGTCAGCAATGTCCCGGGGCGCCGGCACCGCACGAGCGCGCCCGTGGGATTGTGAAGCGGAGAAGGGAGCTGATCGACCCACTGGACGGGTGACATCCGCCCCTGGTGTCGCACGGGTCAAGCAGCAGCATGGAGGTATGAAGGGAGCGATCCCCAGGGAACAGTCGTCGCCTGATCCGGGGACCACGCGCAGTACCGTCGTCAGCGAGACGCTCGCCGCGGTCGGCGGGGCCGTGCTGCTGGTCGGCACTGGCCTGGTTGCCGCGCGCTACTGGCCGGAGCTCTCCGAGTTGTCCCGGCTGGTTGTCGTCGGCGTCGCCGCCACCGTCCTGCTGCTCGGCGCCGCCGCGGTACCTGCGCGAGGACCGTCCGGACGCCGACTCCGTGAGGCGCTCTGTGTTCTGTCGACCGCGGCAGTCAGCCTGTTCCTGGGCCTTCTCGGCGGTGAGATCCTCGGCTGGCAAGCGATCGACGTCGTCCTGCTCACGGCGAGCGGCGTCGCGGTGTACGCGACCGGCCTCTGGTTGTGGACCGGGCGATCGACAGCGTTGCAGCTCGTTCTGGTGGCGGCGACGATCGTCGCCGCGGGATCACTGGCTGGACGGCTCGATCATCCGCGCTGGCCTGGTCTGGCGGTATGGGCCACAGCCTTCCTGTGGTTCGTGCTGGCCGACCGGGACCAACTGCCCGCGCGGGAACTGACCCGCGCCGTGACAGCGATCGGCATGCTCGTCGGTGCCGGCATGACGGTACCGTCCACGGGCGGGATCGCCCTCGGCCTCCTGACGGCCACCGCACTGCTGGCTCATGCGATCCGGGACCGCAGCCTGTCGCTGGTCCTCATCGGCGCCCTCGGTGAGCTACAGATGATTCCGATCGCCGTCACCCACTGGTTACCGGGCAGGCTCGCCGTGCCGGTCGCACTCCTCGTCGGCGGTACAGGCCTGGTCGGTGCCGCCATCCTGCTCGCCCGCCGCAGCGGCGAGGTCACCGACCGCCCGCAGCCCGTCATCGACACCAGCTCGTACGACGCGGTCCTGTTCGACCTCGACGATCTTGTCGTCGACAGCGTCGACGGGCCGCACCCGGCGACCGGCGCCGTCGCTCTGGCCGCCCGGCTCGCGGACTCTGATCTCCTCGTCGCGGTGATCTCGGCGGGCCACGACACCACGTCAATGCTCACCGCGGCCGGCTTGGACATCGGCGACCTCCGGATCGACTCGGGCGTCGCGCAGGAGCATCAGGCAGTGGTCCCGCCGGATCCCACGCTGTACCTCCTCGCGGCCCACCGGTTGGGGGCCTCACCCCGCCGGACCGCCCTGATCAGCGGTGCATCCGCCGGGCTCCACGCCGGCCGCGCGGCCAGCTTCGGGCTGGTGGTCGGGCTCGACCCGGAGCATCGGGTCACCGACCTCGACCAGAGCCCGGCCGACACGGTGGTGCCCGGGCTCGCGGACGTTCACCTGGCGGCCTTGCAACCCGCGCCCGCACAGCCGGCCGCGGTCTGATCTCACCCTCGCAGCAGGAGGGCGAGTGGCCTGGTTGATCCGGGACCTCCTGCCCTGTCCCGGCCGGGTGGACCGGGAGACCGTCGAAGGTGGACAGACCGCTCGGGGAGGAAGCATGTCTCGATCGCAGGGAACGGACGCGCTCCGCACCTACGCCGATCGCTTCGGCCGGGACCTCGGCTCCGTACGAGCCCGTCTGCTCGCCGGCGACCGGACCCCCGCCGCGGGGATAGCGCAGCAGAGCGGGCTGCCCGCGGTCGCGGGCACCGGGCCCGCGACGTTCTACCCCAACTTCTCCGTACCGCGCGGATCTCGGCATGTCCGCGCGTGCGGTGCCGCGGCTTGTACCGCGGCCAGCGGTGGTACCCACCTCGAGGCGATCTCGGCCCGCCTCGGCCTGCCCGTCGATTCCTGTGATCCGGCCGGCGCGGTGTCACTCCAGGAGGTTCGCTGCCTGGGGTACTGCTACAGCGGTCCCGCGGCCCTGGACGGCGACCAGCCGCTCGCCGGGGCCGATCTGGCCGCGCAGCTCGTCGGCGAAGCGCCGCCGCACGATCCACCGATCCCGGTGCGAGCCGCCTGCCCGTCGCCCGTCGTCACCGCCGGACTCGTCGCCGCCGAGCCGGCCTGGGCAGTCTGGCCGGAGGCCGTCAACCGCCACGATCCCGCCGAAATCACCGCCGCGGTGGCGTCGGCCGGACTCCGTGGTCGTGGCGGCGCGGGCTTCTCCACCGCCCGGAAGTGGGCCACCGCGCAGGCGCGACCCGGTCCCCGTGTCGTGATCGCCAACGGTGACGAGGGCGACCCTGGTTCGTACGTCGACCGGCTGCTGATGGAGCGTGATCCGGATCGCGTCCTCGAGGGACTCGCCCTGGCCTGCTTCGCCGTCGGCGCCGAGCAGGCGATCGTCTTCGTCCGCTCCGAGTACCCGCGCGCCCACGAGCGCCTCCAGGAAGCGATCCGGCACGCCTACCGCGACGGCCACTTCGGCCGCGACGTGCACGGAAGCGGCCACACGGTCGAGGTACTCGTCGAGTCCGGCGCCGGCTCCTACGTGTCGGGCGAGGAGACCGCGCTGATCAACGCGATCGAGGGACAGCGGGGCGTCGTCCGGCCGCGGCCGCCGTATCCGGCCGAGAGTGGCCTGCACGGCCGTCCGACCGTGGTGAACAACGTCGAGACACTGGCCGCCGTCCCCTGGATCGTCGGCCGGGGAGGCGACGCCTTCGCCCGCTTCGGGACGGCCGGGGAGAACGGCACGATCGTGGTGAGCCTGTCCGAGCGTTTCGCCCGGCCGGGGGCGTACGAGGTCGAGCTCGGTACGCCGATCCGCCGGGTCGTCGAAGAGCTCGGGGGTGGTCCCCGCGACGGTGCCGTGCTGCGAGCCTTCCAGGTCGGCGGACCGCTCGGCGGGTTCCTCGGTCCCGGCGACCTCGACCTGCCGCTCAGCGAAGCGGCACTGTCCGCGCGCGGTGCGGCCCTCGGCCACGCGGGGATCGTTGCCTTCGACGACCGATTGAGCGGCACGGACGTCGTTCGGCACATCTGGCGCTTCGCGGCGGCCGAGAGCTGCGGACGCTGCTCGCCGTGCCGTGTCGGTACCCGGCGTGGGGCGGGTCTGGCCGCAAGGGCGCCGGGCACCGCCGTGATCGCCGGTCGCGAACAGGTCCTCCGCTCCCTGGAAACCGCCAGTCTCTGCGCCTTCGGCCGCCGGGTTCCGGCCGCGATCCGCAGTGCCGCCCAGGTCTACGGCCTGGAGGGGTGGACATGACCCGCGTGTCGGTCGATCAGATCCCCGTCGACGTTCCCGCGTCGGCCACGCTCCTCGACGCGATCCGGGCCGCCGGGAAATCCGTTCCCACGCTCTGTCACGACGAGCGCCTGACCCCCTCCGCCTCGTGCCGGGTGTGCCTGGTAGATGCTGACGGCAACGGTCCGGTGGCGTCCTGCAGTACGCCGGTCCGGGAAGGTCTGCGGATCGGGGTCCAGGTGGGCGATCAGTGGCGCCGGGATGCCCTGCAGGCGATCGTCGCCGGACTTCCATCGCGAGCGCTGGAGCTGCCCGCCGACCGCAGCGAACTCGTCCGGCTCTGCCAAGAGCTCGCCGTCTCGGCGGATTCAGCCGAGGTGCTCGCGGAGTCCCGCGGGACGGATCTGTCCCACCCGTACGTCAAACTCGACCGCGATCTCTGCATCGCCTGCGATCGCTGTGTCCGGGCCTGCGCCGAGATCCAGGGCACCTTCGCCATCACCTTGACCGGGCGCGGCCCCGACACCGTCGTCGCACCCGGGACCGGCGGGCTCTGGGCCGGTTCGGACTGTGTCAGCTGTGGGGCGTGCGTCGACACCTGCCCGACCGGAGCACTCTCCGAACCGGGCCTGCTCGACCTCGGCCCGATCGAACGCTGGACCCGAACGACCTGCGGGTACTGCGGTGTCGGCTGCACGCTGGACGTCGCGACCAGGGGCCAGGACGTCGTCACGGTCCGGCCGGCGATGGACGGCTCGGTGAATCGTGGCCACGCCTGCGCCAAGGGCCGGTTCGCGCACGGTTTCGTCCACTCACCTGACCGGCTCCGTACGCCCCTGGTCCGCCGCAACGGCCGGCTCGCCGAGAGCACCTGGGACGAGGCCCTGGACCTCGTCGCGGACCACCTGCGGCGCATTCCGGACCCGGACCGGTTCGCGGTCATCTCGTCCGCCCGCGCGACCAACGAGGAGAACTACCTGATCCAGAAGTTCGCCCGGGTGGTGCTGGGGACCAACAACGTCGACAACTGCGCCCGGCTCTGCCACGCGCCGTCGGCGGCCGGTCTGGCGGCGACCTTCGGCCTCGGCGGGGGGACGAACTCCTTCGAGGACCTCGATGACTGCGACGCGATCCTGCTCGCCGGAGCCAACCCCACCGACGCTCACCCCGTCGTCGGTTCGCGGCTGCTCCAACGGACGCTGGACGGTGCGCGGCTCATCGTCGTCGACCCCCGCCGGACCAGCCTCGCCAGGCATGCCGACGTCCACCTCGCCCCGCGACCCGGCACCAATGTCGCGGTGTTCAACGGCTTGGCGCACCTGCTCATCCGGGACGACCTGATCGACCCGGACTTCCTGCGGACCCGGGCGACCGGCTACGAGGCGCTGCGCGAGCTGGCCGACGCCTATCCGCCTGAACAGGTCGAGAAGCTCAGTGGAGTACCGGCGGCGGACCTGACCGCAGCCGCGCACCTGTACGGAGAAGCCAACACACCGGCGATCTTCTACGGTCTCGGGATCACCGAACACCGATACGGCACGGACGGCGTCCGCACCTTGGCGAACCTGGCCGTCCTGTGTGGCGCGGTCGGTACCGAGACCGGTGGTGGGGTGAACCCGCTGCGAGGACAGAACAATGTCCAAGGTGCCTCCGACATGGGCGCACTCCCCGACCTCCTGCCGGGGTATCAGAAGGTCACCGACGACGAGGCTCGCGACCGCTTCGACACGAGCTGGCAGGCGCGGCTGCCGAGTACCCCCGGCCTGCGGATCCCGCAGATGTTCGACGCCGCGCGCGCCGGCGAACTGGACGTGCTCTGGGTGGTCGGCGAAGACGTCCTGGCGACCGATCCGAACACGGCGGCCGTCCGAGGTGCACTCGACGCGTGCCCGCTGGTCATCTGCAACGACCTCTTCCTCTCCTCCACGGCGGCGGCCGCGGACGTCGTCCTGCCGGTCGCGTCCTGGCTGGAGAAGGACGGTACCTTCGTGAACTTCGATCGGCGGTTCCAGCGGGTCCGGCAGGTACTGGTGCCACCGGACGGGGTGCGCACCGACTTCGCGGTCTTCGCCGAGGTCGCCCGACGCCTCGGCCGGGATCTCGGCTGCGAGACCTCGGCTGCGGCACTCGACGAATGCGCCTCGCTCGCACCGCATTTCGCCGGCCTCTCGCACCGGCGGCTCGAGGCCGGCGCCCTGCATTGGCCGGTCGCACCGGGCGGCGACGGCACACCGACCCTGTACCGCGACGGCTTCGCCACCCCGGACCGCAGGGCCCATCTGGCGGCCAGACCCTATCTGCCGACCGAGACCGAACCCAGTCCCGAGTACCCCTTCCTGCTCGTGACCGGCCGGCGGGCCGAGCACTACAACGCCGGTGGGATGACGCGCCGCACACCCAGCGTCGGCCTGCGGACCAAGGAGTCCCTGGACGTCGCTCCCGGCGACGCTGCCTGCCTCGGTCTCGAGGAGGGCGCCTTCGTGGAGGTCACGAGTGCGTCGGGCTCGACGGTGCTGCCGGTCACCATCACGGACGAGGTCACCGCCGGCGAGATGTTCGCCGGGTTCCATTTCCCCGGCGCCGGTGTGAACGAACTGACCTCGTCCGTCACTGACGACCCCACCAGCTGCCCGGAGTACAAGCTGACCGCCGTCCGGGTCCGGCGGATCGCTCCGCCGGGACGGAGCTGACGCCGGCCCGACGAGGGTCTTTCGATGGGTACGACCGGGCACTTCGGCTCTGCACCGGTCCTTGCGGCCGCGGTGTGGTGAAGAGGAGGGTCCCTGTCGAACGGGAGGAGGACGTGATGTCCGAAAACGTACTGGTGACCTACGCGACCAAAATGGGTGCGACCGCCTCCATCGCCGCGGGCGTCGGGGCCGAACTCCGGCGAGCTGGGCACACCGTAGACGTGCACGAGATCAGCGACGTGAAGGCGGCGAGCGAGTACGACGTGGTCATCCTCGGCAGCGCGATCTACGAAGGTCGCTGGCGTCCGGAGGCCGTGGAGTTCCTCCAGTTCCACGCCAAGGCGCTGCGAGGACGTAAGGTCTGGCTCTTCCACAGCGGACCCGTCGGCCCGTCGAGCGACCAGCCGGAAGAGGTACCACCCGATGTGGCGCGCCTGGCCGCGGAGATCGGCGTCCGGACCGTGAAGACCTTCCCGGGCGAGCTCCAGGAGGACATCATCGAAACCCGGGCAGCGAGGCGTGCGGGCATGGAGGACCTGGTCGGCGACGCGAGGGACTGGGACGCGGTCCGCGCCTGGGCCGACGAGATCGAGTCGGCCCTCGGCGCCGCCCGGACCTCTCGGTGACGAGGTGGGCGAGATGAGTGCCGGATCACGCGGGGCTTCCCCTGGTGACCTGGGGGTCCGGGTCCATCACCGACGGTCCGCTCTCGGACTGACCAGGGCGCAGGTCGCCGAACGCAGCGGGATGAGTCCCAACTACGTCGAGCGCGTCGAGACCGCACCGGCCACCCTGACCAGTGGTGACCTGATCCGACTCGCCGACGCACTCGACACCACCGTGACGGATCTCCTCGGCGCGTCCGGCGACCGGGCCCCCGGGCACGGCCGAGCCGGACTCCGCCCGAGGTTCGAAGCGATGGAGCGGCAGGAATGCGCCGGCCTGCTGAAGAACGGAGGCATCGGGCGGATCGCCTTCCGCGCCGACGAGAAGTTCCTGGTGGTACCGGTCAACTTCGGCTGTCCCGAGGAGGTCGTCGTCTTCCGGACCGCGGCCGACGGCCCGATCGCGCGACTGGGCGAGGGGGCGGTCGCCTTCGAGGTGGACTTCCTCGACGACGCGATGCGGCAAGGCTGGAGCATCCTGATCGACGGTCTCCTCCGCTCAGCCACCGCTGAAGAGGTCGCGGCCACCCGGGGCCTGATCGAGCCCTGGGCCGGCGGCGAGCGCGAGACCTACCTGGCGATCGAGCCGCAGGAGATCACCGGACGCCGGATCCGTACCACCGCCGTCAGGACCGACTGACGGTCGTCACTGGTGCGAGGACCAGGTGCTCCAGCTCGCCTGAGCGCCGGAGTCACCGATCTTGACGACGTCGACCACGGCCATCGAGGACACCAGGCAGGCGACCACGGCCACGACCGCGGTGACCGCACTGGACCTTGGGGCGAGGTCTCTGCCGCGCGCCGGCGTGCTGTCGAGGTGCCGCTCCCGCCACCACACGATCACCGCCAGGGCCGCGATCGCGATCGCGGCGTAGATCGCGGTGTCCCCGAGTTCGGCGTGCCGGCGGACGAGCGAGTTGTCGGCGACTCGTCCTTCCAGCCACTCCCCCGCGCTGGTCGTGATCGGCACGAGAATCACGACCAGGAGCGCCAGTACGGCGTTCGGACCGGACAGCCGGCGCCGCGCCGCCGGCCAAACGGCGGTCAGGACCAGCAGTACCGCGGCCAACGGGAGCAACACGACGACAGCGTGTACCAGGAGGACATGAGCGGGAAGGCCGTTGATGGTCTGCATGAAGATCCTTCGGGTCGTGCCGATGCGTACGACTCACGCTGGCAGACGTTTCTTGGCAGATTCTTGGAACTTCTCAGCGCACCGAAGGCCGCCGGCCGTCGAGACCGGGGAGTACCAGCTCGAACGTCGCACCTGGACCACCGGGGACCAGCCGGAGCTGACCCCCGAGCCGGTTGGCCACGTCATGGGTGAGGGCCAGACCGAGTCCGTAGTGGGCCCGGCCGCCTCGACGGCCGCTGGAGTCGAACCGGCGGAGTACGCGCTGCGCCGCCTCGGGCGCGATGCCGGGCCCCGCGTCACTCACCGCCAGGATCACTTCTCGCCGCTGCCGCCGGACGATGATCCGCACCTCGCCTCCCCGCGGGGTGTGATCGATCGCGTTGTCCACCAGTGCCATCGTCGCCCGCCGGACCGCGCTCACCGACCCGAGGATCCACAGGCCCTCCTCGTCCGCGGTCCGTCGCACCCGCACACCGGCTTGTTCGGCGTGCGCCTGCGCGCTGTCGGCGACCTCCTCGGCGATCGCGGCGAGATCGACCGGTTCGTGCTCTTCGGTACCGCGGGGATCGGCGGCGACGAGCAGATCGTCGATCACGTCACCCAGTCGCTTCGAGTCCTCGACGACGCCGTGCGCGTCCCGGAGGACCTCGTCACTCGAGCCGTGCCGGCGCAAGGTCCGATCGAGCATCTGGGCTCGCGTACTCAGCAGCGTGAGCGGCGTCCGTAGTTCATGACCGGCGTCGGCCACGAACGCCCGCTGCAAGGTCAGTGCCTGGGCCAGCGGCGCCACCGCGCGTCGTCCGATGAAGAGGCCCAGCAGACCCGCGAACACCAACCCCAGCGCCGACGCGACCGCCATCGTCTGCAGCATCCTCGTCCGGGCCTCGCGGGTGGTGGTGAGATCGAGCACCGCCTGCACCTGACCGGCGCCGACGAGTTCGGTGGCGACGCGGTACTCGCCGTCGCCGCGCTCCAAGGTCGTCAGCCGGACCTCGCCGGTGGCGCCACCGCGCAGTTTCGCCAGCTCGGCCACCAACTCGGCCGGCAGACCGGGCGACGACGACGAGCCATGGCGGCCAGCCATCACCAACCAGGTTCCGGCCGGCGGATCACCGACGTCGTCGGCGGTCGCGATCGCCGACCGGAGCAGGTCGTCGGCCGCTCCCGCCTGCGCACGGACGACGACGAGCGTGACCAGGGCGACCAGCACGACCATCGCCACCGCGACGAGGACGGTGACCTGCGCGGCCACACTGCGAGCGGCCTTGCGAACCAGCGCCTCGTCGCCGATCGGGCGCCCGCTCATCCGCCACCCAACCGGTAGCCGAGCCCGCGGACGGTACTGATCACCCCGCGCCCCAGCTTCCGCCGGCAGTAGTGGACGTAGGTGTCGACCACCGTCTCGGACTCCGCTTCGCCGAAGATGCGATCCAACAGCTCACCACGGCTGAAGACGATCCCCGGCCGCGCTGCCAACACTCCCACCAGGGCGGCCTCACGCTCGGACAACGCGACCAACGCGCCATCGGAACGCCGGACGCTCCGGGTCGCGAGATCGAGGGAGCCACCTGGCACGCTCAGCTGGCCGGCGTGATCGAGATGCCTGCGCAGTAGCGCTCGCAGCCGCGCGAGCAGTTCGGTGAGTTCGAACGGCTTGGCCAGGTAGTCCTCGGCCCCCGCGTCCAGGCCTTCCACCCGATCCTCCGTCCGGCTGCGCGCCGACAGCACCAGGATCGGCGTACCGACCCCGCGGCTGCGTAACCGGGCGATGAGATCCAGGCCTTCGACCGCCGGCAGCCCCCGATCGACGACCATCACGTCGAACGGACGGGTCAGGGCCAGGTGAAGTCCGGTCTGCCCGTCCGCCGCGAGGGTCACCTCGTACTCCTCTTCGGCAAGCACTCGTCGCAGCAGACCGGCCAGGTCGGCGTCGTCCTCGACGAGCAGGATCCGAAAGCGCCCTGGCGTCATGCGCCCACCGTACGCCGCGTCACCGGACGGAGCGGCGTTTGCGTCGCCGGTGCACCAGAACGGCGACCGCCACTCCGCAGACGAGCACGACGAGCAGGGCACCGCTGACAAGGCCGAGACGCTGTTCGAGCGCGTGGTACGACGCACCGGCCAGGTAGCCGCCGCCCGCCACCAGGATGGCCCAGACCACGCCACCGAACACGTTCGCGACCGTGAACACGCCACGGCCCATCCGGCTCATCCCCGCGATCCCGGGCATCAACGCACGGAACGCCGCTGTCCACCGGCCGATCACCACCGCGATCGCACCCCTCCGCGCGATCAGGCCCAACGTCCGGTCGACCTGCTCGGGTGCCCGCAGCTTCCGCGGCAACCGGGCCAGCGCCGCGGGACCGTACCGGCGGCCGACGACGAAGCCGACCTGATCCCCGACGATCGCCCCGAGCGCCGCGGCGACCATCACCGCCCACAGCGGCAACGCACCGGCGTGCGCCACCACTCCCCCGACGATCACCGCGGTCTCACCTGGCACGACCAGGCCGAGGAAGGTCGACGCCTCCAGGGCCGGCAGCAGCGCCACCACCGAGATCACCAGCCACCCGGGCAGCCCCGCCAACCAGTCGAAGATCGTCGTCATCCGAACCTCAGCTCGGGCGGCGATGCCGTCTCCCGACGGCACCGCCACCTACTCGGCCGATCACGTGGTGTGCTCGATCGGCACGGTCCGGGTCTCGGCGGACTTCGCCGAGATCGGCACGGTGACCTCGAGGATCCCGGACTCGTACTTCGCGGTGACGGCCGTGTCGTCCGCACCGTCGGGCAGCATCACCCGGCGGGTCAGCGCGCCGTAGTGGAACTCCGTCCGGCCACCGTCGTGCTCCTCCTGCTGACGAGTCGCCGAGATGGTCAGCATCCCCTGCGCCACCTCGACCTCGATGTCCTTGGCGGGATCGAGACCCGGCAGCTCCGCCTTCACCACGTAGCGGTCGCTGTCGGCGTACTCCTCGATCCGCATGCCCCGCATCATCGGCGGCCACGCCAGCATGCTCGGCAGGCCCTCGGCCCAGTCGAACAGTTCGGCCAGCTGCCGCCGGTTGTCCCTGCGCTCCACTGTCGTCATCGCGTACTCCTCTCCTGCGTCCGTCCTTCCACCTCCAGCGCACCTCGCGCGTCCGGTCCAGAAAAGGGACTTGCGGCCCCAGTCACCGGACCGTCAGCCCCTCGGGCAACGCGGACCGCCGAGCGGCCGCGACGACGCCGGATCAGGCGCCAGGTCTCGTCGGCACCCCACACCAGGACCGGGAACGTGAGCAGGATCGACAACTGCGCAAGAGGCGGGACCGCCGTACCGAAGAGGTCCTGCAGGGGTGCAACGGTGACGACCGCGGCGGCGAAGACGAGCTCGAAGAGGACGCCCCACAACAGCAGCCGGTTCGACAGGACGCCGATCGAGCGCAGTGAGGCGTACTGGGTCCGGGCGGAGAAGGCGGTACCGATCTGGCAGGCCACGATCCCGAGGAAGGTCATCGTGGTCGCCTGCAGCCACAGGTGATGCAGTGCCTCCCCGCTCCCGGTGGGATCGCCCGGGCGCCAGCCGCCCGCCAGCAGGGTCCAGAAGTACACGCCGACGACCAGGACCGCGGACACCCCACCGAGCAGACCCCAGGCACGAGCCAGCATCGGCCCGTCGATCACGCTGTCGGACCGATGTCGGGGCGGCCGATCCATGAGTCCGGGTTCGGCGGGTTCGCGGCCGAGTGCGAGGGCCGGCAGTGTCTCGGTCCCGAGGTCGATCGCGAGGATCTGCAGCACCGTCAACGGCAGCGGGATCCGCCCGCCCGACAGCGCGTACACGAGGAACGGGACGACCTCGGGGGTCGCGTGGGCGAAGATGTACACGATGAACTTGCGAACGTTGTCGTAGACCCGGCGGCCGGCCTCGACCGCGGTGACGATGTCCGCGAAGTTGTCGTCGGTGAGCACCATCGTGGCCGCCTCCCGGGCCACATCGGTGCCCGAGGCCCCCATCGCGACCCCGATGTCGGCCCGGCGCAGCGCGGGCGCGTCGTTCACCCCGTCCCCGGTCATCGCGACCACGTGCCCCTCGGCCCGCAGCGCGTCCGCGATCCGCAGCTTCGACTCCGGCGAGCTCCGGGCGAAGACGAGGCTCCGCCGCGTCGCGAGCAACTGGTCCAGGTCGGACTCGCTCATCCGATCCAGCTCGGTCCCGGTGACGACGGCCGTGTCGTCGGTGGCGATCCCGACCTGCCGCGCGATCTCCGCCGCGGTGAGTCCGTTGTCGCCGGTCACCACGATGAGCCGGATCCCCGCCGCCTGGCACCGCCGGACCGCGTCGGCCACCTCCGGTCGGGGCGGATCGAGCATCGCTACGACGCCGAGGAACGTCAGCTCCCGCTCCACCTCGGTCCGCGCGGCCGGCCCCGATCCCGGCTCGATCACCCGGTCCGCCACGCCGATCAGGCGCAGGCCACGCCCGGCGAACTCGGTGAAGGTCCGCGCGAACCAGGCCCGGTCGGGATCAGTCAGTACCTGGCTCCCCGCGGCCGTCAGGAAGTGGGTAGACCGAGCCAGGATCTCCTCGGGCGCCCCTTTCGCGTGCACGATCTTGCCGCGGCCGTCCAGTTCCCTGTCGATCGTCGACATCATCCGCACCGACGGATCGAATGCGAACTGTGCGGTCCGGCGGCGCGCTCGCTCGGCGGCGTCGACGCCGGTTCCCAGCTCCACCGCGGCCCGCACCAGGGCGACCTCGGTGGGGTCACCGGTGTCCGCATCGGCGTTGGAACACAGCGCGAGCGCATCGGCCAACCGCCGGACGGTCACCTGGTCCGACCGGTCCAGCGGGATCGGACCCGATGGTGTCCACACGTCGGTCACGTGCATCCGGTTCTGGGTCAGCGTCCCGGTCTTGTCGGTGCAGATCACCGTCGTCGACCCGAGCGTCTCGACCGCCGAGAGCCGCTTCACCACTCCACCGGCCCTGGCCAGGATCCGTACCCCGACCGCCAGGGCCAGGGTGATCGTCGGCAGCAGGCCTTCCGGTACGTTCGCCACCAGCAGGCCGATCGCGAAATTGAGGGCCTCCGGCAACGACAGCCCGGCCACCGTCGTCCCGAGCAGCAGGAACAGCAGCCCGGCGCCGATCGCGACCGCCGCGATCAGCCAGGCGACCCGCTTGACCTGCCGTTCCAGCGGGCTGTCCGCACGCGTCACCCGCTGCGACATCCCCGCGATCCGGCCGAGCTCGGTGTGCATCCCGGTCGCGAACACGATCCCGCGAGCCTCTCCCGCCGTACAGCTCGTCCCGCTGAACACCAGGTCGCCCGCGTCCAGCAGTCCACCCGAAGGATCGGTCAGGTCGGCGGACCGGACGACGGGCACGGATTCACCGGTGAGGGTCGAGTTGTCGATCTCCACCGCCCCGGAGACCAGCCGTACGTCGGCCGAGACCCGGTTGCCCTCGGAGAGAACGACGACATCCCCCGGGACGAGCGTCCTGGCTTCGACGCTGCCGGCCACCCCGTCGCGGACCACGGTGGTCAACACCGGCAGGTACGCGGCGAGCGCTTCGACCGCGCGTTCCGCCTGCCGTTCCTGGACGAACGCGAGACCGGCGTTGAGCAGGATCACGACCACGATGGCCACCGCAAGCACCGGCGTACCTCCGGCAGCCGCCAGGACCGCGGCGAGCCAGAGCAGCAACGCGAGTGGGTGGGTCAGCTGCCGAACCAGCTCCCCCAGCCACCCCGATCCCTGCCGGCGGGTCAGCTCGTTCGGACCGTAGGCCACCAGCCGGCGCTCCGCCTCCCGGGCCGTCAACCCGTCCACCGAGGTCCGCAAATCCCGGAACAGCCGGTCGGCCGGTTCGCGAGGATCCGCTGTTTCCAGATCCTCCACCGGGCGTGGCGTCGCGGTCACGTCCGTACGATCGCCACCGGCGAGGCCGCGTGGTGCAGCAGGTTCTGGCTGACCGACCCCAGCAACAGCCCCGCGACCGCCGGGTCCTTCGCCTGATATGGCTCCAGGCTCTCCGCCAGCCACTGGGCCAGGAGCCGATGAACATCCGCGATCGGGGCCCCGTGGTGTTCCTGTGGATGCCAGCAGTACACCGCGGTCAGCTGCTGCCCGGTGCGGGCCGCCTCTTCGAACGCCATCGTCAACGCACCGTCGGAATCCGATGAACCATCCGTCCCCACCACCACCGGGCCGCTACGGCGGTCACCCCGGACGACGACCACCGGACACGGCGAGCTCTGGTCGTACCCGAGCCGGTCCCGAACGAACTGCACCGCGGCGTCGAGCTCTCGCTGGTGCAGGGCGACCTGGCTTTCGGGCGTGCTGTCGACCCCCACGACCACCTGCTTCCGCATGGCCATCACCGCACCGGCTTGCGGACCGCGTCGCCAGGAGCGCCGACCGCGATCGCGGAGCGCAGGCCGGGGCGGACCTCGATCACGTACAGGGCGCCGGTGCGGCCGTCCTTGGCCCATTCGAGTTCCGTGGGCCGGTGGAAGTACCGATCGGCCGCGACCGACCATTGCGCGAGCTCGCGGATCTCCTCGTCCGTCAGGACCAGGGCGGACCGTTCCGTTCGCGTGGTCGGTACCTCTCGGGTACCGCGCGGGTCGGCGTACACGATCTTGGATCGCTGAGAGCCGTGGTGCTTGACGAGCAACTGGCCCGTGCCGGCACGCACCGAGTACTGGTCGGTGCGTTCCGGAGGTGGATCGCCAAGGCCCCAGGCGGCGCGGATGCGGACCAGGGTGTTCTCGCCACGTGCGGTTCCGGAGGCGCCGAGATCCGAACGGACCATCCGCTCGACCGTCACCGGCATGACCGCGGCAAGGTGGTCCACGCCGTCGAGCTCCCGTCCAGCTACCGCCACCGCGCTGAACAACGACGCGAAGCAGCGCCGGCAAGCGCCCACGACGTCCGCGCCGGTGTGCAGATGCAGGAACACCTCGTCCCGCACGCCCTCGTCGACCACGACCGGGCTGCACCGGACAGCGACCTCAGTACCCTCCCCGCCGAGACCCGCGTATGCCTCCAGGATCGCGTCGGCGAGATCGTCAGGGACGGACGCGTCGTGGAACGCGGTCCGGATCGCCGCCGCGACCACCTGCACGTCCCGCCCGTGCCGGTAACGCCGGATCTCCTGCGCGATCACCGGCCGCAGTCGCGCCGACCGGACGAACTCCTGGTACGCAGCCGCGGTGACCGCGAATCCTTCGGGGACCCGGAGGCCCGCTCCGGTCAGCTCGGCCAGCTGGGCGCATTTCACCCCCACCTGGGCCGGGTCGACCTCGCCGGTGAGCCGAACGACCTTCTCGCCAGTCATGTCCCGTCCTCGCCTTCCGCCGCTGTACCTCTCTTCCATCCGACCAGCCGGGCGGCGCTCCGGGCAGCGACGAAGGTCCCGCCGTCGCTCGCCGGACGGCCCGCGGATCCGGCGGCGGGGAGCCGAAGGTCCCGTGCCGGAGGACCCATCGGCCCGTGCGTCCCGGGCGGGCGGCGATCGAAGCTCGGAGGAGGAGGTGAACCCATGGGTCGCCGGGACGCCGCAGCCGCCCCCTGGGGCCGACGTTCCCAGCTGCGCCTGTGGTCCGTCCTGGCCCTGCTCACCCTGCTGGCCCTGATCGCGTACTTCGGCCCGTCCCGGTTCGCGGAGGCACGCGCCGCCCTGCACCGCGTCGGCACGATGCAGCCCGCCTGGGTCGCGCTGGCGATCGTCCTGGAAGCCTGCAGCCTGGTCTGCTACTCGCTCTTCACCCGCGCCCTGCTCCGTCCCCGCGACCCCCGGTTCTCCTGGATCCTCCGCTCCGACCTCACCGGATACGGTGTCAGCCACGTCGTCCCCGGAGGCGGCGCGACGGCGGCCGCGATCCGTTTCCGCCTGCTCACTGTGGGCGGTGCGCGCCCCACGGACGTCACGGCGACGATCGCTGCCGAGGGGGTCGGGACGTGGCTGGCGCTCGTCCTGATCGCCTGGCTCACCACGATCCCCGCGATCGTGTTCCACGACGCCGCCGGGGCCTATCTGGTCGTCTTCGGGATCGGCCTGGTCCTCGGTGTCGGCGGGATCTTCGCCGCCCGTGAACGAACCGCCCTCGAACGACTGTCGGCCCGCCTGCTGAGGTCGTCGACCCAACGGCTCCCCCGACGGGCGCGCAGCGGCATCAAAGCCGTCGCGGTCCGGCTCCGCGATTTCCTCGCCGACCCCAAGGTCCGAAAGGCGTTCCTGCTCTGGGCCACCCTGAACTGGCTCTTCGACGCGGCCGTCCTCGGCGTCTTCCTCGCCGCGTACGGAGACTGGGTCGACCCGGTCACCCTGCTCCTGAGCTACTGCCTCGCCAACCTCGCCGGCATCATCCCGCTCACCCCCGGCGGCCTCGGCATCGTCGAAGCGGTCGCGATCTCCTCCCTGGCCGGATTCGGCGTCGACACCGAGACCGCGGTCCTCGCCGTCCTCTCCTGGCGCCTCGTCCAGTTCTGGCTCCCCGTCCCCGTCGCCGGAGCCTGCTACCTGACCCTCCGCGCCCAACTCAGCCTCACGCCCGACACCCACAGCTCCACCTCCAACGACTCCCTGGGCTGACTGCCAGGGTCAGGCGAGGTACAGGCCGATGGTGAGGAGGGTGACCCAGGTCAGGCCTGCTGCGAGGAGGACGCGGTCGCGGAAGAGTTCGCGTTCGGGTTCCTCGCCTCGGCCGGTGGAGACGAGGAGGGCGTAGCGGAGAAGGCCGGTGAGGAACGGCAGGAAGGAGACGGCGAGGAGCTCGCGGTAGGTGTCGTGGTGGATGTACTGGAACGCCCACAGGCCATACACGAACGCCGTGCCGACGAGGGAGACCGTCAGCACCTGGTCCAGCCACGCCACCGAGTACGCCGCCAGCACCGGCCTGGTGATCGCGTTGCCGGCCGCGACGTACTCCGCCTTGCGCTTGCCGGTGACGAGGAACATCGCGCCGAAGAGCGAGACCAGCAGGAACCACTGCGAGACCGGAAGTCCGGTGGCGGTGGCGCCGGCGGCCGCGCGGAGAACGAAGCCCAGGGCAACGATCATCAGATCGACCACGGCCACGTGTTTGAGGCCGAGGACGTAAAGACCCTGGGCCAGCAGATAGGCGACGGCGAGGCCGAACGTCGCCCAGCCGAGTGCGCCGGCGATGATCAGCCCGGCGACAGCGGCGGACACCCCGAACGCCAGGGCGACCGGCGGACTGATCGCTCCGGCCGCGACCGGGCGTGACCACTTCCGCGGATGCCGTCGGTCGTCCGGCGCGTCGCGGAGGTCGTTGACGGCGTAGATCGACGCCGCGAGCAGGACGAAGCCGATCCCGGCCAGGGTGGCCCGCAGCACGACCGCCGGTACCGTGAGCGCGCCCGCGGCCGCCGGCGCCGCGAAGACGATCGCGGCCTTGTGCCACTGCCGCGGACGACTCAGGCGCAGCAGGCCGCCCGCCGTACCGACCTGCGCGGCACGCGGCTTGCTGGTCCGCAGCTCGGTCATCGGCTCGTCACGTAGAAGAAGTCGCGCTGGTCGGCGACCAGGTAGCGATCGGACGGCGAGCTCATCGAGCCGAGCAACCGCCGGCCGGTCACGCCGCCGGACCCGCTCGGTTGCTCGATGTCGAAGCTGACCATGGCGGGGTGGATGTCGAGCTCCAGACCCTGCACGATGCCGGCCTGCGCCATCGCTGCCGCGAGGGTCGCCAGCGTCAGCTTGCTGCCCGCGACGTAGATCAAGTTGCCGTGGGCATCCGTTCCGAGCCCGGAGCGCCAGGTGTACTGGAACTGGCTGCGAACGGATCCCCAGCGGCCGTTCGCATTCACGGTCAGGCCGGGGACGACCTTGCCCTGGACGACGACCGGATCGAGGTTCTGCCGGACGGCGACCACATCCGGCATCATCCGGACGGTCTGGTCCCAGGTACCGATGCGGGCGGTTCCGTCACGCAGGATCACGACCGACGCGCGACCGGCGACCAGCGGTACCGCGGACGACTCGGTGGTCCACCATCCTCCGTGGGAGTCCCTCATCTTGAAGCCCGCGTTGAACGTCGCGACCAGCGCGCGCCGGTCCCGGACCGGAACGGAGTACCCGTTCCTCGACGCCATCCCGACGAGCGGTTCCCGAGTCCCCGGCATCAGGTGCAGGCAGTAGCTGTCGCGTGGCAGCAACGCGGCCGCGACCGATACCGGGAGGTGTCCCGGGTCCACTCGGAACCAGCTTGTCCACAACAGCGGCACGCCCGTGCTCGACAGTCTGGCGACGGACCAGCTGCCCTCGCGTGGCAAGGGCGTCACGCCGGGGAGAAGCCGAACCGCCGGCAGCCCGGCCCCACCAGTACGGAGACCGGACCGGCCCGCGCGGGGAAGCGGGAGGGTACTCGGAGCCGTGGTGTCGGTCGGTGCACCGGTCGCGGGCGGCTGCTGATGGGAGTACCGCCAGGTCTCGATCGCGTCGATGATCCCTCCGCCGCCGTGGTCCCGGATCCATTCGACGGTCCGCACCGAGAAGCTCGCCTGGCCCGGGTACAGCAGTGCCCGCACGTACGAGGTCACGGGGATGGCGAGCGCGATGCAGCAGATCAACGCGATCCAGCGCCTCCGGTGGGTGATCATCGCAGGTCGACCGGGAGAAGACGACGCGGTACGAGGTTCAGTACGCGCACGGCGATCCCGAGAATCCACGGCACCCACACCACCGTCCTCCGGCCGTCGACGGCGGACGCCACCCGCCTCGCCACGTGCTCCGGGCTCGTCGACAAGGCAGGTACCGGGAGGCCTGCCGTCATCCGCGTCGAGACGAAGCCCGGCCGGACGACGAGGACGCGGACTCCGGTCTCGGCGGTCTGCCGCGCGAGCAGCCTGGCCGTCGAATCGGCCAGCTGCTTGCCCAACGAGTACGCCGCGATCGCCTGCCTCGGGCGGACCGCGGCCGCCGAGGAGAGCAGCACGATCTGCTCAGTGCCGCGGTGGACCAAGGCGCGCAGCAACAACGAGACGCCCAGACCGTTGACGACGACGCCCTCCGCGAACGACTTCGACGCGAGGGATCCGACGGCCACGATCACGAGGTCCAGCGGATCTTCCGCGGCCAGGTGATCGAGCCTTCCGTCGATCTCCTCGACGGTCAGTCCGGCGTCGTACTCCGTGGTCGACACCGAGTACCCGACGGTCCGCAGCCGCTCCGCGTTCCGCCAGAGTTCGTCGCTCGGCCGGCCGGCGAGGACGACCCGGCGGGGAGCGGGTCCGAGGAGCCGCAGCAGCACCGCCATACCGATCTCGGACGAGCCACCGACGAGAAGGGCGGAGCCCGGTGTCATGGCAGCAGTCCGAGGCGTTCGGCCAGGCCGGAGGTCCAGCGGCCGATCGGGTCCAGGCGTTGCTGGGTGTGCTGCCAGGACCAGATGCGCGGGTACATCCTGGGGACCAGCTCCGGATCGGTGACCGAATCCTTGGCCAGGTAGACGCGACCGCCGGCGCTTGCCACCAGCTTGTCGAGAGGGCGCAGGGCGTCCAGGCGATGGAGCCAGCGGGCCGGTAGGTCCACGGCCAGGGTCCAGCCCGGGATCGAGAACGACAGCGGCCCGGCGGTACCGAAGCCGAGGTTCTTCAGCGTCGTCAGGGCAGGCGTCATCCCGTGCGTCCCGAGGTACACGAGCACCTCCCGCAGTACTCCGGAGCCTTCCGGCGGCACGGCGAACTGGTACTGGACGAGACCCCTGCGCCCAAAGGCGGCCGGCCACGCCTCGACGCGATCCAGCGGGGACAGCGCCGTCCGCAGCGGCAGGACCTGCGAGTTCATCGAGCGGCCGGCGTGCCAGCGGGCCGTCGACGCGGCGGCGATGGTGGCCCTCGAAACGATGCCGGGTCCGGGCAGGGAGCGGCGCCGGCGCGTTCCGGTGATCCGAGTCTCCGGGAAGGGCGGGACCGCGGTCGGCAGATCCAAGGTGGACGCGCCGTAGAACTCGTCGACGATCCCCCGTCCGAGCGTCCGGCCGTGCGCGTGCCCGTCCAGCCAGGCGATCGCGTGCCGGTCGGGATCGAGCTCCTGCCGGACCGAGATCGCTCGCATCGCCTCGAGCGTCTCGTCGAGTGACCGGGTCCGGCGCCGGTTCCGGATCACCCAGCCGGTGTCGACCCGTTCCAACTGGAGGGCCGCCCGGAGGATGACCCCGGTCAGGCCCATCCCGCCGACCGTGGCCCAGAAGGCGTCGGCGTCCAGCCCGGCGGACAGCTGGACGATCGCCGCGTCCGACCGCAGCAACGCCAGCCAGTGGACGTGCTGCCCGAACGACCCGGCCCCCGGGTGGTTCTTGCCGTGGACATCACTCGCGATCGCGCCGCCGACCGTGACGCGTTCGGTTCCTGGGACCACCGGGAGCTTCCAGCCCGACGGCAAGGTCAGGTCGATCACGTCCTTGAGCAGCGCGCCGGCCTCGACGACCAGGACTCCGGTCCCCTCGTCGAAGGAGACGATCCGGTCGCGGCACGTCATGTCCAGCACGATCCCGGCACCGGGCAGGGCCGCGTCGCCGTAGCTCCGGCCGGCTCCCCGGACCGTGATCTTCGGCTCGGCCAGGACCGCCTCGACCAAGGCGGTGTCGAAGGTGGGTCGTCGTACCTGGGTGGTCCGGTGGACCGTTCTGCCCCAGCCGGCCAGGTCCTGCGTCCTCGGTGCGTCGAGCATCATGACGCCGACGTTAGGAACTGCGGGCTGAGCGGACGCTGAGTCCGGTACACCGCGAGATGCTGATCGACCACGTGCGGCCAGGTCATCACCGGATCCGTTGCCCGGTTGCGTTCCTGGATCCGGACGAGCCGCTCGTGGTCGGTCAGCAACGCGGCGACCGTGGACGCGAGCTGTGCGTCGGTCCCGACGAGGTAGCCCTCGATTCCGGGCCGGACGAACTCACCGACCCCGCCGGACGCCATCGCTACCACCGGCAGTCCCGCGCAGCGTGCTTCGAGCGCCGCCACACCGAACGACTCCAGCTCCGCGGGAGCGACGTAGACGTCCGCCGTCGCGTACAGCTGCTGGATCTCGAACCGGGTCAGCCGCCCGGGCAGGTCGACCCGGTCACCGAGTCCCCACCGCCGAACCGCCCGAGCCACGTCGTCGGCCAGGGGCCCGGTCCCGACGAGTACCGCCCTGAGCTGCGTCTCGGACGGCATGAGATCGCGGACGCTCCGCAGGACCCGCAGCAAGGCCATCGGCCGTTTGCGCCGCGTCAGCCGCATCGTGCTCACGATCGTCGGCGGATGATCAAGGAGCCGCGGAGTACGCCACTGGGCCGGGTCGACGCCGTTGTGCAGCACCTCGACCGACCGGTATGGCAACAACCTGTGGAGTGCACCGGCCACTGCCTGACTGACCGCGGTCCACCGAACGCTGCCGACGTACCGATCGATGGACTCGACGGGCCAGGGGGTCGACGGGCTGGGCAGGGAGTGCAGGGTGACGATCGCGCCTTCCACCAGGCGCGCGGCTCGCCATGCCAAGGGCGACAGCAACGACGAGTGACAATGCACAACGTCGTAGCGCGGCAGCTCCGCCCGCAACGTCTCGACAGCCGACGGAGATGGGAGACCGGCCAGCCTCGGCAGCCGGACCACGGGAACATCACCGGCCGCTGACGGCCCGTCAGTCAGGGTGAAGACCGTGACCTCGTGCCCCGCCTGGGTCAGCTGCGCGCCGAGGTCGTGGACCTGCAGCTCGATGCCGCCCAGCCTCGGCAGGTAGCAGTCGGAGACCAGCGCGATCCTCATCCGGCCAGCGCCGCCTGCCGGGTCCGATGCTGGAGCCACGACCAGGCCGCCAGGGTCACACCGCCGACCGGGATCTCCATCAGATAGGTGAAGCCCCGGAACAGCAACAGCCCCGCGGTCACACCGGCCGGGTCTCCCCCGAGCGCGACCAGGGCCGCTGTCGTGCCCACCTCGACGACCCCTGCGCTGCCTGGGGTGATCGGTACCAGCGTGAGCAGCCGTTCGACGGCGAGCGCGGTGAACAGTACCGGCAGCGCGAGCGGCACGTGCAGCACCTGGAAGCACAACCACAGCAGCGCCAACTGGAGCGCCACGTACGCGATCATCCCGGCACTCATCGTGCGCCAGCCGGCCTCCATCAGGTGCAGGATCGAGCGCCGCAGCGCCGGCAGTTGCTCGCGGAGCCGGGTCCGGCGAATCACTCGATCGAGGATTCCCCCGACCATGACGGCCACTCGCTCGTCCGCGAGAATCCAGACGCTGAGCCCGACCGCGACCGGAACCGGTGCGAGCAGCAGGCCGGCCGACGCGAACGCCGAAGCACTGTGCAGGATCGGGACCAGTCCGAGGGCCAGCGCGACCACGCCCAGCTTCGAACCGACGTTCAGCAAGGTCGTCACGGCGATGAACCCGGCGAAGGCCGCCGAGCTGAAACCCCAGCGTCGGACCATCGCAAAATTCAGGGCGGTCCCGGCGGCGCCGCCGAGCGGCAGGACGTTCGCCACCGCGCTCCCGGTCAGGCTCAGTGTCAGGCCGCGTCGCTTCGACAGTCCTGGCAGGGAGGCCGCCAGGACGTAGGAGTGCGCCCACAGACCCGCGATCCACACGACCGCGAGCAAGAGCAGCGATCCCACCGACACCCGGCCGAGGACCCCGCCGACCTGGCTCCAGGTCGCGCCGACCGCCCGCGGCAGGAATGCCACCAGGGCGGCCGACAGCACCCCGGTCAGGACGGACGTCACCACCCGGCGGCGTCGGGTGCGGGTCCTGCCGGTTCCCGGTCGGTCGTCGTTCTTCGTCATCGCACCCAGCCTGGGCAGGAGGCGCTGAGAGGGAGCTGAGAGCAACGAGGTCCGGCGCTTGAGCCGTGCAATGCTGGCCAAGTGACGCAAAGCTTCACGCTCGTGGCCTTCCACGCGCACCCGGACGACGAGGCTCTGCTGACCGGCGGAACCCTCGCCCGGCTCGCCGCGGAAGGACATCGCGTCGTCCTCGCGGTCGCGACCGACGGTGAGGCCGGTGCCGCGGCGACGTCCTACCGCGCCGACGGCCGGCTCGCCGTCCGGCGCCGGCAGGAGCTCGACCGGGCCGCGGCCGAACTGGGCTGCGCCCGGGTCGTCCACTTCGGCTTCAAGGACTCCGGCTCCACCGGCTCGCCGGTTCCCGGCGGCTTCAGCACCCTGTCGACCGACGAGGCTGCCCGGCCTTTGATCGAGTTGTTGCGCGCCGAACGGGCCGACGCGCTGACGATCTACGACCCCGCCGGCGGGTACGGCCATCCCGACCATCGCCAGGTCCACTTCGCCGGGACGTACGCCGCGACCAGGGCCGGTACCCCGTTGGTGCTGGAGGCAACGATCGACCGTCGGCTGATCCAGCGACTGGTCAGCGTGGTCGAGGCGATCCCGGGCATCCTGCCCGACGTCCGGGCCGGCGACTTCGACGACGCCTACACGCCGAGTACGGCGATCACCCACCGGGTCGACATACGCCGCTACACCGACGCCAAGCGGCGCGCCTTCGAGGCCCACGCCAGCCAGGCCAGTTCCGACGAGGGCGCCCGGACCCTCGGTCTCCTGCTGAGGCTGCCGCCCTGGTTGTTCCGGCGGATGCTCGGGCGGGAGTGGTTCGTCGAGCACGGAAGGATCCCGGCCGAGCCGCTGGACGACCTGTTCGCCACGCTTCGCTGACGTCGTTGCCAGGACGCGGTGGGTGCTCCGAAGGCGTTCGCTGGGAGGCCGCACGGCGGTGCGCGACGATGGTGGTGATCGATCATCCGCGGCCGACCGGCCCTGGCCCGGAGGAGAGGGGGCGCATGGTGTCCGCAGTACGCAAGGCGATCTCCAGACTGCGGCCTGCGACCGTCCGCAGCCGATCGACCGCAGCCGCGGTCGTCGTGGTCGCGGTCGCGATGGCCCTGGGCGCCGCGGTCCTGCTGCTCCTCCTGCAACGAGCCCTCATCACCGGCGTCTCGGACGCTGCCGACGAACGCGCGGCGGAGGTCGCGAACCAGATCAGCGACGAAGGGGTCACGTCCCTCGCTCAGGATCTGCCCGAGACCACCCGGCCCGGCCAGGTGATCCAGGTCCTGGACAGTTCGGGGCGCGTCGTCGCGGCGTCGTCGGCTCAGGCGGACACCACGGCGCTGACCGATCTGCGTCCCGTCGCGGGGACGGTCCAGCGAACCGAGGCCGGGGACCTGGAGTTGTTCGAGGACGACCAGGACTATCTGCTCGTCGCCCAGGGCGCCGAGCACGACGGCCGGACGTACACCGTGGTGGTCGCGACCTCCGTCGGGACCCAGCGGTCGACCGTGGCCACCGTCACGAGGTACCTCGCGATCGGCTTCCCCGTCCTGCTGGTCGTGGTCGGGGTCGCGGCCTGGCTGCTGGCGGGTCAGGCGCTGCGCCCGGTCGAACGGATCCGCCGACGGGTGCAGGGCATCGGGTCCACCGACCTGACCGAGCGGGTCCCGGTGCCGGCGACGGACGACGAGGTGGCCCGGCTGGCCCTGACGATGAACGAGATGCTCGACCGGCTCGAAGCCGGCCAGGCCACCCAGCGCCGGTTCGTCGCCGACGCCGGCCACGAGCTCAGGTCTCCGCTGGCCACGGTCAACGCGGGCCTGGAGGTGATCGGGCCGGCCGCTCGCGGTCAGTCCTGGCAGGACCTGCACCGGCTGATGCTCGGGGAGTCCGACCGGATGCGGCGCCTGATCGAGAACCTGCTGATCCTGGCGAAGGCCGACGAGGCCGCCTTGCCGCTGCAGCGTGCGGAGGTGGATCTCGACGATCTCGTCGACACCGAGGTCCGCCGCCTGCGCGAGGCCGGCGGCGAGGTCAAGGTCGTGACCGACGTGCACCCGGTCCGCGTCCTGGGCGACTCGCTGCGGCTCAGCCAGCTGATCCGCAACCTGGTCGACAACGCCGCGCGAGCCGCGCACAGTACCGTCCGGCTGAGTACCAGCCAGCGTGCCGGGCAGGCGATCGTCACGATCGAGGACGACGGGAACGGCATCCCGGAACAGGACCGGCTCCGTGTCTTCGAGCGGTTCGTCCGCCTGGACACGAGCCGGGACCGGGCCAGCGGCGGATCGGGCCTGGGCCTGTCGATCGTCCAGGAGATCGCCAAGGCGCACGACGGGACGGTCACCCTGACCGCCGCGGCGACCGGCGGGACCGTCGCGACGGTCACCCTGCCGCTGCCGTGAGCCTTGACCGGGCGTCACCGATCGACCACGCCGATTCACCCAGCCGACTCACCCAGTCGCCTCACTCAGCCGGCGCTCAGGTGCGGCGACGGACACTGGGACCATGCGGGTGCTGATAGTCGAGGACGAGGTCCCCTTGGCCGAGACGATCCGGCACGGCCTCGCCGAGGACGGCTTCGTGGTCGAGGTCGCCCACACCGGCGAGGACGGTCTCTGGGCGGCGACCGAGCACCAGCACGACGTGATCGTGCTCGACATCATGTTGCCCAAGCTGAACGGCTACAAGGTCCTCGAACAGCTCCGCGCCCGCGGCGTCTGGACCCCGGTCCTGATGCTGACCGCGAAGGACGGTGACTACGACCAGACGGACGCCTTCGATCTCGGGGCGGACGACTACCTGACCAAGCCGTTCGGCTTCATCGTCCTGATCGCCCGGTTGCGGGCCCTGATCCGGCGCGGTGCGCCTGAACGGCCGGTGGTGATGGCGGCCGGCGATCTCGTCCTGGATCCGGTCCGGCGGCGGGTGGAGCGGGCGGGCCGGGAGATCACGGTGACGCGCCGCGAGTACGGTCTGCTCGCCTTCCTGATGCGGCACCGCGGCGAGACCGTGAGCAAGAGCGAGATCCTCGAGAACGTCTGGGACTCGGCCTTCGAGGGCGACCCGAACGTGGTCGAGGTCTACATCCGGTACCTCCGCCTCAAGCTCGACATCCCCTTCCACCGCCACGCCATCGAGACCGTCCGCGGCCTGGGCTACCGCATCGACGCCGACGGCGGCTGACGTCACTCGCCGGCGTGTTGGAGCAGCTGGTCGGCGAGCGCGGTGCGGCGGTAGCGCACGGATCGGCCGGATCTGGCCGACTCCAGCAGGCCGACGTTCCTGAGTGCCCGGAGGTGTTGGTTGACGGCCGAGGTGGTGACGCCCAGGTCGAGCGCGAGTTCCGTCGAGCTGGCCGGCTCGGCCAGGCGGGCCAGCAGGCCGGCGCGGACGGTGCCGAGAACGGCGGCCAGGGCGTCCGGTGGTACCGCGGGGCGTCGCTCCCACAAGGTCGCCACCCCGCGGGCCGCGTACACGATCATCGGTGGGCCGGCGGGATCGACCGGGGCCGCGGTGTGCAGCGCGAAGAGGCTCGGCATCAGGGCCAGGCCGCGGCCGTCCGTCCGGACGTAACGGGCCGGCGCCTGCGGGATCGCGATCCTGATCACCGGCGGCTCGAAGGTGATCCGGTCCGACAGTCCGGTGAGCATCGCCTGGAGACCTGCTGCCGAGCTGACCCGGCTCCGGTAGCTGATGTCGGCTTCGAGCAGCATCCGCATCCGGGGCCAGGACGGCTCGACCGCGACCGCCCAATATGCGTCCAGCGCCGTGGCCACGCGTCGGAGCAAGACGCCAGGCTCTTCGGAGAGCACGATCCCCGGCAGCCTCGCGAGGTCGGCGCGAACCTGCTCGGCCGGGGTCGCCGCCATCCGTGCCAGCTCGTCGGCGAAGGTCACGGTCGGGTCCGGTGGTACCGGGGTCAGGAAGTCCGGGGACCAGCCGCGCCGGGTCAGCAGTGACAGCAGCAGGGCCAGGTCCGGGAGGTCGCCGAGGTCGGGCAGGGTCCGCAACCACGCGCGGTGCAACGGGTACCTCGCTGGGTTCTGGACCGCGCGCAGGCTCAGTACCGTCTCGTTCAACGGCGAGATCGCGAACCGGGTCGCGGTCAGGTCACCGTGGGCCAGCTCGTACTCGATCACCGCTCACCGCCGATCGCGCCCTGTCCTGATGGTTGCCAGCAGCAACTCCCCGCCCTCGAAGACGCCGCCGTCGATGGCCGTGGCCCGTCCAGCAGCGTACTCGAACGGCGCCACGGCGGCCCGTCCTCGCAACCCGAAGTGCTTCCCGAGGGTGCTGTGGCCGTGGACCAGACGTCGCGCACCGTACGCCGCCAGCACGCGATCCAACCGCCGAGCCGTTGGATCGCGGAAGGCGCCCCGTGACCCGAGGACCTCGCACAGCGTCACCCAGTCGTCGACCTGCGTCGAGGCCAGCAGTTCCGCCGTCCGGGTGTTGACGGCGGACACCGTCGCCCCGAGCTCCAGGTAGTGGTCCGTGTCGGAATGAAGGAGCAGCAGGTCCCCGTCCACAGCAACGGCCGGCAGGTCCGACAACCACCGGAGGTGTTCCTCACGGAGTCCGTTCAGATCCGCCGGCCGGCCGCCGAACGCCTGCCAACCACTGAGCCAGTCCGGGTACGGAGCGAGTGCCGGAACCGGGAGGTCGCCGAAGTGATACGCGGCGAGGAGCTGCACCTCGTGATTCCCGAGCAGCGCGCCGACCCGGCCACCGGCGGCCGCCGCCTCGGCCTGAAGCGCCCGGACGCGGTCGACCACGGCGAGCCCGTCCGGTCCCCGATCGACGTAGTCGCCGAGGAACCACAAGGTCGCGTCCCCGCCGGTCCAGGACCCCGGGCCGTTGACCAGCCCCGCCCTCGCCAAGACGGCCTCGAGCCGATCCAGGTGGCCATGGACGTCCGACAGAGCGAACGTTCGACCAGGTCCCGACCGCGCACCAGAACCGCTCACAACTCTCACCCTCCGTGTCCGACACCAGGGATCCAGCCTGCTGCCGATCCCGCCGGACCGTTACTGATGTAGCCCTCGCCTTCATCCGCGGTCGGGCCAGGATTCTGCTGCCAGGGCAGGGATTCGCGCGTAGTGTCAGCAGCGATGTGTTCCGTGCTCAGGGGGAGCAGAAGATGAGCCAACCGACGACCCAGCCCGAGTACCCCGACACGATCGACGCCGCGGTCCTGAAGATCGCCGGCGTCGTGGTGCTCGGCGCCGTCATGTCGATCCTCGACATCACCGTGGTCAACGTCGCGCTGCCGACGTTCCAGGTCGAGTTCGGATCGCCCGAGAATCCGGTCTCGTACTCGCATGTCGCCTGGACGGTCACCGCGTACACGCTGGCGCTGGCGACCGTGATCCCGCTGACCGGGTGGGCAGCCGACCGGTTCGGGACCAAGCGGCTGTACATGATGGCGATCTTCCTCTTCACGGCCGGCTCCGCGCTGTGCGCGACCGCACAGAGCATCGACATGCTGATCGCGTTCCGGGTCCTGCAGGGCCTCGGCGGCGGCATGCTGATGCCGTTGGGGATGACGATCATGACCCGGGCCGCGGGACCGCACCGGATGGGGCGGCTGATGGCCATCCTCGGGGTGCCGATGCTGCTCGGCCCGATCCTGGGACCGATCCTGGGCGGCTGGCTGATCCAGGTCGCCAGCTGGCACTGGATCTTCCTCATCAACGTGCCGCTCGGCGTGGTCGCGCTGGTGTACGCCTGGTTCGCGCTGGCCAAGGACACCCCGCACCGCTCCGAGTCGCTCGACGTCGTCGGCGTCGCGCTGATGTCGCCCGGTCTCGCGTTGTTCCTGTTCGGAGTGTCGTCGCTGCCCGCCGAGAACGGGGACTTCGGCGCGCCCCGGGTGTGGGCCTCGATGCTGGTCGGGCTGCTGCTGATGGGGGCGTTCGTCTGGCACTCGTTCCGGCCGGAGCACCCGCTGCTCGATCTCCGGCTGTTCCGCAACCGCAACCTGACCGTCTCGATCATCACGATGTTCCTGTTCGCCGCGGCGTTCTTCGGCGGACTCCTCCTGGTCCCGACGTACTTCCAGCAGGTCCGCGGCGAGTCCACCCTGCAGGCGGGTCTGCTGGTGGCTCCGCAGGGACTCGGTGCCATGGTGACGATGCCGATCGCCGGCCGCCTCGTGGACAAGGTGCCGGTGGGGCGGATCGTGCCGGTCGGGCTCGCGCTGATCGTCATCGGCATGTTCGGCCTGACCCAGCTCACGGCGACCACGCCGTACCCGCTGATCATCGGCATGCTGATCGTGATGGGCTTCGGGATGGGCGCCACGATGATGCCGCTGTTCACCTCGGCGCTGAAGACGCTCGCCGGTCCGCAGGTCGCCCGCGGGTCCACGTTGCTCAACATCACCCAGCAGATCGCCTCGTCCTGCGGCGTGGCGACCATGTCGGTGATCCTGACCAACCAGCTGAACAACTCGCCGATCATCCCCGGTACGGAGAACATCCCCGGGCTCGACGGAGGCCTGCACGAGACCCAGGCGGCCATCCTGGCGAACACTCGCCCGGAGAGCCTCATCCCGCTGCACCTCGACCCCGTTGCGATCGCCCGCGGCCTGGTCGAGGCCGCCGAGGCGTTCGCGAACACCTTCTGGGTCGCCTGGATCCTGGTCATCCTCACGCTGATCCCGGCCCTGATGCTCCCCCGCAAACGCGAGGTCTCCCACCTCCTCGACGACAAGGCCCCACCGGCGGTGGTCGACTGACCACCACCGGCGGCCTATCCCCGGGCTTGTCAGTGCTTCGTGACAGCGTTCATGGGCAGGTACGCCGTGAGACCCGAGTTGCTGCCGACGCCGCCGACCCGCATCAGCCAGAGCTCGGCGTTGGACAGGGCGCGGTCGTAGATCCGGAACTCGTCCATCTCGCCGTGGAATCGGTTCGCCCCGTCGAGCCGCTGGCCGACAGTGATCGGCGTGGGATCGCTCGACGTAACAGGCCCCGCAGCGCCGGCGGCGGACCCGGCCGTGGCACCGTCGACGAGCAGAGTGACCGTGCCGCCCTGCCTGCGCAGCACCACGTGATGCCACTTGCCGTCGGCGTGCGCCCCGGACGAGGTGACCGTCGCCGAGCCCGACGAGGTGGTGACGGTGCCCCGGAGACGGTTGCTGCCGGGTTCGGCGCGCAGCCAGACCTGCGGGGCGCCGTTCATCCCGTACGCCCAGAAGATCGCCTGGTCACGGCTGG